>NZ_CP120373.1:308125-616250 GCF_029892065.1 Sinorhizobium garamanticum | reverse complement strand
TCGCTCCTGATGATTGCGCTGATGTTCCTGGTGATGAGTCGGACCCCGATCGGTCGTGCCTTCTATGCGGTCGGCGGCAATCCGCACGCGGCCGTCTATACGGGCATCGATGTCGGCCGCACGCGCTTCTTCGCCTATTGCCTCTCGGGCACGCTCGCCGGCCTTTCCGGTTATCTCTGGGTGTCGCGCTATGCGGTCGCCTATGTCGACATCGCCGCGGGCTTCGAGCTCGATATCATCGCGGCCTGCGTCATCGGCGGCATTTCGATTGCCGGCGGCATCGGCTCGGTGGCAGGCGCCGTGCTCGGCGCGCTGTTCCTTGGCGTGATCAAGAACGCACTGCCCGTCATCAACATCTCGCCCTTCGCGCAGATGGCGATTTCCGGAACGGTCATCGTCATCGCGGTCGCCGTCAACGCCCGTGCCGAGAGGCGCAAGGGCCGTGTCATTCTTAGAAAAGCGGAGGCGGTCTGATGACGGACGCCCACCTTTCTCCCCGCAACATTCCAGACCGGCTGCAGGGCCGCGGTGCTCGCATCCTGAAGAGCTGGGAAAGTCTGCTGCTTGCCGTCGCGGTCGCGATCTTTCTCGGCAATTCACTGGCGTCGCCCTATTTCCTCGATCCGTGGAACCTCTCCGACGCCACGTTCAATTTCACTGAGAAGGCGATGATTGCCTTCGCCATGGCGCTCGTCATCATCTCCGGCGAGATCGATCTTTCGGTCGCCTCGATCATCGCGCTTGCCTCGACGGCAATGGGCTACGCTGTGCAATTGGGCGTCGATACCCCGGCGCTTGTCGCGATCGGCCTTGGCGTCGGGCTCATCTGCGGCATGGTCAACGGGCTACTGATCACCGGCCTCGGCCTGCCGTCGATCGTGGTGACAATCGGTACGATGAGCCTCTTCCGCGGGCTCTCCTTCATCGTCCTCGGCGACCAGGCCTTTACCGGCTATCCCGAAAGCTTCGCCTGGTTCGGGCAGGGCTATGTCTGGTGGGTCTTCTCTTTCGAGTTCACCTTGTTCGTCGTGCTCGCAGTCGTCTACGGCGTGCTCTTGCACAAAACGAATTTCGGCCGCGCCGTCTATGCGATCGGCAACAACCAGACGGCGGCGTTGTTCTCCGGCGTCCGCGTCGCGCGGGTGAAGTTCATGCTCTTCCTGCTGACCGGCCTGATGGCAGGGCTCGCCTCCGTCTGCCTCACCTCGCGTCTCGGCTCCACCCGCCCCTCAATCGCGCTCGGCTGGGAACTCGAGGTGGTGACCATGGTGGTGCTCGGTGGCGTCAACATCCTCGGCGGCTCGGGCACCATTCCCGGCGTCGTGCTGGCGGCGTTGATCATGGGTATGGTCACATTCGGCTTCGGCCTCCTGAACGTGCCCGGCATCGTTATGTCGATCTTCATCGGCCTGCTGCTGATCTCGGTCATCGCCCTGCCGATCCTTTGGCAGCGTGCCCGCCGCCGTCTCGCGCATTGAGGTTCAATCCATGGAAAAGTATGCCTTCCGCATGCGGCTCAATCCAGGAATGGCCGCCGAATACAAGGCGCGCCACGACGCGATCTGGCCCGAACTGGTGGTCCTGCTCAAGGAAGCGGGAATTTCCGACTATTCGATCCATTTCGATGAAGAGACCAATCTGCTTTTCGGCGTGCTCTGGCGGACCGATACGCACGGGATGGCGGAGCTTCCCTCGCACCCGGTCATGCGGAAATGGTGGGCCTACATGGCCGATATTATGGAGACGCATGCGGACAACGAGCCCGTGGCCATGCCGCTGAAGACCGTTTTCCATCTGAGCTGACGATGAAGACGGTCGCTGTCATCGACATAGGCAAGACGAACGCCAAGGTCGCGCTGGTCGATCTCGACCGGTTCGAGGAAATCGCCGTGCGCAAGACGGGCAACGGCGTGGTCAATGGCGGTCCTTACCCGCACTTCGATATCGACCGTCTCTGGCGCTTCATTCTCGATAGCCTCGCTGCACTTAATCGCGAGCACAGGGTGGACGCCATATCGGTTACCACGCACGGCGCCACCGCCGTGCTGCTTGACGACGCCGGCGATCTCGCCCTGCCCGTTCTCGATTACGAGTTCGCCGGGCCGGACGCGCTCGCGGAGGACTATGACCGTGTTCGTGCGCCGTTCTCGGAGACCGGTTCAGCGCGCCTGCCGATGGGCCTGAATGTCGGTGCGCAGCTCTTCTGGCAGGAGCGTACGTTTCCGCAGCACTTCGCGAAGGTCACGACGATCCTCACTTATGCGCAGTACTGGTCCTACCGGCTGACCGGCGTAAGAGCGAATGAATTGACTTCGCTCGGCTGCCACACCGACCTTTGGAATCCCAAAGCCGCGGCGTTTTCCTCGATGGTCGAGGCACTCGGCTGGCGCAAACTCTTCGCGCCCGTTCGCAAGGCGAGCGACGTGCTTGGCGGGTTGTTGCAACAGCTGGCCGATGAAACGGGCCTGCCGCAAAATCTGCCAGTCTATTGCGGGATCCACGACTCCAACGCCTCGCTACTGCCGCATCTGCTGACCCGCAGCGCGCCGTTTTCGGTCGTCTCGACCGGAACCTGGGTCGTCATCCTCTCGGTCGGCGGCGACAGGGTGGATCTCGACGAGAAACGTGACACGCTGATCAACGTCAACGCACTCGGCGATCTGGTACCCTCGGCCCGTTTCATGGGTGGCCGCGCCTTCTCGACGCTTGTCGGGGAGAAACCACCCATCGGTTCGCTGGAGGTGGAAAGCAAGGTCTTGGCTGCGCGCCACATGCTGCTGCCGTCGGTGCCTGTCGGCTCCGGCCCTTTCCCTTGGGCCACCGCGCGCTGGACGACCGACGAAAGAGCGCTTGCTCCGGCTGAGCGGCTTGCCGTCGTTTCCTTTCATCTCGCCCTGATGACGACGACATGCCTTGATCTCATCGGAGCAAGGGGAGAGATCGTCGTCGAAGGGCCCTTCGCCGCCAACGCCGCCTATTTGCGGATGCTTGCTGCGGCCACGGGCAGAGAGATCCTTGCCGACAGTCACAGTGCCACCGGGACCAGCCTTGGTGCGGCCTGTCTCGTGACCGGCATTCGTGTCCACACCGGAGCGGAGCGCTTCACGTGTAGCGTCTCGGATGGCTATGCGGACTATGCTGAGGAATGGCGCGCGCTCACTGCGGCGCACGTAAAGCGCGTAGCCGAGGCCTAACATCTACCCAATGTAATGTGATGTAACGCGAAGTAGAGCGGCTGCGTTGCAACAAATCGATCAGAAAACGGCGGTCCGGTTTAGCGACCGGTTATGTTCAAGATTGATGACGATCGAAATTGCCGTCATTGTCAGGATTGCAGTGATGGCGGCGCCTATTCCAAGAACAATCATTGTTCATTTCCCGTCGGCGCACCATCATGATGCCGCCCAGCCCGTGTGAAAGTTACTGCCGGCGGTCTGCGCCTTTTCCACTTTCGCTTCGATACGCTATGGCAAGTAGAAGCACAATTCTAAACTCTTGTGATTGAAAACCTGTTGTTGTTTTGATCGAATATACCGCCCGTTGCATTGCAAAAGCGACGGCCTACAAGTTCTCCGCGAATTTTAGCGATTCCGATTACGGGCCAGGAAGCGTTAACTTTCAAGCAACGAATTAACCATAAACATGGTCGCACACGTCGGAATGGGAAAGTCTCAGGTTCTCCTCAAGGCATGACGCCGCACCGCCGTACCGGTTCCGGTCCGGTATCTATTCTTCACCGAAATTACTTGCGGGATGGACGATGGCAGACGCTGCGGCGCGCTGATCGCATCGATCGGGCGTGACCACCGACGGCCGTTTGGCTGGCCGGACCTCCCCAGGCGAGTTTCGATTGCAGTAGCCGGGGATTAGTGTGAGGCAGGACGCGTCAGAACAGGCAAGAAAGGGCCAAGCAGGCAGCTTGCTTGAGCGCCTGCGCTTTTCCGGGCTCGACGAAGACGGCTGCGCGCTGCTGCGCCAACATCGCGAGAGCCTTTCGCCACGCATCGACCTTGCGCTTCGGGACCTCTTCCATCGGTTCCAGACCTACGCCGCCAGCCACTTCGATAGTGATCGTCAGCTCGATCGCCTGCACGATCTGCAATCGTCGCATTGGAATGTGCTGACCGACGCCCGCTTCGACGGGCTCTATGCGGAGCGCGTGAAAGTGTTGGCCGATACCGAAGGCCGCATGGGGCTAGACCCGCGCTGGCAGGTCGCAAGTCACGCGGTCGTGCTGGAGCATCTGTTGACCGGCCTCATCGAGGATGCGTGGCCGAACTCACTCCTTCCCTTCGGCAAGGCGCGGAAGAAGGAACTATGCAATCTCGTCGCCGCGCTCGTGCGCACCACCTTCGTCGACACCGAGATCGCGGTGTCGCTGCGTTTCAACGCGCTCAGGCAGCAGCATCAGCGGCAACTCGCCGAGCAGCGCCGGGACGACGAGACGGAAGTCAGCGATCTTTTCGCAAACTTTCTGCAGGCTCTTGGTGACGGTGATCTTGCTGCCCGACTGC
Source organism: Sinorhizobium garamanticum (assembly GCF_029892065.1). Taxonomy (NCBI): domain Bacteria; kingdom Pseudomonadati; phylum Pseudomonadota; class Alphaproteobacteria; order Hyphomicrobiales; family Rhizobiaceae; genus Sinorhizobium; species Sinorhizobium garamanticum. The sequence goes on along the minus strand of NZ_CP120373.1, from coordinate 611,736 downwards.
CGGAAGGCGCTTCGGATGCATATCAACCAATCGTCACACGCCTCAATGCGTCCCTGGATCAGATTCAGGCGGCCCTGCAATCCGCAGACGAGCGCAGCGCAGCGGCAGAAGCGATGATCTCGGATCTGCACGCCCGCGCGGCTGAATTCTCCGGCAGGGCTGGAGGTGAAGCCGAGGCACTTTCGCGTCAGGCGGCGACGCTCGGCGGCATGACCGAACGCATGCAAACCGGTTCGGCCCGCATCGGTGAAACCGAGGCGAGGGCGAACGAGACGCGCATTGCTGTCGAGCGGAGCGGTGAGATTGCCGGTCAGGCGATTTCGGCCATGGCGGACATCGAGGCGTCGGCCGAAAAGATCGGTCAGATCATCGGCGTGATCGACGAGATTGCCTTCCAGACCAATCTGCTGGCTCTCAACGCCGGCATCGAGGCGGCGCGCGCCGGCGAGAGTGGCCGCGGCTTCGCGGTGGTCGCCCAAGAGGTCCGCGCACTTGCTCAGCGCTCCGGCGAGGCGGCACGCGAGATCAAGCAGCTTGTTACCGGAACCAAGGCCCAGGTCGAGGCCGGCGTCGAGATGGTCGGCCGGACCCAGGATGCGATCAGCAGCATCGTGGAGCAGGTGATTTCCATCAACGCGGCCGTCTCGGGCATCGCCCGCCAAGCCGAAGATCAGGTGAGCGATCTTCGTACCGCCACCACCGAAATCGGCGGTATCTCGCAAGCGATGCAGCAAAGCGCGGCGCTGGCGGATAGCGCGGCGAGTTCGTCGGGCGACCTTCATGGGATCATCGAGCAACTCGGGCAGGCGATCCGCAGATTCCGTCTCGAACGGCATCAGGCGGCACGCGCTGCGGCGACGCGCAGCCCGGTACTCCCGCGCGCACCGCAGCACGCGGCGGCGCAGGCCGGCGACGACGACGCGGGCGCTCTGTTCGACGAGGGTGCTGTCTCGGAGCGGCATGTCGTGGGACGGCGCTACTAACCTTGGGCATTTTAAAGCAGGCAGGCGAGGAAACCGGAATGGCCAGCAAGAAGACCGCTCAGAAGACGCTCAGGCTCGCTCCTGTGCTCGATCTGAATGAGGCGACGGCGCTGCATGAAAAGCTGCTGGCGCTGAAAGGCAGCGCGGTCGCTATCGACGCCTCCGCTGTCGAGCGGATCGGAGCGCTCTGCGTTCAGGTGCTGGTCGCCGGCGCAAAAAATTGGGAAGAGCAGCAGCTGTCTTTCACCTTTGCAAAGGTGTCGGACGCCTTCGTTAAAACGACACAGCTCATCGGCGTGGACATCGATCCCCTGATGGCAAAGGAGATTTGAGAAATGAAGAAGAGAGTTCTGACTGTCGACGACTCCCGGACGATCCGGAACATGCTTCTCGTCACGCTCAACAATGCCGGATTCGAAACGATCCAGGCCGAGGACGGCGTCGAAGGCCTCGAGGTCCTCGAGGAAGCCAATCCGGACGTCATCGTCACCGACATCAACATGCCGCGTCTCGACGGCTTCGGTTTCATCGAGGGCGTGCGCAAGAACGACCGCTACCGCGCCGTGCCGATCCTCGTGCTGACCACGGAGAGTGATGCCGAAAAGAAGAACCGTGCGCGGCAGGCAGGTGCCACCGGCTGGATCGTCAAACCGTTCGACCCGACCAAGCTGATCGATGCGATCGAGCGCGTAACGGCCTGAAATCCGAGGACAGCCTCCAATGGATATGAACGAAATCAAAGAGATTTTCTTCCAGGAATGCGAGGAGCAACTCGCGGAACTGGAGTCGGGTCTCATGAAGCTCAACGACGGCGATCGTGATCCGGAAACGGTCAACGCCGTCTTTCGAGCGGTGCACTCCATCAAGGGGGGCGCCGGCGCGTTCGGGCTGGATGATCTCGTGTCGTTCGCGCATGTGTTCGAGACGACGCTCGATTGCGTTCGATCCAACAGGCTGGAGCCCAATCAGGACGTTCTGAAGGTCATGCTGAAGTCGGCGGACGTGCTCGCTGACCTCACCAATGCTGCCCGCGACGGCGGCAGCGTCGATGAGGCCCGCAGCCGCCAACTGATCAAGGAACTCGAAGCGCTGGCGAATGGCGAGCTGCCGCAGGCGTCGGCTGCCGAGCCGGCGCCCAAGGCTGCAGCTCCCGCGCCCATTGCCGCGACCCCAGTCAATGAGGAAGGCTTTCAGCCCGTCGCCTTTTCCTTCGAGGATTTCGAGGCGGACGAACCGGCCCTGATCGAGGCGACCTGCTACGAGATCGTCTTCAGCCCGAAATCCGAGCTTTATGCCAAGGGCAATGATGCGACGCTGCTTCTGCGCGACCTGTCGCGGCTCGGTGAGATGAGCATTCACTGCGATATGGATGGCATGCCGCCGCTCGACCGGATGAATCCGGAGGCTGCCTACTTCTCCTGGAAGATTTCGCTGAAGACGGACAAGGGCGAAGACGCGATCCGCTCTGTGTTCGAATTCGCGGAATGGGACTGCGACCTCGACATCGCTTTGGCCGGCGGCTGCGCGGTCGATGCGCGCGAGGAGCTGCCGATGCAGCCCGTTCCCTTCGATCTCTCGCTGCTGGACGAGGCACCGGCCGGTTCGGCTGAAGAGGAAGAGCAAATTGCCAGCCGCGACCGCGATGCGGCCGTTTCGGCGGCTGAGACCGCGAGCAATGTCTTGCAGATGGCCCAGTCCTCTACCCGGGCTCCTGCGGAAGCTCCGAGGAACGCGACGGCTGCGGCCAGCGCGGCCGCCCAGCAGGCCGCCTCGGCCGCGACCCCGACCATCCGCGTGGACCTCGATCGCGTCGATCGTCTGATCAACCTCGTCGGCGAACTCGTCATCAATCAGGCGATGCTATCGCAGAGCGTGATCGAGAACGACACGAATGGTCCGTCATCGATCAACATGGGTCTCGAGGAGCTGCAACAGCTCACCCGCGAGATCCAGGACAGCGTCATGGCGATCCGCGCGCAGCCGGTGAAGCCTGTCTTCCAGCGCATGTCGCGCATCGTCCGCGAAATTGCCGACATGACCGGCAAGTCCGTTCGTCTCGTCACCGAGGGCGAGAACACGGAAGTGGACAAGACGGTCATCGACAAACTGGCCGAACCGCTGACGCATATGATCCGCAACGCCGTCGACCACGGCCTCGAAACACCGGAAAAACGGCTTGCCGCCGGCAAGAGCGCCGAAGGCACCGTGCGCCTGACGGCCAAGCACCGCTCGGGTCGCATCGTCATCGAGCTTGCCGACGACGGCGCGGGCATCAATCGCGAGAAGGTGCGCCAGAAGGCGATCGACAACGATCTCATCGCTGCCGACGCCAACCTCTCGGACGAGGAAATCGACAACCTGATATTCCATGCGGGCTTCTCGACCGCCGACAAGATCTCCGACATTTCCGGCCGCGGCGTCGGCATGGATGTCGTCAAGCGCTCGATCCAGGCGCTCGGCGGGCGCATCAACATCTCGTCCAAGCCCGGGCAGGGTTCGGTCTTCACGATGAGCCTGCCGCTGACGCTCGCCGTCCTCGACGGCATGGTGGTGACAGTCGCCAACCAGACGCTGGTCGTGCCGTTGACTGCCATCGTTGAAACGCTTCAGCCCGAGGCCTCCGCGATCCATAGCTTCGGCTCCACCCAGCGCCTGATCTCGATCCGCAACTCATTCTGCCCGCTGGTCGATGTCGGCCGTATCCTCAACTTCCGCGCGACGCAGGCCAATCCAGTCGACGGTGTGGCACTGCTCGTCGAGTCCGAAGGCGGCGGCCAGCGCGCCCTGATGGTGGATGCAATCCAGGGGCAGCGACAGGTGGTGATCAAGAGCCTGGAGGCAAACTATACCCATGTTCCGGGCATCGCGGCGGCGACCATCCTTGGCGACGGCCGCGTGGCGCTCATCCTCGATGTCGACGCAATCGTCGCTGCCTCGCGTGGGCAAACCCTGAAACCTGAAATGTCACTTGCTGCAGCCGGATAATACTCATGACCTATGCCGCAAAAAATCTGACGACTGGCGGACGGGAGCTCATCGCCTTCCGCGTCGGAGATCAGGAATTCTGCGTAAACATTATGGTGGTCCGCGAAATACGCGGCTGGACGCCGGCAACGCCGATGCCGCATGCGCCATCCTATGTGCTCGGCGTGATCAATCTGCGCGGCGCAGTATTGCCGATCGTCGATCTATCCGCGCGTCTCGGCATGAAGCCCGCGGAACCGACCATTCGGCACGTGATCATCGTCGCTCAGGTGAAGAATCAGGTGGTGGGGCTCCTGGTCGACGCAGTGTCCGATATCCTGACCGTCAGGGACGATGAGATCCAGCCGACGCCGGACATTTCGTCCGAATTCGAGAAGAGCTTTGCCCGAGGCGTATTGGCGATCGAAGGCCGGATGATCTGCCTGGTCGAACTCGAAGCGGTTTTCCCCCAAGAGGAAAGGGAGGCGGCATGAGAGCTCAGGCCATTCTCGAACAGAAACTGTCGCCGGACGAATGCCTTGCAAGCGGCGAGTATCCGCTGACGCGTCGTGATCTCAACGAAATCGCTGCGATGATCTATGCCGACGCCGGCATCTATCTGAACGAATCCAAGGCGTCGCTCGTCTATTCGCGGCTGTCGAAGCACATCCGCAATCTCGGGCTCAAGGGTTTTCGCGACTATTGCCAACTCGTCGCTTCGCCGGCTGGCGCCGCGGCCCGGCGCGACATGCTCTCGCACCTGACGACGAATTTCACCCGCTTCTTTCGCGAAAACCACCACTTCGAACACTTGAAGACGGACGTATTGCCGGACCTCATCGCCCGCGCGAAGAATGGTGGACGTGTTCGCATCTGGTCGGCTGCGTGCTCGGATGGTCAGGAGCCCTATTCGATCGCGCTTACGGTTCTGTCGCTGCTGCCGAACGCGGCGGACTATGACTTCCGCATTCTCGCGACGGATATCGATCCGAAGATCCTGGCACTCGCCCGGGCCGGTGCCTACGACGCCACGGCGCTGGAAACGATCGACCCCGCCATGCGCAAGCAGTGGTTCAGCGAGGTTAATGTCGGCGGCCGCGTCAAGTGGCAGATCGACGATCGCGTCAAGCGGCTGATCACCTTCAACGAGCTCAACCTCATGGCGCAATGGCCGGTAAAAGGGCCCTTCGACGTCATCTTCTGCCGCAATGTGGTTATCTATTTCGACGAGCCGACGCAGATGAAGATCTGGTCGCGCTTCGCCGGCGTGCTGGACACCAACGGATATCTCTACATCGGCCATTCGGAGCGCGTGTCGGGAGACGCCAAGTCGAAGTTCGACAATATCGGCATCACCACCTATCGCCATACCGGCAAGTTTCATGGAGTTCGGGCATGAGTGTTCCCGCGCGCGTTCTCGTTGTCGATGACTCGGCCACCATGCGCGGCCTGATCACTGCCGTGCTCAATGCAGATCCGGACGTCACCGTCGTCGGTCAAGCGGCCGATGCGATCGAGGCCCGCCAGGCGATCAAGCAGCTTGACCCCGACGTCGTCACCCTCGACATCGAGATGCCGAACATGAACGGGCTCGAGTTTCTCGACAAGATCATGCGGCTGCGCCCGATGCCGGTCATCATGGTCTCGACCTTGACGCACAAGGGCGCGGAAGCGTCGATCGCCGCGCTCGAAATCGGTGCGTTCGACTGTGTCGGCAAGCCGCATCCCGGCGACCCGAATCCTTTCGGCGACCTGGCAGACAAGGTGAAGGCGGCCGCCCGCTCCCAGCGAAAACACATCATCACTGGCAACAAGGCGGCGGTGCCGGCCGCCGCGAACGCAAATGCCGAATACCGGGCGGGCCGCAAGATCATCGCCATGGGAGCCTCGACCGGCGGCGTCGAAGCGCTGATCACCGTCTTGCAGAAGTTTCCGGCCAATTGCCCTCCGACGGTGATCACGCAGCATATGCCGCACACTTTCACCAGGAGCTTTGCGGAGCGGCTCAATCGCCTTTGCGCGCCGTCCGTTCAGGAGGCGACCGACGGCGCCCGTCTTGAGATCGGGAAGATCTACCTGGCACCGGGCGGCGAACGCCACCTTCAGGTGGCCAATGCCGCCGCGCCTTGCTGCCGCCTCGTCGACCGCGCCCCTGTCAACGGCCATCGCCCTTCGGTCGATGTGCTGTTCGATTCGGTCGCCGAGCTCGCGGGCCGCAATGCGATCGGTGTCATCCTGACCGGAATGGGCCGCGACGGCGCATCCGGCCTCCTTAAGATGCGACATGCCGGAGCACTCACCTTCGGACAAAACGAAAAGACTTGTGTCGTCTACGGCATGCCGAGAGTTGCCTATGAATTGGGTGCTGTCGAAACGCAGCTCCCCCTCGGATCGATCGGGGAGGAGATCCTGAAGACCGCAGCAGCCCGAAAAGAAGGAAGCGAATAATGTCCATCGCCGAAAAAATAAAAGTTCTGATCGTCGACGATCAGGTCACGAGCCGCCTGCTGCTCGGCGACGCCCTGCAGCAGCTTGGTTTCAAGCAGATCACTGCAGCCGGCGACGGGGAGCAGGGCATGAAGATCATGGCCCAGAACCCGCACCATCTGGTTATCTCGGATTTCAACATGCCGAAGATGGATGGCCTGGGGTTGTTGCAGGCCGTTCGGTCGAACCCGACGACGAAGAAGGCGGCCTTCATCATCCTGACCGCGCAGGGCGACCGCGCGCTGGTGCAGAAGGCAGCTGCACTCGGTGCCAACAATGTTCTCGCCAAGCCGTTCACGATCGAAAAGATGAAGGCTGCAATCGAGGCCGTGTTCGGGGCACTGAAATGATGACCGCGGCTGCTGCCGGCAGGCGCGTACACGTCATCCAGGGCGAGTTCAAGGTCGTCAACGATCCGGATATCGTTCTTTCGACCATTCTCGGGTCCTGCGTTGCCGCCTGCCTGCGCGATCCCGTGATCGGTGTCGGCGGCATGAACCATTTCCTGTTGCCCGGCTCCGCGACAACCGGCGGCGATGCCACGCGCTATGGCGTGCACCTGATGGAACTCCTGATCAACGGCCTGCTGAAGCAGGGAGCGCGTCGCGACCGATTGGAAGCGAAGATCTTCGGTGGCGCCAAGACGATTGCAAGGTTCTCGAATGTCGGTGAGCAGAATGCCGCCTTTGCACGCCAGTTCCTGCTGGACGAAGGCATCCGCATCGTCGGCGAGAGCACAGGCGGGGAGCACGGCCGCAAGCTGGAATACTGGCCATCCTCCGGCCGTGCCCGCCAATACGCTTTGACGGGGATGGAAGCGCAACGGGCGATGCAGATGGACCAGCGCCCCGTATCCGTGCCGAAGCCGGTGGAAAGCTCGATCGAATTCTTCTGATCGTGCTTGCCCATGGGCGGCAGGAAAACGCAATTCCGAATTCGCAGACGACGTGAGAACAGACCATGCAGATCGACTATCAGAGCCATACGCCTCACGCCGAAGAATCCTTGCCCGGCGTGCTGATGCGCATCGTCACGGAGCTCCATGACGTCGCCTATCTCATCGAACGCATCGAGCCGCAGCTCTACGGCAATCGCGGCGTGGCCTCGTCGGATGCGTCCGAGCAGATGATGGTGCTTCAGGGCATTGATCTGGCCGTCCAGAAGACGCGTGGGCTGGCCGAATTTATCGATACGATCACGGCATCCATCCCCGACACCTGGCTCGTGGACGTTACGACTGCGGTCAACCTGATCAAGCTTGCCGATATGAAAAAGGCCCTCGGTAGCGGCATGCTGCGCCACGGCCACTCGCAGCCTTTGACGAAAGCCTCGGGCGACTTCGAAGCGTTTTGACGTCGATCACGTGATTTAATCGAGTAACCGAGGCGGGTTTGCCCCTGATCCCAAATTCATGAGGATTGCCCTTCACACCAGCCCTTTCCTGAGCAGGACTGGGAGACGGGACTTAAGAGGCCGCCGCGAGTCTCCTTCGCCCCGCTTGCTGGGAGATGTGGTCGCACCCCTTCGACGGATTCTCCCTGTTCTTCGTCAAGTTCGCGCAAGTTTCGCCGCCTAGCTTCGCATCCGGGGCTGGTAGATTCGCGCGTATTGGACATCGGCTGAAGCGCAAGCCGATACCCAGCGAACCCGAATGTTGGATCTGCGCATGGCGCTGGCCGGATGACCGGCCGGCCGTCTTGCGATACTGGGTGCGGAAACAGAATGAATCTGTTCGATCAATTCTCGACGTTCACGAAAAACCTCGGCAGTCTGGGGCAAAGTAAACTGATCGCGCTCGCCGTAGCCGGTATCGTTGCGGTCGGGTTCGTCCTTGCCGCCGGCATCTACGTCAACAGGCCTTCTTTTGAGACGCTCTATGTCGGCCTTGAGCGCAGCGATGTGACCCAGATCAGCATTGCGCTCGCCGAAGCGAACATCGATTTCGATGTCGGGTCCGATGGCGGCAGCATCCAGGTTCCGGTCGGGATGACCGGCAAGGCCCGCCTGTTGCTTGCTGAACGCGGTCTGCCCAGCAGCGCCAATGCCGGTTACGAACTCTTCGACAATGTCGGCTCGCTAGGCCTCACCTCCTTCATGCAGGAAGTGACGCGCGTTCGTGCGCTTGAAGGCGAAATTGCCCGGACCATCCAGCAGATTTCCGGCATCGCCGCCGCACGCGTGCACATTGTGATGCCGGAGCGCGGAAGCTTCCGCAAAGCCGACCAGACGCCGACGGCGTCGGTGATGATTCGCGCGAGCGCAACGGTCGGCCGCGGTGCCGCGTCCTCGATCCGCCATCTCGTCGCATCGTCCGTACCGGGGCTCGATGTCGACGACGTCACCATCCTCGACTCGACTGGGCAGCTTCTCGCCTCCGGCGATGACCCGGCGAACAGCGCGCTCACCCAGTCGCTCGGCGTCGTCCAGAATGTCCAGACGGATCTCGAAAAGAAGATCGACAATGCGCTCGCACCGTTCCTCGGCATGGACAACTTTCGCACGAGCGTGACGGCGACGCTCAACACCGATGCGCAACAGATCCAGGAAACCGTCTTCGACCCCGAGTCGCGTGTCGAGCGCTCGACCCGCGTGACCAAGGAAGAGCAGAAGTCCAGCCAGCAGCAGCCGGACAATGCCGCGACCGTGCAGCAGAACGTGCCCCAGGCCGCACCGCGCGGCGGCGCCGGTCCGCAGTCCAGCGACGAGGCGGCAAAGAAGGAAGAGCAGACCAACTACGAGATCAACAGCAAGACGATCGCCACCGTCAAGAACAGCTATTCTGTCGAGCGGCTGTCGATCGCCGTCGTCGTCAACCGCGGTCGTCTCGCGGCGATGGTGGGAGAACCGGCTGATCAGGTAAAGATCGACGCGTATCTCCAGGAAATGCAGAAGATCGTCTCGTCGGCCGCTGGTGTCGACGCAAACCGCGGCGACGTCGTCACGCTGAACGCGATGGATTTCGTCGAGACGCAACTCCTGGACCAGCCGGTGGCCGGCCCGGGCGTCATGGAAATGCTGACGCGCAATCTCGGCGGCATCATCAACTCGCTTGCCTTCGTTGCCGTCGCCTTCCTGGTTGTCTGGATGGGCATGCGGCCGCTCGCTCGCCAGATGGGTTTCGGCGGCAAGGCAGGCCAGTTGGAAAGCGAGGCGGCAGGCCTCGAACTGCCCGACTTCTCGCCGGTCGGTGCCGGTGCCGGGGGTGCGCTCATGGAAGGCTTCGGTGCGGACTTCGGCTTCGACAGCACCGACGACCTGCTCAACCTCGGCGAGGAGGGCAACTTCAACCGGCGCGTCAAGGAAGGACCGGAACGGCGGCTTGCCCGCATGGTGGAGATCAGCGAGGAACGCGCGGCGAAGATCCTGCGCAAATGGGCCCTCGATCGCGCCGCCTGACGAACAGTCGCAAGGCAACCGGCATATCGCAGAAATCCCGCCCGAGTGGCGGGATTTCTTGTGCGGCCAGATCAGCTCCGCCCAGCGTAACGCACCGAAGGTCCCGAATGCGAATTGTGGCTCTGGTCGAAATATTGGCTGAGTCCGGCGTGTATTGGCGACCGGCTTGGGATTCGACATCAAGAATCCTCCGCAACCCATAGAGTCTTGGCGGCGACGTCCGGCATGAAAATTAACAATAAAGCAACCTTTATAGATTCGGGGCCGCGGTCGGTGCCCCGACCGAAGGTGCATCTACTGATGATCTCTACGTCCAATGCTGAGTTTTCGTCAAATATAGTTTCGATGATTCCAAATAAAATGGAGAACTCGTGGTTTTCTATTCATGAAGCTCCTTGGCTCAGACTGCAGCTTAGTTGATGCATTTCGGCAACAGGCACGACCGTAAAGTAAGTTCCACTTTTAATTCGTTGGAAGCTTTTGTGCAAAAAGACAGGTTCGCGCGCCCTAAAAAACGCGCCTAAGTCGGGGCCAAGGCGCGCCTTCGTGACTTGTCGAGGCAACGAAATCGCATAAAAAAATATTGCATATCAATGTGGTATATCCCGCAACGCTTTCGGCCCGGTCTTTACCTGATCAGTCGCGAGGCAGGTGCGCGCAAAGGATTTCATCGGTCAGTGCCGAAGTAAACGCCTGGAAGGCGCCAATGGCTTTTCCGCGGACGCGATGTACAGTTTAGGAACTGATTCGCGTCCTGATTTGCGGATGGCGGTGAATATCGGTTCCGGCCGGGCTGTCGGCGGCGATAACAAGCGCATGTCCAGGGCGTCGAATTCGGCACGGGGGCTGAAGTTATGGACATTTCGCAGGCAGGGGCCGTCTGGCCTTTGCAGACGGCGGCGCCGCATAGAGGCGGTCGGGAAGTTTCAAGAGAACAATTGATCCGGCGACTCGCCGAAACCGCCGAACGCGGGGGTTTCGCAAACGCACTTGCGACGCTGACGGATTATGTTGGTGCGACCCACTATCTGCTTGCGCGCCACGAGCTTTCCCAGGACGGCGGGCTTGACAGCGTCGTCTGCTCCGATTGGCCGTTTGACGTCGTGCGACGGCTGGCGGGAATCGTCGTGGGCCTGAACGCCAAGACGACCGAGCTTGAGAAGTGCCTCACGGTACTGCAGCCGTGCTTTCACACGATGCCGGACGATATAGACCTGCCTCGCGGGGTCAGCCGGGAATACTGCGCCATTGTTTTCAACGTCGGACGAGCGCGGTTCTCGCTCATGCTCCTGTTCCCCGCGGACGTCATCCTGTCGCGGGAGGGATTGCGCGATATCGCGCTGCTTGCCGCCTATATCGCAAGCCTCAAGACCAGCGTCGACGCACGGCATGAGCGCGAATGCGAATTGACCGAGCGCGAAATCGAATGCCTGTTCTGGATCGCCGAAGGAAAGACAAGCGACGAGATCGCCGTCATTCTCGGGATATCCCGCAACACCATCAACAACTACATCACCAGCGTGATGCGAAAGACTGCAACGCGAACGAGGTCGGAAGCGATCGCCCATGCCGTTCGCAACAATCTAGTTTAGGGGAGGCGCCGATGGTTCATTTCGTCACAGGTGGTCGCCCCGACGACGATGGCCGACTGGGCAGGAATGGGCGAGCTGCGCGTGCAGCGACGCTGGTCACACGGCTGCAGGCGATGCAGCGGCAGATCAACGCGAAGAATTTCGCTGTCCTGCGCGTAAACGGCAGAGGTACGGCTGCGGCGCGCAAGCTAACCTGCGTGCTTCACAATTGGGGTGCCGCGTGTGAGGCGAACGCCCGCGATCTCGTCGGCGTCTATGGCGAAGAACTGCTCGCACATCTCGATCGTTCTCTGCTGCCGATCCTCTGGGATGGTCTTGGTGAGCACCAGGCCGCCGAAGCCGCCGATTTCCGCCCGTTCGCGCAACGGCTGACGGGGCGAAAACTCGCCTATTCGGGAATAGCCTTTCCGGTCCGGCTCGGCGCCCAGGGCAACGGCTATGTCGTCTTTACCGGCAGCTATATCGATGCATCCAGCGAGCAGGTCGTCGATCTGCACGCGCACAGCTGCCACATCATGACGGATCTGCTTGCGGCAGACGAAAGGCGGCTGTTTCAAGCGGAAGCACTCAGCGATCGCGAGATCGCCTGCCTGCAGATGGCCGGCGACGGCCACATCAGCGAGGAAATCGCCGAGAAGATGGGCCTCTCCGTGCACACGGTGAACGCCTATCTCGGGGCGGCGACGACGAAGCTCGATTCCGTCAATCGCATCCAGGCGATCGCCAAGGCCATACGCCTTGGCTATATCGCCTGACGGCTTTCGGCGCAGTGGCTTTTCGGTCCTAGCTCGCGAGCGGAAGGGCATAGGATTTGACGAATTTCGCCTCTTCCAGGCTTTTCGCGAGGAAGGCAGTATTTTCGTCCGCATCCGTGGAAGGCTGCTGGAAGCTGATATGGCTAATCTCGACCCCGGCGGTGTCGTTGCCGAGGGTCAGCCGGGCGTAGACCGTGACGCCGCGCGGCTTCAGTTCGAGGTCGAGGACGATCTCGGGGTTGCTGTCCCAATCCAGATTGTAATTGCCGCCGAGGCCGAAATTCACCGTGCCGGGGAGGAAGTAAAGCTCGGCGGCAGACTCCACGAGGTCAGCGAGGCTCGCATGAGACTCGAACCGTAAGAGCGCGATGAAGTCCGCAGCGTCGACCAGACGCAGTTCCGTCGCCACCGGACGGATTGCCTCCGCCACTATCTGCTCGCGTTTTTCGGAGAATTCGCACTTTTTCATCGAGGTCACGTCACCCGTTTTTGTTGCGGCTGAGCTGCATAAACCCGGTGAATAAGTTCGGCGACTGCCTTGTAAAACACCGGTGGAATAACACTATCCACCGAGACTTGTGCAAACATGGAGCGCGCAAGCGGCGGATCCTCGAAGACCGGAATGCCGTTTTTTTCGGCAAGTTCACGGATCTTGAGCGCGACCAGGTCCTGGCCCATGGCGACCACGACCGGTGCCTCGTTCTCTTCGCGGACATAACGCAGGGCGACGGCGTAGTGCGTCGGGTTGGCGATCACCAATGTGGCGCGCGGCACCGAGGAAATCATGCGCTTGCGCGCCCGGTCACGCTGGATCGAGCGCAACCGCGACTTGACGATCGGGTCGCCCTGGGACTGCTTCAGCTCCTCCTTTACCTCCTGCTTCGTCATCATCAATTCCGTGTACCAATGATGCCGGGTCCAGAAGAGGTCGACGATCGCAAGCACGGCAGTCGCCAAGAGGACGACGATCATGATCTGTTTGAGGTCGGACGTCATTGCCGTGAAAATCATCACAGGATCGGAGAACATCAGATCGAGCGCGGCGAAATAATCGTTCCACAGAACGAGGACCACGATGGTCGAAACGACGACGATCTTGAACAAGGACTTGCCGAATTCGACCAATCCCTGCACGCCGTAGATGCGCTTGAAGCCGGCCGCCGGCGATATGCGGTTCATCTTCGGCTGAATGCGATCAAGAACCGGACGGGGGAGGTTCTGGAAGATCGACGATCCGACGCCGAAGATGATGAGCAGCACGAAGATCGGGACGAGCAGCGCCGCCGATTTCAGGATGATGTGCGAAATCAGCGCGACGACGTCGGTCGATGTCTCCAGCCGCCAGGCTTCCGGCTGCTCGAAGATGTCCTTGAGAGCCTCCGCGACGCTGACCGCCCCATCCGACAAAAAGAACACGACGAAGATATAGATCGCGAGCGTCGAGGCGAACACCGTCACTTCGCGCGAAAATGGGACGTTGCCCTTGTCGGCGGCATCGGAGAGCTTTTTCTCCGATGGCGCCTCGGTCTTGCTGTCTTTGTCCTGATCTTCCGACATGAAACAGGAAGCTCCCGGCGATTTCCCGATCGAACGTCACCGGATCAGGCAAACCTGCGGCGATGCTCTCCCGCTGTCGTGAACCTGGAAGCTCTGGCGCGCAAGGGTCTGTCGACGTAGGCGGGGCCGGGTCAACAGGAATTATAAAGTTGCGGTGGCGACAGGCCTCAGGCGGCCTCCGCTTCCTTGAGCTCCAGCTGTCCGCTGGCGGCGAGGCGGATCGCCTCCTGCGTGATCGACCGTCTGGCGATCGCGATGTCGCGGGGGTTGATGCCCGCATCGCCGACAGCCAAGTCCGATTCGATCATGCGGCGCTGACGGGCGCCGATCGACGCGAGAATCGATTCGCGCAGTTCCGGCGCCGAGCCGCGAAGCGCCATCGTGATGATGTCGGTGGAGACATCGTTGAACAGTTGCACGCGGCTTCTTTGCGGCATGAAGAGAATGTCGTCGAAGAGGAAGATCTTCGGCCGGACCCTTTTGGCCGAGTCGGTGCTGATCGTTTCGAGCGAGGCGAGCAGCGTGTCCACCTGTCCCTTTTCGAGTTCGTTCATGACCTCGGCGATCTTGGCCGGTCCGGGCGAGTTGCGCTCGGCTTCCATCTCGTCGATCATTTCCATCACGCGCGCTTCGATGATGCCGGCCGCCTTCGGGCTCACGTTCTTTATGTTGACGGCGCGGTTGAGGATATCCGGTCGTTGCGTTTCCGAAAGTTGCAATAGCACCTTGGCGCCGAAGCTCGATGGCATCATCGACAGGACGTAGGCAATTGTCTGCGGGTGTTCCTTGGCGAGCGACTGGGCGACGAGAACCGGGTCGCATTCCTGCAGACGATCCCAGATATTGGCTTCGTAGGATTGGAAGGTGGCTCGGCGGCCGAGCAGGCCGTCGACCTCGTCCGGGGTCAGCCCTTCTTCCAGAATGCTCTCGATCGCCCGGGCATTGTCCATCAGGCCCGCACCTTCGGTGAAGAGATCCTCGAACTCGTTGACGAGCGCTTCGAGTTCGTGGGGCGGGATGGAGCGCAATGATTGCGCTGCGGCGATGATCGCCTGGAGTTCGCTCTGGGTGAAGAACTTCAAGAGCTTCCCGGCCACGGACTTGCCCATGGCAAGCAATACGGCGGCCGCCTTGTCTGTCTGGCTCAGCGGATGTGCCGGCGTCTGCGCCCCGAAACTTTCGAAATCCATCATGGATTTATCCCTCGCCCTTCATCGGGCCTATGACTTCTTGCTTCCCTTGATCTCGATGAGCTTGACGCCGAAACGGGTCACGTCGCCCTCGAGTACGGTAATTTCACCACGACCGATCACCCGGCCATTGACCATGATTTCGACCGGCTCCCCGATCTTGCGATCGAGCGCGATCGTTGCGCCTTCGCTGAGGCCCATGAGTCCGGAAACCTGCATCCGGCTGGTGCCGAGCACGATCTGAACATCGATCGGAATGTCCATGATCAGATCGAGATTGGCCGTCATGCCGCTGCCGGGCGCGGATTCGGTTGCCGGCTCGGCGGCATCGAAACCGCCATCGCCAAAGCTTCCGCCGGCGTTGAAGGCGCCGTTCATTCCCGCACCGGCGAAATCGCCGCCGAAGCTATCCGCCCCGAAGTCGCCGCCAAATGCGCCTGCGGTATCGGTGGCGCCACCAAAGTCGCCGCCGAATTCTGTTGTCATGTCCAGCGCCCCGGTGGAGCCGAAGTCGGCGCCAAAATCCGTCGCCTGCTCGCCATCCTTCTTGAGAACGCCGCGCAGGTCGTCGATCGCCTGGTCGAGCTCCGTGTCTTCGACGGCGAAGGCGGCCTGTTCTTGGATGGGTGCTGCTTTCTTGGGTGCCATGTGCGAATTATTCCAGTTGAAGCTTGCCTCAGGCATTCTGCCGGGAGAGGGCGGGCTGTTAACTCATGATGTGGCGAAGGATGTCCTGTTCGGAGCCGTGCGTATCCTTGACCCGGACCGTATATTTCGCGCCAGACCGCCCGAACTCGCAGACATAGAGCTCGCGCCCATTGGCGTTTACTTCCACGCGAACGTCCTGACCGTCATGAAACGGGATCACGTCCCCTGGCTGCAGGCGGCTGATCGTGTCGAGCGTGAGACTTTCCAAACGGACGCGCGCCTCGAGCGTCACTGCGGAGCGGCGAACCTGCTCCTCGAGCTGTTCGGTCCATTCCGTCTTTGTTTTATTGCCCTGGCCGGCACCCTTGACCGGGACGATTTGCGTCTTGAGGAGAACGCTTTGGGGAACGATGACCGAAAAGGTCGAGAGCACCGGCCCGAGGCCGATCGTCATATCGATCGAGGCCGCGTAAATGTCTTCCATCGCGGGGTCGGGTTTGGGGCGCGTTTCGCTGTTGTATGGACGGCTGACGACGGGCTCGACGCCGCCGGGCGCGTTCACCGCCAGGCGCAGTACATCGGCGATCTTTTCGAAGATCGGCACCGCGACGTCGATCTCGATCTGTGACATCGAGCGGGGCTGCGGTTCCCCGATGCTCGTGGGCTCGGCACCGAGCAGGGCTTCGACGAGGGTGATGAGAACCGGACTGTCACAACCGATCTGGAAATCCTGGCACCAGTTGCGCAGCGAAGCGTCGGTTAGCAGAACACCGCCTCCAAGGCCCGCAATGAGCTCGTTCCTGAGACCGGTCTTGAAACCGGCATAGCCGATCGCAATGTCGTGACCGGTCTCGGCCTTATACATGCCCGGAAGCAATTCGCCGAAGGCCTGGCCGAGTTCGAGCGCGGTCCGGCCGATCACCTTGTCGTCGCCGAGCGCGCCGGTCATGCGCGCAAGCAGCCCCTTGTCGAATGCGTGGACGTTCGATGCCGTGCTCGGATTCATATTATGCCGCCTTGCTTTCGCTGCCGCCGCCCGGGTTCATCATCTCCTGCTCGACCGCGTCGATGGAAGGCCGTTCATAGGCGGAGATGGTCTTGCGGCCATATTCGAGCGCGACCTGCGGGACCGAGCCGTTCATGTAGGCAAGCAGCGTCTGCTTGACGATGACGTAGAGGCGGTTCTGCTTCTCGCGCACCGCCTTGATGTTTGCGACGAGCGGGCCGACGATCGAGTAGGAGAGGAAAACGCCGAGCAGGGTTCCGACGAGTGCGGCGGCGATCTTGGCTCCAAGCACTTCGGGCGCCTCGTTGATGGCGCCCATCGCCTTGATGACGCCGAGAACCGCCGCGACGATACCGATCGCCGGCAGCGCGTCCCCCATGGTTGTCAGCGAGTGATAGCACTTCATCTTGTCGTGCGTGATTGTCTGGATTTCCTCGTCCATCAGCGCCTCGATCTCGTGCGAGCGGGCGTTGCCGATGATGATCAGTCGCACATAGTCGCAGATGAAGGCGGTCAGTTCCTTGTTCTGCAGGACTGTGGGGGCGGACTGGAAGATCGACGATTCTTCCGGGTTGTCGATGTGGCTCTCGATCTCATTGCGGGATTTGGTTCTGAGATCGCGCATCAGGCTGTAGAGCACACCGAGCGTATCGAGGTAGTGCCGCTCCTTCGGGACCTTGTGCCGGAAGGCTTCGCCGAGCGCCCTGCCGGTGTCTTTCACGACCTTCATCGAGTTGGCCATGATGAAACCGCCGATGCCGGCACCGCCGATGATCAGCAGCTCGAAAGGCTGGTTCAGGACTTCCAGGTGGCCGCCCATCGCGAGATATCCGCCGAGGATACAGCCGAAGGTCACAAGAAGCCCGATGATGATGTTCATTGTCGATACCTGTCGCGATCGTGATTTTCCGTTGATGGAATAGGATTTCATCCTTGCGTGAGGCTGTTCGTAAGGCCCCGTTGAGAGCCGCGCGCGGAACAGGTTCGCGCAAGCCAGTCAGGTCAGGATTTGCGAGGTCGGGCCACGTCGCGCCCGGCCTTTATTCCGGACAGGGCGAAGCGATCGTGACCACGACCTATACGAGCTACAAGCTGATCACCGCCGATCTGACGAAATCGCTGGAGCGCGTTTCCGAACAGCCGGACGTTGCGCGCGAGACGGAATACTATCTGGCGAAGATCGGCAGCATCAAAACCATCGACGATTTCTTCGCCGACAGCCGGCTCTACAACTACGCGATGAAGGCGCACGGTCTCGAAGACATGGCCTATGCGAAGGCCTTCATGCGCAAGGTGCTTTCCGAGGGCATCGACAACGACGATGCCTTTGCCAACAAGCTGACGGATGCCCGCTATAAGGCGCTGGTCGAATCCCTGAACTTCGCTCGCAATGGCGAGGCGGCGACCTCATTCGATCGCGCGCAAAAGGGTGTTGCCGACAAATATGCGCGCCAGACGCTGGAACAGAACGCCGGCGAGGAAAATGCCGGCGTGCGGCTGGCGCTCTATTTCTCGCGCATGGCGCCGACGATCACCAGCGGCTACGCCATCATCGCCGACGAGGCGCTGGCACAGGTTGTGCGAACCGCCCTGCAACTGCCGGAGGAATTCGCGGCGACCGATGTCGATCGCCAGGCCGAAGCCTATGAGGCGGCGATCGATCTCAAGGACTTCCAGGATCCCGAAAAGCTGGCGGCGTTTCTCGACCGCTTCACCGCCCTTTGGGAACTCAACAATTCCACGGACAGCTACGATCCGCTTGCGGTTTTCGGTTCATCGAGCGGCTACGGCATCTCCTCCGATCTGCTCCTGTCCATCAATAGCCTGAAACTCGGGGGACGCTGACGTGCAGACCGGTCTCTATGTGGCGATCTCATCGCAGATGGCGCTCGAAAAGCGCCTGAACACGCTCGCCGACAACATCGCAAACTCCGGCACCGTCGGCTTTCGCGGGGCTGAAGTGAAGTTCAACCAGATGCTCGGCGACACCAAACCGACCAAGGTTTCCTATGTGTCGGAAGGTGAGGAATACCTCAATACCAATACCGGGTCGCTTGCACGCACCGGCGCCTCGCTCGACTTTGCGATCAAGGGCGACGCCTGGTTTTCGATCGACACGCCCGGCGGGCCGGCCTTGACCCGCGACGGCCGGTTCACGCTGACGGAAACGGGCGAACTCGTCACCATCAAGGGCTATCCGGTGCTCGACGCCGGGGGGGCGCCGATCCAGCTGAATGGCGGAGCAGGCGAAATCACCGTCGGCGCCAACGGCGCCATCCACCAGAACGGCAATCAGGTCGCTCTGCTTGGCCTTTACGAGGCGGACTTCAGCAACGGCTTCATGCGCTACGACAACAGTGCAGTCATGCCGGCAATTCAGCCGGAGCCGGTCGTCGACCGTTTCGATATCGGCGTGATGCAGGGATTCCTCGAAGAGTCGAACGTCAACGCCATTCAGGAAATGTCGCAGCTCATCATGGTCACCCGTGCCTTCGACAATATCACGGCCCTAATGCGCGACAGCGAGGGATCGCTGGAAGAAGCAATCAAGACGCTGGGCGGCAGCTGATAAATGACCGAAACCATGGAACGTGACGGCCCCGAGACCCTTGCCGCATCGACATCGCTGGCGGCGCTTGCCGGGTTGGTCGAGCGCTACGCGAAGCCGGAGTTCTCGATCGCGCCGGGTGGGCACGTGCAGACGATCGCGCCCGGGCATTACACCGTTAGCGGTCTTTCGCGCCATGCTCGGCTCGGCGATTTCGTCGCGCACAAGAGCGCGACCGGCACGCATCTCGGCGAAGTCGTCCGTGTCGAACCTGAACGCGTGGTCGTCTGCCCGATCGAACCCGGCGATCCGATCGGCATTCACGATACGGTCATTCGCAAGGGCGCTTTCCGGATAGCTCCCACGGACAATTGGTGCGGGCGTACGATCAACGCGCTGGCGGAGCCGATCGACGGCCTCGGGCCGCTACTACAGGGCGACGTTCGCCGCTCGATCTCCAACACTGCGCCGCCGTCCATGACGCGCAAGCGCGTCGAGCATGGTTTCAGAACCGGCGTGCGTGCCATCGACATTTTCTCGCCGCTTTGCCTCGGGCAGCGCCTCGGCATCTTTGCCGGCTCCGGCGTCGGCAAGTCGACGCTGCTTTCGATGCTGGCGCGCGCCGATGCCTTCGATAAGGTTGTGATCGCGCTGGTCGGCGAACGCGGCCGCGAAGTGCGTGAATTTATCGAAGACACGCTCGGCGACAATCTTTCCAAATCGGTCGCCGTCGTCGCCACCAGCGACGAAAGCCCAATGCTGAGGAAGATGGCGCCGCTGACCGCCGTCACAATTGCCGAGCATTGTCGCGACAAGGGCGACAATGTGCTCCTCATCGTCGACAGCGTGACACGCTTCGCCCATGCGATCCGCGAGGTGGCGACGGCGGCGGGTGAGCCTCCGATCGCGCGCGGATATCCGGCTTCCGTCTTCACCGAACTGCCCCGCCTGCTAGAACGCGCCGGGCCCGGCGTCGAAGGAAGCGGGACGATCACGGCGATCATCTCGATCCTGGTGGATGGCGACAACCACAACGACCCGGTTGCCGACTCGACGCGCGGCATTCTGGATGGGCATATCGTCTTGGAGCGCAGCCTGGCGGAGGAGGGACGCTATCCACCGATCAATCCGCTCGCCTCGATCTCGCGCCTGGCGCGGAAGGCGTGGACTCCGGATCAGGAAAAGCTGGTGGCGCGCCTCAAGGCGCTGATCCATCGCTTCGAGGAAACGCGCGACCTTCGCCTGATCGGCGGCTACCGACCGGGCGGCGATGCCGATCTCGACATGGCGATCAAGCAGGTGCCGGTCATCTATGAGGTACTCAAGCAGACGCCCGGCGAGCGGGCCGTGTTCGACGCCTTCACCGATCTTGCCAATGCGTTGAAGGCGGCCGCGATGGGAAATCAGCCGGGTGCCGCCGGCATGCGACCGAGGGGGTAGGGGTGACCGACTACGACGCAGACGAGATCGTTCAGCAGCGCCGTCGGGAGGCAAAGATGCCGCTGATCGACAAGTTCCTGGCTGCCATCGGACTGACGATGGCGGCGTTCGCGACCTTCTTTCCCTGGTACGCCTTCGTCCATCAGGGCGAGTTCTCGATGCCGCGGCTGTGGCAGGGAACGACGCGCGACTTGCCGGAGCGCCCTGGCCGCGATGTGCTTTCCGTTTCGCCCCAGGCGATGAAGGACATGGATAGCGACACGGCGGCCGCCGTGGATCGCCTGACGACGGCTACCGTGCCTGGGCTTGGCGATGCAGCGGATCGTGGGCAGGCGGAGGCGGAAGCAGGGATGGATCAGCCGTTCCCGGGACCGTCTGGCTTCACGTTGCGACATGTCGTCAACGGCCGCGCCCTGATCGAGGATGCGAGCGGCATGTACATTGTTCGCGTAGGGTCGATCCTGCCTGACAACAGTCGCCTTGCGACGTTTCAGGAGCGCGGTGGCCGCTGGGTGATGATAACTTCCAAGGGCGAGATCTACGAAGAGCAGTAGACCAGCCATCAACGCACGCGGCGGGAGCAGCAGGGCGCCGCCGCATTAGCTGCGGGCAGCTCCTTTCCGTTCCGTGCTCAAAAATGAGACGATACTGCGCGTTCCTTCAATTGAAGCCGTTTTAGAACCGGATCGCGATGCGGCCAGAAATCGCGCTCCCGACAAGTCCCACGCAAGATTACCTGCCTAGGTTCGTCACCATCAGGCAGGAGCTTTTGATGGAACCGATTCAGCTTTTCGAACTTGCGTCGCGCCAGGCCCAATGGCTGACGGTTCGTCAGAACGTCGTGGCCGGCAACATCGCCAACGCCAATACGCCGCACTACCGGGCGAAAGACGTCGAGCCCTTTGAAAGCGTGCTGCAGAACACCGGCATTCAGATGGCGGCGACGCATCGCGCGCATTTCACCGAAAGCCCAGACGCCGCCCAGGTCACCGAAGTCAGCATGATCGACGACGTGCAGGTGCAGCAATCCGGAAACACGGTCGCGATCGAACAGGAAATGATGAAGACCGGTGAAATCAAGCGCGACTACGAGCTCAATGCCGGGCTCGTGAAAGCCTTTCACCGGATGATGCTCATGACGGTACGGAAGTAAGAATCATGGATCCTTTGACCTCGGCGCTCAAGGTTTCGGCCTCCGGCCTGCAGGCGGAATCGACCCGCCTGCGCATCGTTTCAGAAAACATCGCCAACGCCCGCTCGAGCGGCGACACCCCCGGCGCCGATCCGTATCGCCGCAAGACCATCAGTTTCGCGGCGGAGGTCGACCGGGCGAGCGGCGCATCGCTCGTCGAGATCCAGCGTCTCGGCACGGACGACTCGAATTTCAACATCGAGTTCGATCCCGGCAATCCGGCAGCCGACGAAAAGGGCATGGTCAAGATGCCGAACGTCAACGTCCTGATCGAAATGGCCGACATGCGCGAGGCCAATCGCGCCTATGAGGCCAACCTGCAGACCATCAAGCAGTCTCGCGACCTTATCTCCCAGACAATCGACCTGTTGAGGGCTTCGCAATAATGATCGATGCAATCCAGTCCGTCGGCGCGTTTTCGGCCATGAAGGAGACGGAAGGCACGAGCCTGACCGCTTCCAGCGCGCTTATCACGCCGGGCGCCGGCGCTGCGGTTCCGCAGTCGCAGAGCTTCGCCGAGGTCCTCGGCAACATGGCGACCGACACCATTCGCTCGATGAAGTCCGCCGAAGGGGCATCGCTCCAGGCCGTCCGCGGCGAAGCCAATACCCGTGAAGTCATCGATGCGGTGATGAATGCGGAACAGTCGCTTCAGACCGCACTCGCCATTCGCGACAAGGTGGTGAGCGCCTATCTCGAAATCGCGCGCATGCAGATCTGAAGGAACGAGACATGAAGGCCCTTTCCATCGCCGCC
Source organism: Sinorhizobium garamanticum (assembly GCF_029892065.1). Taxonomy (NCBI): domain Bacteria; kingdom Pseudomonadati; phylum Pseudomonadota; class Alphaproteobacteria; order Hyphomicrobiales; family Rhizobiaceae; genus Sinorhizobium; species Sinorhizobium garamanticum. The sequence continues at coordinate 589,222 of NZ_CP120373.1, read as the reverse complement.
ACGGGCATGAACGCCCAACAGTTGAACCTGGAAGTCATCGCGAACAACATCGCGAACATCAACACGACGGGCTACAAGCGGGCGCGCGCCGAGTTTTCAGATCTGCTTTATCAGACCGAGCGCGCCCAGGGCGTGCCCAACCGCGCCAACCAGGCAATCGTCCCGGAAGGCGCGATTATCGGTCTCGGCGTGCAGACTTCGGCCGTGCGCAACCTTCATATCCAGGGCAGCCTCGTCAACACCGGAAACGACTACGATCTGGCGCTCGTCGGCCGCGGCTGGTTCCAGATCGAGACGCCGGATGGAGAGACGGCCTATACACGTTCAGGCGCCTTCAACACCAATGCCACCGGCCAGCTCGTCACCATTGACGGCTACACCGTCGTTCCCGGCATCACGGTGCCGCAGGATGCCAGCGAAATCACCTTCACCTCTTCCGGGCAGGTGCTGGTGCGCATCGGCAACAACACGGAACTGCAGGAAATCGGCCAGCTGACGATCGCGAACTTCGTCAACGAGGCCGGGCTCGAGCCGCAGGGCGAAAACCTATTCAAGCAGACGCCGGCTTCTGGCGAGCCGATCATCGGGACGCCGGCGGATCCCGGCTTTGCCCAGATCAAGCAGAACTATCTCGAGGCCTCGAACGTGGATCCGGTCAAGGAAATCACCGACCTGATCTCGGCCCAACGCGCCTATGAGATGAATTCCAAGATCATTCAGGCCGCAGACGAGATGGCGGCGACGGTCAGCAAGAACCTCAGGTAACGTGAAACAGGGGCAAACATGATGTTTCGCCGATCCGCCGCAAACAAATCGACAAACGGTTCCCGGCTTCGGGTGCGAACCGTGGCATTCGCCGCGGCTCTAGCGGCCCTTCTGTCGCCAGCTATTGTTTTCGCGGAACGGCCGACCGCTGTCATCCCCAAGCAGACGATCTATCCCGGCGAGACGCTCGACCAGAGCCTCGTCGAGGTCGTCGACGTGACCAATCCCAATCTCACGGAGGGCTATGTCCGTTCCATCGAGGAGATCGAGGGCAAGGTTACGAAACGGACGCTGCTTCCCGGACGGGTGATCCTCGCTTCGGCATTGCGTGAGCAATACGCGGTCGAGCGCGGTTCGACGGTTCGGCTCGTCTTCAACAAAGGTGGCCTGACGATCACGGCGGCCGGTTCGCCGTTGCAGGACGCCGCGGTCGGCGAACTGATCCGCGCGCGCAACGTCGATACTGGCGTCATTGTGTCCGGCACGGTCATGGCTGACGGCACTATTCATGTGGTGGCGAAATGAAGCGGCATGTCTGTAAGTGGTTCCTGACGCTCGTCGCGACCTTCGCCGCGACACTGACGCTTGCCCATGGTGCCTCCCGCATCAAGGATGTGGCATCGCTGCAGGCCGGACGGGACAACCAGCTGATCGGTTATGGTCTCGTCGTCGGTCTGCAGGGAACCGGCGATAGCCTGCGCTCCTCGCCCTTCACCGACCAGTCGATCCGCGCCATGTTGCAGAACCTCGGGATCTCCACCCAAGGCGGCGAGTCGCGCACGCGCAACGTCGCGGCAGTGCTGGTCACGGCCACGCTGCCGCCCTTCGCGAGCCCTGGCAGCCGCGTCGATGTGACCGTCGGTTCCCTCGGCGATGCGACGTCGCTGCGCGGCGGCACGCTGGTCATGACCTCGCTTTCCGGCGCAGACGGCCAGATCTACGCGGTCGCGCAAGGCTCGGTCGTCGTGACCGGATTCAATGCGCAAGGCGATGCCGCCACCCTCAATCAGGGCGTGACGACGGCCGGGCGGGTGCCGAACGGCGCCATTATCGAGCGGGAACTGCCGGCGCGATTCAAGGACGGCGTCAATCTGGTGCTGCAACTGCGCAACCCGGATTTCTCCACGGCTGTCGGCATGGCCGCGGCGATCAACAAATATGCCGCCGCACAGTTCGGCGGTCGCATCGCCGAAGCGAAGGATTCGCAGTCGGTGCTGGTCGAAAAGCCAAAGATGGCCGATCTCGCGCGCTTGATGGCCGATGTTGAAAACCTGGTGATCGAAACCGATGTGCCGGCGCGCGTCGTTGTCAACGAAAGGACCGGCACGATCGTCATTGGCCAGGACGTGCGCGTGGCCGAGGTCGCGGTTAGCTACGGCACGCTCACCGTGCAGGTGACCGAGGCGCCGACCGTCGTGCAGCCGGCGCCATTCTCGCGCGGCGAGACCGCGCTCGAGCCGAACACCATTATCGAAGCACAATCGGATGGCGGCACGGTCGCGATCCTGAACGGCTCGAGTCTCCGTTCCCTCGTCGCCGGTCTCAACAGCATCGGCGTCAAGCCGGATGGGATCATCGCCATCCTCCAGAGCATCAAAACGGCGGGAGCCCTTCAGGCGGAGCTTGTTCTGCAATGACCGAACACTTGAACGAATTTCTCGGCAAATCGCCGCGCATGCTCCTGATCTCGGCCGCTGGCGCACTGATGCTGGCCCTGCCGGGGGCTTTCGCGCAGGATGTCACGGCGCCGCCGGCGGAAAGCGGCAGCGCCAACGAGATCCAGCAGTTCTGCACAAACATCGCCGATGCCGCGCGTGACCAGCGCTACCTCCTGCAACGCAAGGAACTGGAGGAACTTCAGGCCAGCGTCGACGAGCGCATCGCGACGCTCGAGAGGCGGCGCGCCGAATACGAGGACTGGCTGAAGCGCCGCAACGATTTCTTGAAGCAGGCGGAACTCGGGCTCGTCGATATCTACAAGACGATGAAACCCGATGCCGCGGCCGGCAAACTCGAGATGGTGCGCCCGGAGATCGCCGCGGCGATCGTCATGAAGCTGCCACCGCGCCAGTCGTCGCTGATCCTCAGCGAGATGAGCGACGACAAGGCGGCGGTGCTGACCAACATTATTTCGAGCGCGAGCGACCCCAACACCTCGAAGGAGCCATCATGAGAAAGCATTTTACGGCCGTCCTGGCCGCGGGCCTCCTTGCGGGATGTCAGAACCAGGCGTTGAGAGAGATCGGCCAGGCTCCGTCCATGAGCCCGATCGGCAGCGGTCTGCAATACACGCAGGCGCCGCAGCTCGCTGCATATCCAAAGCAGCCGCACCACGTCACGAACGGATATTCGCTCTGGAATGACCAGCAGGCCGCTCTCTTCAAGGACGCGCGCGCGATCAATGTCGGCGACATCCTGACGGTCGATATCAGAATCGACGACAAGGCGTCCTTCGACAACAAGACGGACCGTAGCCGCAAGAATTCGAGCGGCTTCAACCTCGGTGCCAGCGGGGCATCGCAGACAAGCGATTTCGAATGGTCGGGCGATCTCGAATACGGCTCCAACACCAAGACAGAGGGCGATGGCAAGACCGAGCGGTCCGAGAAGCTGCGCCTGCTTGTTGCCGCCGTCGTGACCGGAGTGACGGAGAACGGCAACCTCTTGATCAGCGGTTCGCAGGAAGTTCGCGTCAACCATGAACTGCGCATCCTCAATGTCGCAGGCATCGTCCGGCCGCGCGACGTCGACGCCGACAACATCATCGCCTACGACCGCATCGCCGAGGCCCGCATCTCCTATGGCGGCCGTGGCCGCTTGACCGAAGTGCAGCAGCCGCCTTGGGGACAGCAAGTCGTAGACCTGCTCTCGCCGATCTGATCGGGGGCAGATTGCAAATCAACGTGCCACGACGTCGCCTGTCCCCTCGACAAGGTGTGGCGCCGTGGCCAACCGTCACGGAAGGGCACGATGGAAGAGATCGATAGCGCGCAGTCCTCCAAATCCAAAGTGATGACGATTGCCGCCCTGGCCGTGCTGACCGTAATCGCCGGCGGCGGCGGGTGGCTCGTCGGCCAGCTGCTGGCGCCGCCGCCCGCAGCGGAGAAGACCGAAGCCGTGGCGGAAGTCGCTCCGAACGCCACCGGCGCCGAGGGCCTTCCGAAGATCGCCACCGAAGCCAACGGCGTCGTGCAGTTGGATCCGATCACGACGAACCTCGCTTACCCTTCCGAAAACTGGGTCCGCCTGGAAGTCGCGCTGCAGTTCAAGGGCATCCCGGACGTTGCCTTGGCCGAGCAGATACACCAGGACATTGCAGCCTACCTAAAGACCGTGTCGCTGCAGCAGATCCAGGGGCCGCGCGGCTTTCAATATCTCCGGGATGACATTCAGGAGCGGGTTGACCTGCGCTCCGACGGACGCGTAACGAATGTGATGTTCCGAACCTTCGTCATCCAGTGATTCGGCAGGGTCAGGACTAGTAATTCATTCATTCTGTTCAGGCCCCTCAATGCTCCGGATTGCTGCCTTCATAATCGCCATGATGGCGATGTCGGGAATTGCCGGGGCGCAAAGCTTTCCCGCCGACATTCTGAACACGCCGGTCGACGGTTCCGTCGCATCGTGGATCATCCGCACCTTCGGCCTCATCACCGTTCTGTCGGTGGCACCGGGCATTCTGATCATGGTGACGAGCTTCCCGCGCTTCGTCATTGCCTTCGCAATCCTGCGGTCGGGCATGGGACTGGCAACGACCCCGTCCAACATGATCATGGTGTCGCTGGCGCTGTTCATGACCTTCTACGTCATGGCGCCAACCTTCGACCGGGCCTGGCGCGACGGCATCGATCCGCTGCTCGACAACGAGATCTCGGAAACCGAGGCGATGCAGCGTGTGGCGGAGCCTTTTCGCGAGTTCATGCTTGCCAACACGCGCGACAGGGACCTGCAGCTCTTCATCGATATCGCCAAGGAGAAGGGACAGACGGTCGTCGTCGACGAAAAGGTCGATCTGCGCGCCGTCGTGCCGGCATTCATGATCTCGGAGATCCGCCGCGGCTTCGAAATCGGCTTCCTGATCATGCTGCCGTTCCTGGTGATCGACCTGATCGTCGCGACCATCACCATGGCGATGGGCATGATGATGCTGCCGCCTACGGCGATCTCGCTGCCGTTCAAGATCCTCTTCTTCGTGCTGATCGACGGCTGGAACCTTCTCGTCGGCAGTCTGGTGCGGTCCTTTACCTGATCGGTCTCTTTGGACGCCGGCACCGACAGCCCAACGCGCTACAGAGACACGTATGCGCCGTTGTGCTACTCCGCCGGAGTATCCCGTAGCCGCGTTCTGCAGTTTGCTCTGGCCCGCAAAGGGAAAAGAGAGACAGCGCGTGCTGCCTCTCTTTGAAACGCGCTTCTACCCTATTGATGGAAGGAGCCCGCGCGCCGCGGAAGCGCAGGAACGTCGATGTGATCGGGCGGCAGTTTCTGTTTCGCCCGATCGATCATCATTTCATAGGCGCGCTCCAGATGCCGGCAAAACCGTTCTGCGTCGAACAGCGGCATGGTAAAGCGGTTTGCTTCCAAGGCCTTCCGGCACTCGGCAAGCTTTTCGCGGTTCTCATAGAGCGCGACAGCCTCGGCGACGTAACGCTCCCAATCCTCCGCTACGAGATCGGGCACGCCGATTGCGCGCAGCAGGCTTTCGCTCACGCGGGACGCGAAGTTGGTGCCCTTGAAGGTCAGCACCGGCAGTCCCGCCCAAAGCTGCTCTGATGTGGTCGTGTGACCATTGTACGGGTAGGTGTCGAGGCCGAGGTCCGCGGCTGGCAGCCGGTTTATGTGCTCGGAATACGCTGCCTTGTCACAGAAGATGATCCGCTTCGAAGCAATTCCGCCGCTCTGGAACTTGCGCAAGATGTTGGCCTTGGCGTCCGGCTTGCACATGATCCACATGACGCTTTCAGGTGTGCGGCGAAGGATCTCGATCCAAAGACCGATGGTCTGTAGCGAGATCTTCCGGTTTGCGTTGAAGGACGCGTAGATAAAGGCGTCATCCGGGAGACCGAGGTCTTTGCGCGCAATACCGTATGGCCGCGGGCGATGGTAGGGATCGTTCGGCTGGTAGGTTTCCGGCAGGCGGCAGAACTTTTCATAATAGTGTTCCTGGCTTCCATCCGGCAGGACATACGGATCGCCGATGACATAGTCGACGTCGACGTTCGCGGTGGTTCCCGGAAAACCGAGCCATGATGCCTGAACGGGAGCGGCCTGGTGGTTCAAGATCTTCACGCGGTTGTCCATCGTGTGCCCCTTAAGATCCACGAGGACATCGACGTTCGCCGCACGAATGACTGCGGCGGCCTGTTCGTCGGACGTCTCATTGATGCGGACGATGCGACCCCATCTACCGCGATTGCCTCTGTCGCGCGCCAGGTTGCTATCCCTTGTATGGCAGAACAGTGTAACTTCGAATTTCTCCGGATCGTGCAGTTCCAGCACCGATTGAAGGAGTTTCATTGTGGCGTGTTGATCCCAGAAATCCGACGACAGATAGCCGATACGGATTTTCTCCGCCCATTGATGCGGCATGTTTCGCCGCGCCTCTGTAGTCGTGGAGGCAAACGACTGACTCCGCGCGCCTGCTAATTTGTTGAGCTTTTCATCGCCGCACCAGGTGACGTGATAGTAGGGGGATTCCGCGATCAGGATTTGATAAAGGCCGGCATCCAGCGCTTTCTGAACCTCCGGATGATATCTCTCGATTTCCGCGTAATCATTCGCCTCCCGGGCGAAGACGAGGTGGGCAGAGCGCAAAACTGCGTTCTTCGGGTTCTTCCGGAAGAGATTTGCGACCGCATCCCGGTCCTGTTGATCGTCGACTTCGGCGGTCAAAAGCTTGAAAGCGAGTATCTGGTGCTGTGCGTTGGAGCTGGTCGACAGCGGTGCCTTGAACAGGCCGAGGATTTCTTTCTGGTCGCGCTTTAAGAAAATCGACGCGATGATGAAGGCGATATCGGGATCGCTTTTTGCCTTCTCCAACAGCGGAAGTCCGATGCTCAACGCCTCGTCTTCGTTGCCGGAGGCGAAATGCAGCTTCATCGCCTCGGTTAGATAATGCTCTGAACGCGAGCCTTCCTCCTGTCCTGCAAGGTGATAGGCGCGCGCCGCGTCGGTCTTGAAACCGAGCTTCAAGAGCACCTTTGCCAAGAGCGCGTAGGTTTTGGCGTCTCTGCTGATGTTCATCAACTGATTGAGTTGATCGAGTGCCTCCGTGTATTGGCCTTTCTGGTATTGCCGAGAGGCGGTCGTAAAGATGGCGTGCGCGTTCAAATGGGGGCTCCGTCGGATATGCGGGAGGACCACGGCCCTTGTCGGGCGAAGTCCTCGTTAGGTCGACATGCATCGTCGAGCATTATCGTGCCGGGACCTTGCCTCAGGCGTGAGTCGCGCCCCGGCTTCGCGGCGTCCTCCAGGATGCCTTGGAAGCCCAACGACGGAGCAGAAAAACACGTGCCGTCAGACATTTAGGGTTCATTAATCATGAAACATACCTCCCGACGGCGGCTCCCGCATTTAATGAATTTGCAAGTATTGCCGTCGATATTCGGCTTCACATGACGGGTTTGGTTTCTTCCAAAGGATGTTTGTTGGAACCGAGTGGCATGAAGCCGGTCCGTCATCACCGGTAGTGTACGCAGTCCGGTATGTCCCCCAATCGTATTGAGTAAAAAAAAGGGACAACTCATATGACCAGCATCATGACGAACTCTTCGGCAATGGCCGCAATCGCGACCCTGCGTTCGATCAACTCCTCGATGGAGACGACCCAGGACCGGATTTCCTCTGGCTACCGCGTTGGTTCGGCCGCTGATAACTCGGCTTACTGGTCGATCGCGACCACGATGCGTTCGGACAACAAGGCGCTCTCGACCGTTCAGGATGCGCTCGGCCTCGGCGCCGCAAAGACAGACGTCGCCTACACTGCAATGGAATCCTCGATCGACGTCGTCGACGAAATCAAGGCGAAGCTCGTTGCAGCCAGCGAGCCGGGCGTCGACAAGAGCAAGATCCAGAAGGAAATCAAGGAACTTCAGAATCAGCTCGTCAGCATCGCGAAGTCTGCTTCGTTCTCGGGCGAAAACTGGGTCTACAATGATCCGAACAACACGGCCGGCACGAAGTCGATTGTCGGTTCGTTCAACCGCGACGCCGACGGCAACGTCAGCCTGACGACGCTTCAATTCGACACGACGAAGAGCTCGCTGATCGAAGTCGATGCGTCTGGCGATTATGTCACCAACGGTGACGGCGTCCTTTCCAACTTCATGGAATACGAGGATGCAACCGGCTCGACTGTCACGATGACGTACTCGCTTCTCGAGATGGACATCAGCAGCATGACCGCGGGTGATCTCTCCGAAGCTCTCTCCGGTGTTGACGCTGCCCTGCAGACCATGACCGATGCCGCTTCGGACCTCGGCGCTCTCAACAGCCGCGTCGACATGCAGAAGGACTTCGTCGCCGACCTGATGGACTCGATCGAGAAGGGTGTCGGCAAGCTCGTCGATGCCGACATGAACGAGGAATCGACTCGCCTCAAGGCTCTGCAGACGCAGCAGCAGCTCGGCATTCAGTCGCTGTCGATCGCCAACAGCAATTCGCAGAACATTCTCTCGCTGTTCCGCTAAGCGAAATTTCCCAAGCGCGGGAGACTTCCCGCGCTTGGCCGCAAATCGATCGAAGCCGCGTTTCGCAAGGGACGCGGCTTTTCAATTTTTGTGGGTTCGACGTCCTGATCGAAAAATTCTCCGCAAGCCGCGCCGGCTTCAGGCTTCGTTAACTATGTTGGTGTTTGCTGTGGCCATCGAAACAGCGGGTTAACCAACAAGATTAACGCGTTAGCAGGCATGAAGCTGACCGCCGTTTCCCGGTAATCCCGGAATGTCCCTTTCAATTTTCAACAGTCACCAAGGGGCACTCAGCCAATGACAAGCATCATGACGAACACCGCCGCAATGACGGCGCTTGCAACCCTGCGCTCGATCGACGCGTCGATGGAAACGACGCAGGATCGCGTTTCTTCCGGTTATCGCGTGGGTGCCGCACAGGACAACGCCGCCTATTGGTCGATCGCGACCACGATGCGTTCGGACAACAAGGCGCTCTCGACCGTTCAGGACGCGCTCGGCCTCGGCGCCGCCAAGACCGACGTCGCCTACACGGCAATGGAATCGTCGATCGACGTCGTTGACGAAATCAAGGCGAAGCTCGTTGCCGCCAGCGAACCGGGCGTCGACAAGAGCAAGATCCAGAAGGAAATCAAGGAGCTCCAGGCTCAGCTCGTCAGCATCGCGAAGTCTGCTTCGTTCTCGGGCGAAAACTGGGTCTACAATGATCCGAACAACACGGCCGGCACGAAGTCGATTGTCGGTTCGTTCAACCGCGACGCCAACGGTAACGTCAGCCTGACGACGCTTCAATTCGACACGACGAAGAGCTCGCTGATCGAAGTCGATGCGTCTGGCGACTACGTCACCAACGGTGACGGCGTCCTTTCCAACTTCATGGAATACGAGGATGCAACCGGCTCGACTATCACGATGACGTACTCGCTTCTCGAGATGGACATCAGCAGCATGACCGTCGGCGACCTCTCTGAAGCCCTCTCCGGTGTTGACGCTGCCCTGCTGACCATGACCGATGCCGCTTCGGACCTCGGCGCTCTCAACAGCCGCGTCACGATGCAGACGGACTTCGTCGCCGATCTGATGGACTCGATCGAGAAGGGTGTCGGCAAGCTCGTCGATGCCGACATGAACGAGGAATCGACTCGCCTCAAGGCTCTGCAGACGCAGCAGCAGCTCGGCATTCAGTCGCTGTCGATCGCCAACACCAACTCACAGAACATCCTGTCGCTGTTCCGTTAATCGGAGCCGGCTACAGCTTAATCCGACAAGAAAGCCGCGCTGCTCGATGGGCAGCGCGGCTTTCCGCTTTCTTGCCTGCCAAGCGTTTGGTTAAGGTCTTGTCCATCTTTGTTTATTTTCGTTCACTTTTATTACTCGCGCGTAAATCCCATTAACGATTTGTTAACCATCAAATCGTTACATCTTCGTTAAGAGCGAAGGGCCGTCTCTCAGGGCAAATCAGAGACGGTTCGCATGACGCTGGTCCCGTCGCTGCCGGTGCACTCCGGAATGTTTCTGAAAAAATCATTCAGGGCAAACGATCTATGACCAGTATCATGACCAATGCCGCCGCCATGGCGGCGCTCCAGACATTGCGCTCGATCAACAACAACATGGCCGAGGTGCAGAATCGGATTTCCTCCGGCTATCGCGTTCAGACCGCCGGGGACAATGCCGCTTACTGGTCGATCGCAACGACCATGCGGTCCGACAATGCGGCCCTTTCCACCGTTCAGGACGCACTTGGCCTCGGCGCCGCCAAGGTCGATACGGCTTATGCCGCCATGGACGCTTCGATCGACGTTATCAGCGAGATCAAGGCGAAGCTCGTTGCCGCGCGCGAGCCGGGCGTTGATAAGCTGAAGATCGACAAGGAAATCGCCGAGCTCAAGAACCAGCTCGTATCCGCCGCGCAGTCCGCATCGTTCTCCGGCGAGAACTGGCTTTACAATTCCAACGCGGCCGCCGTCGGAACCAAATCGATCGTCGCGTCCTTCAACCGCAGCGGCAACGGCAACGTTTCCGTGACGACGCTCGACTTCGACACGGCACAGTCGATGTTGATCGACACGGCGAATGCGACCCGCGGCCTGCTGACCAACAGCTATGACGCCGATCAATTGCAGGCGACGCCGTCGGGCACGGCGCGGCTTTTTCACCTCATCGTCGCGCCTCCGGCCACGCCTGTCGCCGGCAGCACCGAGATCAAGCTGACCACTGCGACGACCAGCGCGCAGCTGGACGATATGATCCGCGTTGTCGACAAGATGTTGAGCAAGCTCACCGATTCCGCCTCCACGCTCGGAGCGATCACCACCCGCATCGACATGCAGGAAAGCTTCGTTGCGAACCTGATGGATGTGATCGACAAAGGCGTCGGACGTTTGGTCGATGCCGACATGAACGAGGAATCGACGCGGCTCAAGGCTCTGCAGACGCAGCAGCAGCTCGGCATCCAGGCCCTGTCGATCGCCAACACCAATTCCGAGAACATCCTGCGCCTCTTCCAGCAGTAAACGCTGGTGTCACTCGCGCGACGGCGCAAATTGCCGTCGTCGCTCCTAGAGCATCCTGCTTTCAAGCGGAATCACTGAAAGCAGAAAAGATGCTCTAGATTCAAAGTTCTAGAGCGTCCTTTACGCGTTCATTTGAACGCGCGGCGCTGTAGTCCGCTTGCTCGAAAGCAGGCGGCGTCGCGTTCCGCCGTGCCGCCGGTCATCGGCATCTTGCGGAAACAGTTGGACCGCGCTACTTGCCCTGGCGCGGTCCAACCATTTTCGCGCAAGTTTGACCGAATAGCCTCCCATCGCAGTCTTGTCGGACTGTCGGCCAAGATGAGTTTTGCGCCGCCGCTTGCACCGGTTTTTGCCAGCTCCGCTTTCGCAAAGGGCCGCTGCACATCGAGAATGTTGGGTCCTGTCGCTGTCTCGGGCGGTCGGGACCCGAGGGAGACATTGAAAACGTGTCAGGCTCTTTGGATTTCCGGGCCGTGAGGCCGCGTGCGAGGGACGGGCGGATCATGCCGACGTCTGCCGCGCGACCATCGGAGGCGCGCCGATGAGCGCGCAGCTTTCCCGGTACCTCAAGGATTTCAGCGCGCCGAAGATCGAATTGTCGAGGATGCCGCCGAAATATTTTCCGGACGTCGACACCGACTTTCCAGGCGTGGATCGTCCCGGTGCGAGGCCCGCCATGCCGGAGATCGACATCGATGCCGAGCGGCGCAATGCCTTCGCCCAAGGTCGCGCCGAAGCCACCGCCGAACTCGTCTTCGAGCATGAAAGAGAGATCGCCGAACTCAAGGCGCGCCACGCAGAGGAAATGGAAGCATTGACGCGGCACCTCGAAGAGGAGGTTGCCGGCAGACTGGCAAGCAAGATCGCGGAAATGACCGATCGCCTCGCCCTCGGCCTCGGTGACCAGACGGCGCGCGTGCTTGCGCCGGTCATGGAAGAGGCATTGCTGAAGCGCGCCATCGAAGATCTGGCGCAGATGGTCAGACAGGGACTTGGCTCTGGCGAGGGATGCGTGATCACGGTCAGGGGGCCGCTGCCCCTTTTCGAGGCGCTGAAGCGGCATTTGCCGGATCACACAACGCTTTTCCGCCATATCGAAACCAACGAAATCGATCTCGCGGTCGAAATGGGTGACGCCGTACTGGTGACCAGAATGGCCGCCTGGTCCGATACCGTCCGGAAAGTTCTGGCATGAGTGACGAAAGCCATCATAACGGCAAAAACGAAATCATCATCGTCAAGCGTTCCTCGGATGGTCATGGCGAGCATCACGGCGGCTCGTGGAAGATCGCCTATGCCGACTTCATGACAGCAATGATGGCCTTCTTTCTTGTGATGTGGCTGATCAATGCCGCGAACGAAGAGACGAAGGCGGCCATCGCTTCCTATTTCAACCCGGTGCAACTCACAGACCAGAAGCCCTCCGAGAAGGGGCTCAAGGATCCCGCCAAGGACGCTCAGGGCGAGCAGACGCAGCAGCGGTCGAAGACCGATGGTGAGCAAGCGAAAACCGGCGGCGCCGCCAAGAAAGGCGATCAGCTGACTGCGACCTCCGGCGAGGAAACAAAATACTCCGACGCCGATTTCTTCGAGAACCCCTATTCGGTTCTTTCCGAGATCGCCAGGGAAGTCGGCCAGCAGGCCAATATCAGCATCAAGGGCGATGGCGGCGCCGCCCAGTCGGGTCCGGCGACGGGTGCCGAAGGCGGCGAAGCCTACCGCGATCCCTTCGATCCGGACTTCTGGACCAAGCAGGTCGAGATCAAGGAGGCCGGCAATGCCGCGGTAAGCGACGTGGCAGCCGCGACGAACCCCGCGCAGCAGGGGACATCTGAGCAAAAGCCTGCCGCCGACGGCACGCTGCCGGCCAAAATCGAGGACCAGACGGCGGCGAGCGCTGACGCGTCCAAGCCTGAAACCGCCGAAAAAGATCAGCAGAAAGAGGCAGACGCGCTTAAGGCCGAAATCAAGAAGGAGCTCGGCGGAAATGCCGGGCGGCTCATCGAGGGGCTGCTGGTGACCCCTAGCGAGGGCGGTCTTCTGGTGACCATCAGCGAGCAGACGGACGCGCCGATGTTCGCGGTCGGCTCCGCCGTGCCGCAGAAGGAACTCGTGCTCGCCATGGAAAAAATCGGCCGGCTGCTCGCAGCGCGCAAGGGTGCTGTGGCGATCCGCGGCCACACGGACGGACGGCCGTTCAAGGATGGCACCTATGACAATTGGCGCCTCTCGGCGGCGCGTGCGCAGAGCGCCTATTACATGCTCGTCCGCGGCGGCCTGAAGGAAGAGCGTGTCAGCCAGATCAGCGGATTCGCGGATCGGCGCCTCCAGGTCCCGAGCGATCCCTATGCCCCCGGCAACCGGCGCATCGAAATCCTGTTGCAGTCGGGACAGGGTTGATCGGATGCTGAAGCGGCTGCACGCCATCCTCCTGACGTCAGTTCTGGCCCTCCCGCTTGCCGTCGGGCTTGCCCGGGCGGGTGCCGCGGAAGAGCTCGCGCCCTTCAAGATGATAAGGTCGCTGCAATATGTTCAGGATTCGGTGGTTCTCGGCGATCATTCCGCAATCGAGATGCAGCGCTTCATGCTGGGCGCGATCGACAAACGGCTGAGAGCCGTCGAGCAGTCGGCCTTCCGCGATCCGCGCAACGTCGATGCGGCGCTCGTTTATGTTATGAGCGGCGGCAACCCCGACACGCTCGACTATCTGGCCGACCGCGACGTCGACGGCAATTTCGATAGCAGGGTAACGGAAGCGTTGCGGCAATATCTGAGCGGCAAGGGCGCGCTCATCGTCGAAACCCTTTCCAAGGCTGTGCCAGAATACGAGAACGCCCGCATCGGCCCCTATCTTTTCCTGATCCTAGGGAACGCGACCTCGCAGCAGGACCCCTTGGCTGCGATGAAATATTACGACTGGGCCCGTCTGACTGCGCCGGGCACGATCATCGAGGAGGCGGCGCTGCGCCGCTCCGTCTTGCTGGCAGCGAAGGCGAACGAACCCGATAAAGGGTTTCGCTACGCTCTGAGCTATGCGCGCCGTTACCTGACGTCGCCTTATGCAAGCCAGTTCGCGGACGTCTTCGTCGAACTCGCGGTTGCACATTTCGACGAAGTCGCCGAGCAGAAGATCTCCGAAGTTCTGGCCTTCATGGATCAACCGCGCCAGCGCGAGGTCTATCTTCGTGTTGCGCGGCGTGCGGCGATCGGCGGCAACCAGGCCCTAGCACGGCTCGCCTCGAAACGGGCCGAAGGTCTCGCCGGCGGGGGCACTTCACAGTCGCAGGTACTCGCGAGCTTTTATGAGGGGCTCGCCGCGGTGCCCTCAGCGGACGTGCTCGCGGCCACTGAGACCATCAATGCCATTCCCGATGAAAAACTGTCCCCGCGCGACCGGGCGCTCCGCGATGCGGCCAAGGCGATTGCGGACGCGGTCGTGCAACTACCGAAGGATGAAAGCTCCACGCAAGCGTCAGCGCCTACACCGGACGGAATCGCCGCGGAAGAGGGCCAGGCTGTGTCCGGGGAGACGGGAAGCGGGATGAGCCCATTCGGCGAGACGGCTGAGGCATCGGGTCAGTCGAGCGAAGGCGGCAAAACGAGGACGGGCACGCCCCCGTCTGCGGACCCGGCACACGACGGGTTCCTCACCAACGGTCGCTCGAAGATCGCCGAGATCGATGCTCTCCTGAAGGAGGAAGGACTATGAGGCCTCTCGAAGAGAGTTTGCGTAGCGCAGTCCCAGCGGCGACAGGCAAGCCGGGATCGCGGCAGGGCGGAAGAGAGCAGCTCGGGGACGGGGCTCGCGCCTTCGAGGACGTCGTTGCCGATGCCGGCCGGCAGAAGACGCAGGGGCAAGGCGCGGCCTCCGGCGATGCCAATCAGCCGACAGACGGTTCATCAGCGGATGGATCGCAGCGGTCGTCCGCTGAAGTCACAGCAGCCGGCGCCAGCGAGAATCGCGTCTCGATCGGACGCGAGGGATTAGAGGGCAACTGGGGCGCGAGGTCGTTGCAGGATCTCGGCAATGGCGGAGGGGAAGATGTGATTGCGGCGGACAATCGACGGTCATCCGACACCCTCTCCGTTCGCGAGCACGCGATGAAGCGGCTTCAGCTGGCGGGCAGGGAACGGGTGCCATCGGGCAATGATCGAGCCGGTGGCGGCGAGCAGGACACGGATGCACTCGCGCAAAAGGTTGCTGCTCTCACACGTGGGCAGGCGATGGCGGAAGGCGCGGCCTTGGATGAGGCGCCGACGGGTGCCGGACAGGAGGGTGCTTCCGGCTCGACCGAGCCCGCGAAAGGAACCGTCGACGACTTGCTGACGATGCTCGGTGCGGCCGCCGTGATAACCGCTGCTCTGCAGCAGCCGGAAGGTAAGACGGACCGAGCGCCCGGCGAACGCAACGTTGCGGGCAACACGGCCCGAATTAAAGGCGAGGGCGCGGCCGACATTGTTCCGGATGAAGGTCTGGCTGTCGAGAATGAGGCGTCCGAGTCCGATCAACTCTTCCGGTTTGCGCGTGCCGATGGCAAAGGCCAGGCCGTGACGATGACCATTTCGAAGGACGGAGAGAAGGCCGTCGTCGATAACGGCAAGCCGGCCACCACGTCCAAAGCGGAAAACGTCACTGTCCTGGAAGCGCGCCGTTATCTCGGCTTGGCCATGAACACCAACGCCGCGTCTGTGGCTGGCGCGATTGCGGGCGATGGCGGGTGGGCGCAGATGATGCAATCAAGCACCGCCTTGGCGCAATCCGACCCTTCGGGCCAAGTCGGCAAGACGCTCAACACACTCAAGATCCAGCTGCATCCGATCGAGCTTGGCATGGTGACGGCAACCTTGCGGTTGAAGGACGACGAGCTGCAGGTCGATCTGAAGGTGGAGTCCGGCGAGGCGTTCCGGCAGTTGCGCGACGATCAGGGCGAGATGGTGAAAGCGTTGCGCGCACAAGGCTTTGCGGTCGACCAGGTCAATATCGTGTTCAATGGCGGCGGGGACGGGTCTTCTGGCGGTGGTGCGCAGCAGCAGGCGCAAACCGCGCCCGGTCAGCAGGGGCGTGAACACGCAGGCGAGGGGAGCGGGCAGGAGCGCCAGAGACAGGATGGTGCGCAAGCATCGGCGGAAAGGTGGGCGGGCAATGACGGACTGGATGATGCGCCGGTTGACGCTGAGCGCACTCGTGCTGGCGACATCTACATGTAGCGCCTGGGCAAGCGCCGGCGTCTGCGAGCGCGAGATCATTTCAGCCGCTTCGAAATACGGCATCCCGACGGGAATTCTCTATTCCGTCGGCTTGACCGAGACCGGCCGCAAAGGATCTCTCCAGCCTTACGCTATGAACATCGAGGGCAAGGCCTATTTCGGCACCAGCGCGCAGGACGTTTTGCTCCGCTTCGGTACGGCCCGCGCGCAAGGGGCCAAGCTTATCGATCTCGGCTGCATGCAGATCAACTATTACTTCCATGGCGAGAATTTCCGTTCGCCGGAGGAAATGCTTGATCCGCGCAAGAATGTCGAATATGCCGCGCGCTTCCTGTCCAATCTGCGCGCGAAGCACGAGAGCTGGACGATGGCTGTCGCGCGTTATCATGCCGGCCCGAACAACGACCCGGCACAGAAGAAATACGTCTGCCGCGTGATCGCGAATCTCGTCGCGACGGGCTACGGCAAGTGGACGCCGAACGCCACGCAGTTCTGCCAATAATCAACCTAAAATTGCACTTTTCGATCCGCGGCCACATTGTGGCGACAATGCGGGCGGATTATGATGGCAAGTGGATTCGTTGCGTGTTGTTAACTTTTCCACACGATTTTAGTGTCATGATTAACGAGTACCCACTAGATATAGATCAAATCGGCACGCAATCCCTAATCAATTATTAAAATCTCCCATTAACTTCCTCTAGTTGTTCGTGAATCCCTCGATTCGTACCTCTTTATCAACGAGGCACCCATATTGATTCGGAGGCGGACGAATGATCGTGGTGGTTGACGATAGAGAGCTCGTAAAGGATGGCTACACGTCCTTGTTCGGGCGCGAAGGTATTCCCTCGACGGGTTTTGATCCGAGGGAATTCGGCGAGTGGGTAAACACGGCTGCGGACTCGGATATCGATGCGGTCGAGGCGTTTCTGATCGGGCAGGGCGACAGCGCATTCAGCCTGCCGCGCGCGATCCGTGACCGGTCGATGGCACCGGTGATCGCGATGAGCGACACACCTTCGCTCGAAAACACCCTGGCGTTGTTCGACTGCGGTGTCGACGACGTCGTACGCAAGCCGGTGCACCCGCGCGAGATCCTCGCTCGGGTTGCCGCGATCCGCCGGCGCCTCAAGGCCATCACCAACTATACCGATATCGGAGCGATCCGCGTTTTCGCCGACGGCCGCGATCCGGAAATCAATGGCGAGGTCTTCGCCCTGCCGCGGCGCGAGCGGCGCATTCTCGAATACCTGGTCGCCAACCGCGGCCGCCGCGTGTCGAAGTCCCAGATCTTCAACGCGATCTACGGCATCTTCGACGAGGACGTCGAGGAGAACGTCGTCGAAAGCCACATCAGCAAACTGCGCAAGAAGCTGCGCAAGAAGCTCGGTTTCGACCCGATCGATTCCAAGCGTTTCCTTGGCTACTGCATCGACTGGAATTGAGTGCCGGGCGCTGGGCCGGGCCACCTCAAGACAGGTTCACGCAAGGCCCGGCTCCTAGTGTCGCCGCAACGAGGAATTGAGGATCCGATATGAGTCTCTACGGTACCATGAGAACCGGCGTTTCAGGCATGAACGCCCAATCGAATCGACTCAGCACAGTCGCGGAGAACATCGCGAACGCCAACACGACCGGCTACAAACGCGCATCGACGGAATTCTCGTCGATGATCCTGCCGTCGAGCAATGGTGCCTACAACTCCGGCGGCGTGCAGACCCAGGTTCGATACAGCATCTCCGAGCAGGGTGCGACAACCTACACGACATCCGGCAGCGATCTTGCCATCGACGGCGGCGGCTTCTTCATTGTTCAGGGTACCAATGGTCAGGAATACCTGACACGCGCCGGCGCCTTCGAACCGGACAGAGAAGGCAATCTCGTCAACGGCGGCTTCACGCTGATGGGTTACGAATACCAGGCCGGGGTCGATCCGACGGTTGTCGTCAACGGGTTCGACGGTCTGACCAAGGTGAATCTCAGCTCCGAAGGGCTGGTCGCCAAAGGTTCGACCAAGGGCGAGATGGGTGGAAATCTTCCATCAGGGGCGGCCGTAGGCGCTACGCATCCCACATCGCTTGTGGTCTTTGACAGCCAGGGTAACTCCCGCCTTCTCGACTTTGTATACACCAAAACCGCAGCAAACAGCTGGTCGGTGGAAATCCGCGACCGTGCCACCTATACGGCCGGTCCGCCCGTCACCGGCGTGCTCGGAACCAAGGCCTTAACCTTCAATGCAAGCGGGGTGCTGACGACTTCTCCGGCAACGGTTACGACCTCGGCAATGACGGGCCTGCCCGGGACCGGCGCAAACCTCGCCGCGCTCACCATCGACCTCAGCAAAACCACGCAGCTCGGTTCCGACTTCAGCTCCGACGGTGGTGACATAGACGGCAACGCGCCGAGCAAGGTTGCCGGCTTCCAAATCGATGCCGATGGCATCGTCTACGTCAAATACGAGAGCGGCGAACTCGACCCGCGTTATCGCATCGCGCTTGCCAATGTGCAGAGCCCGGACAAGCTGCTGCCAGAGTCCGGCAACGTCTATTCGCAGGGTGTCGATTCCGGCGTCATCATCACCGGTTTCGCCGGCTCTGGTAACTTCGGGAACATTCTTTCGGGCGCGCTTGAAAGCTCGAATGTCGATATCGCCGAAGAACTGACGGCGATGATCGAATCCCAGCGCAACTACACGGCCAACTCCAAGGTCTTCCAGACCGGGTCGGAACTGCTCGACGTGCTGGTCAACCTGAAACGGTAATCGAAAAGAGAGACGGTCCGCGTTATGTCGCTGTCCACCGCAATCACAATCGCGCAATCCGCTTTCAACACCACGGCGGCACAGACTGCCATCGTGTCGAAGAACATCGCGAATGCGGGCAACGCGGACTATTCGCGTCGGATGGCGATGCTGGGCTCGACGCCGAACGGCGCGCAGGTCGTCTCGATCTATCGGGCACAGAACGAGGCGTTGCTCAAGCAGAGCATCGCCAGCATCGGCCAGGCCTCGGGCCAGGGCCGCCTGCTCTCCGGCCTCGAGCTATTGAAGTCGTCGCTCGGCGGCAACGACTACGAAACGTCGCCGGCGAAATTCCTGGCGGCGTTCCGGGACAGCCTGCAGACATTCGCATCGACACCCGGCAATCCTTCCATGGCCGCTTTAGCTGTATCGGATGCCGGCGATCTGGCCAATTCGATAAGCACGACGGCAAAGGCTGTTCAGAGCCTGCGCGCCGATGCCGACAAGGAGATCGCAATCGAGGTCGAGAAGCTGAACAGCCTTCTCGCCGATTTCGAAAAGGCGAACAATGCCGTCAAGTCGGCAACCGCCCAGGGGCAGGACGCGAGCGAAGCCCTCGACCAACGCGACAAGATACTGAAGCAGGTGTCGGAGATCATCGGCATCTCGACCGTGACGAGAGCCAACAACGACACGGTGATTTACACGACGGATGGCACGGTGCTCTTCGAGACCATGCCTCGAGCTGTCACCTTTGCTCCGAAAGCAGCCTACGACGCAACGATCACCGGCAACAGGATCTATGTCGACGGTGTACCGGTTGCTGCGGGTTCCGGGGCCAACACGACGGCCGAAGGCAAGCTGGCGAGTTTGCTTCAATTGCGCGATGACGTTGCGCCAAAATTTCAGTCGCAGCTCGACGAAATCGCCCGCGGTCTGGTGACACTGTTCCAGGAAGGCAATCCGTCCGGCGTGCCGCCGATCCCGTATGCACCCGGGCTCTTCACTTGGGCAGGTGGCACGGTCCCGCCGGCGGGCACGGTCGTTCCCGGCCTTGCTGCGACGCTCGCCGTCAACCCCTTGGCAAAAGCCAATCCGATGCTGCTGCGCGATGGTGGCTTCAATGGTGTCGTGTCCAATCCGGGCGGCGCTGCAACACCCGATGCGGGCTACACCGCCCTGCTCGCAGGCTTCATCGACGCCATGGGTGAGGACATGGCCTTCGACCCCGCAACAGACCTCGACGGAAGCAGCTCGATCCTCGATTTCGCGACATCGTCGATCGGCTGGCTGGAGCAGCTGCGCAGCACCGCTTCGACCGCCAGCGACAACAAGTCGGCGCTTCTCGCCCGCACGCAGGAGGCGCTCAGCAAGGAAACCGGCGTCAGCATCGACGAAGAATTGTCCCTGCTGCTCGACCTGGAGCAATCCTACAAAGCATCGGCCAAGCTGGTCAGTACCGTGGACGCCATGATGGCGGCCCTACTCGAAGCCGTGAGGTAATTATGAAGACGTCCTTCGTTTCGAATCTGGCGATACAAAACGCCATGCGGCTGACGATTCAGCAGCAGCAGACGGAGATGCTCAATCTTCAAAAGGAACTGACGACGGGCCGCCATGCCGATGTCGGCCTCACGCTCGGAGCAACGACCTCGCGCTCGCTCAACCTGCAACGCGAGCTCACGCGCATGAACGCGCTGACGAGCACCAACTCGATCGTTAATCAGCGCCTTTCTGCCTCCCAGGAGGCGCTCGAGACGATGGCGAGCGCCGCACAAAAGGTCCGCGACACCCTGGTGACGTTCAAGGGCAACGATTCCGCCGATAAGCTGGCGATTCAGAAGACCGAAATCGACAGCGCTCTTTCGCTCTTCACGTCGGCGGCGAATACCTCGTTCAACGGCGAGTTCCTGTTTTCCGGCATCAATTCCGACGTGAAGCCGCTCGCGGATTATAATTCGGCGGCGACCTCGGCTGCCAAGGCTGCGTTCAACACGGCGCTGTCGACATACATGGCCGCCCAGGTTCCGCCGCTGACGGCGATGAACCAGTTCTCTGTCACGCAGATGCAGGATTTCATCACCACGGTCGTGGAGCCGATGTATACCGGCGCTCAATGGGATGCCAATTGGTCCGACGCGTCGGACCAGAACATGACCAGCCGCATCAGCACGTCCGAGGTCATTGAAAGCTCGACGAACGTCAATACGACCGGGGTGCGAATGTTCGCGCTCGCGAGTGTTATCGCCTCGGAACTGATGGACAAGGGCGTCACTTCGGAAGTGCGCAGCGCAATCGGCGAAGCAGCCCTTGAGTACGTGGAACAGGGGATCACCGGCATCGACGCGGAGCGCAGCAAACTCGGTGTCGCCGAGGCCCGCGTGAAGAAGGCAAACGACTCCCTGGCGGCTCAGATCAAGCTCGTCACCACGCATATCGGCGACATCGAAGGCATCGACGAGGAGGCGGCGTCGACGCGCATAAACCTTCTGAAAACGCAACTTGAGACATCTTATACGCTCACATCGCGGATTCAGCAGTTGAGCTTGCTCAATTTCCTCTGATCGAGAGGAACCGGACAAACATGAAGGATGTCTGAATGTATCAATTTTCGTATGCCGAGATCATGGAGGACGGCGTCGCCGATTCCAAGGATCGCGAACGGCAGGTACTCGATCGCTCGATCGCGCTTTTGGAAGCGGCGAAACAGCAGAAAGGGTATTCGAGGGAGGCTATCGAGGCGATCTATTTTACCCGGCGCGTCTGGATCCGCTTCATCGAGGATTTGCGCACGCCGGATAACCAGCTCAACGAAGAGCTGCGCGCCAATCTGATTTCGATCGCCATCTGGATCTTGAACGAGACGGAGAAGATCCGCAAACGCGAGTCTTCCAACTTCCAGGGCATCATAGACATTACCACCATCATCAGGGATGGACTGAAATGAAGAGCACACTGCGTATCTCGCTGAAATCGGGCGAAAGGATTTTTGTAAACGGCGCGGTGCTTCGCGTTGACCGCAAGGTCGCGGTCGAGTTCCTGAACGACGTCACCTTCCTCCTGGAAAACCACGTGCTGCAGCCGGAAGACGCGACGACCCCGCTGAAGCAGCTCTACTTCATTGCCCAGATGATCCTGATCAACCCGGAAGGCGCCGAACAGTCGACGGCGATGTTCCGCAAATCGATCGTCATGCTTTTGACCTGCTTCAAGAATGAAGAGGTTCTGGCCGAGCTGAAGCGCATCGACGGTCTCGTCACGCAAGGGCGCGCCTTCGAAGCGCTTAAGGCGATCCGGGCGCTCTATCCGATCGAAGATCGTATTCTCAACGCGCAGGAAATCACGCCGGCAACGGTCGAGCAGATTCGCAAGGAGATCGCACCATGGCGGTAAGCGGCGTCAACAATACGTCGAGCAGCTATACACCAACCGTGTCGGGGGCGGAGTCGGGCGCGGACGCCAGCGCCGCGGCGTTGAACTACGAGAGCTTCCTTAAGCTGCTCGTGGCGCAGATGAAGAACCAGGACCCGACCGAGCCGATGGACGCCACGCAGCAAATAGCGCAGCTCGCGACGTTCTCGCAGGTGGAGCAGACGATCAAGACCAACAAGAATCTTGAAAGCCTGCTTCAGCGCACTTCGCTCAGCGAAGCGGACGCGGTGATCGGCAAGACTGTTACCAGTGCCGACGGCAAGACGACTGGCGTCGTCAAGGAGGTGAAACTATACTCCGATGGAATCATCGCCCTTCTGGATACGGGCAAGGAGCTCGTCATCGGTCCCGGCGTCAAAGTGAAGTGATTTCCGTATGAACGAGGCGGACGCCCTTGATATTGTGCAGGCTGCGATCTGGACGGTGATCGTGGCCTCTGGTCCCGCCGTCCTCGCCGCCATGGTGGTCGGCGTCGTCATTGCGTTCATCCAGGCCTTGACCCAGGTCCAGGAAATGACGCTGACCTTCGTGCCGAAGATCCTGGCCGTCATGATCACCGTCGCCGTTTCCGCACCTTTCGTCGGTGCGCAGATCTCCATCTTCACCGACATCATCTTCTCCCGGATCCAGTCCGGATTCTAGAGCGAGGCCCGATCCGAATTAGCCGCAGCCGATTCCCCGCGAGCTGCCTCTTCGAGCGCTCGGCGACGCGGCGTTATCTCTGGGCAATTGCGTGCCCCCAGCGATCTCCCCCCTTGTGGGGGAGATGCCCGGCAGGGCAGAGGGGGTATCAACACCACTTCCTGTACCACCTTCGCGCAAGCTTGGGCCTGTAGATCTCCGGCGATAGCTTGGGCAGCTTTTGCGGACTGCTGCCCGCCTCTCATGAAGAGACGGAAGAGACATGGCACAACCGGCGACGCTGACCATCCCGAAACTCGCGCCCAAAAGCAGGGACATCGGCTTTGCGCTCGGGATCGTGACGATCCTGTCGATTCTCTTCCTGCCGATTCCGCCGTTCCTGATCGATTTGGGCCTGGCGTTCTCGATCGCCTTCTCGGTGCTGATCCTGATGGTCGCGCTTTGGATCCAGCGGCCGCTGGACTTCTCGTCCTTTCCGACCATTCTGCTGATTTCGACGATGACGCGCCTGTCGCTGAATATCGCGACCACACGCGTCATCCTTTCGCACGGGCATGAAGGCCACGGCGCCGCGGGCGGCGTCATTTCCGGTTTCGCCAGCCTCGTCATGTCCGGCGATTTCGTCATCGGTCTAATCGTCTTCCTTATCCTGATCACGGTGAACTTCATCGTCATCACCAAGGGTGCGACCCGTATCGCCGAAGTCGGCGCCCGCTTCACCCTCGACGCAATCCCCGGCAAGCAGATGTCGATCGATGCCGATCTTTCTGCCGGCCTGATCGACGAGAAGGAGGCGCAGCGCCGCCGCCGCGAGCTCGAAGAGGAAAGCTCCTTCTACGGCGCCATGGACGGCGCGTCGAAATTCGTTCGCGGCGACGCGATCGCCGGTCTGATCATTACCGCGATCAATATCTTCGGCGGCATCATCATCGGCTATCTCCGCCACGACATGCCGATCGGCGAGGCGGCAGACGTCTTCGTCAAGCTTTCCGTCGGCGACGGCCTGGTTTCGCAGATCCCGGCGCTGATCGTCTCGCTCGCCGCCGGCCTGCTCGTCTCGCGCGGGGGGACCGCCGGCTCGACGGACCAGGCGGTTATGGGCCAGCTCAGCGGCTACCCGCGGGCGCTCACGGTCGCCGCCGGTCTCGTCATCCTGCTTTCGGTGATGCCGGGTCTGCCGTTCCTTCCCTTCGCGGCTCTCGGCGGCGGCATGGCCTTCCTCGGCTGGGTTATCCCGAGGCAGCTCGCTGCTGCCGATGCGGAGAAGCGGGCACAGGAAGCGACGAAGGCGCAACAGGCGAAGGAGAGCGACAAGGATTCCGTCAAGTCGGTGCTGAAGACGGCGGAGATCGAACTTCTACTCGGCAAGCAGGTCTCGACCCGGCTGCTCGGCGCGCATCAGGAACTCGCCTTCCGCGTTGGCAAGATGCGCCGCAAATTTGCCGGCCAGTACGGCCTCGTCGTTCCGGAGATCAAGGTCTCCGACGATATCTCGATCCCGGACAAGGCCTATCATATCCGCATTCACGGCACGACGATCGCGTCCAACACGGTGCGCGTCGGCGAAGTGTTGGTGGTCACCGGTGGCGGCCGCCGGCCGAGCGTGCCCGGCGACGAGATCAGGGAACCAGCCTTCGGCATGCCGGCCGTCTCGATCCTGGAGACCTTCACGGAAGACCTGAAGCGCGAGGGTTTCCACCCTATCGACAACGTCTCGGTCGTGCTGACCCATTTGAGCGAGGTCATCCGCAACAATCTTCCGCATCTCCTCTCCTACAAGGACGTGAAGGTGCTGATCGAGCGGCTCGATCCGGAATATCGAAAGCTCGCCGATGAGATCTGCACGTCGCACATGTCCTATTCGGGGCTGCAGGCAGTGTTGAAGCTGCTGCTTGCAGAGCGCGTGTCGATCCGCAACCTGCACCTCATCCTCGAGGCGGTCGCGGAGCTTGCGCCGCATGTGCGCAAGACCGAGCAGATCGTCGAGCATGTGCGCGTGCGCATGTCGCAACAGCTCTGCGGCGACCTCGCCGACAACGGCATTCTCCGCGTTCTCCGGCTCGGCAACAAATGGGACATGGTCTTCCATCAGGCGCTCAAGCGCGATGCCAAGGGCGAGATCGTCGAATTCGACATCGATCCCCGGCACCTGGAGGAATTCAGCGAACAGGCGACCAAGGTTATCCGTGAACATCTCGATCGCGGCATGCCCTTCGTGCTGGTAAGTTCGCCCGAATCCCGCTCTTATGTGCGCATGATCATCGAACGTCTCTTCGCCACGTTACCCGTACTCTCCCACGTCGAGCTTGCCAAAGGCCTTGAGATCAAGATCATCGGCTCGATTTCATGATCACCGACCCCGAGGGCACGGTATTGGCGCTGTTTGCAGCCTTTTGCCGGATCGGCGCCTGCGTCATGATCATGCCTGGATTTTCAGCCGCGCGGGTTCCGGTCCAGATACGGCTGTTCATCGCCGTTGCGATCTCGATGGCCATTTTGCCGATCATGTGGGACGACATTTATCCGCAGGTTACCGGAAAGGGCCACACCTACATCTACCTTATCGCGACCGAGACGGTAGTCGGCGCCGTCATCGGTCTTGTCGCGCGTTATTATGTGCTTGGCCTGCAGTTCGCCGGCACGGCCGCGACCATGCTGATGGGGTTCAGCCCGCCGCCAACGGCGGACGTGCTTGAAGATACGGCCGAAAACCAGCTCACCAGCTTGATCACCTTCGCCGGCCTGATGATCCTGTTCATGCTGGACTTCCACCACGTGATAATCGAGGCGGTCGCGCAATCCTATCGGGTGATGCCGATCGGCAGCGGCTTTGATCCGCAAGGCGTGCTGATCACGCTCGCCAATTCGTTGGGACAGACCTTCATGATCATGCTGCGTCTGGCGAGCCCGTTCCTGATCTATGGCCTGCTTTTCAACGTCGCGATCGGCATGGTGAACAAGCTTGCTCCGCAGATTCCCGTCTATTTCATCTCCCAGCCCTACCTGATCATGGGCGGCATGTTCCTGCTCTATCTCGGGATCGCCGCAATGCTGCGGCTCTTCGCCGATGGCTTCGCGCCGGTAATGCAGGGAGGCTAGGCGTGAAGACGCGGTCGGAAAAGTTAAAGCGCCTTGTCGCCGTCCAGCGGCACCTCGAGCGGATGGCGGAAAGCGAGTTCACCGAGACCGCGCGCCAGCGGGCCGTTCTTGCCGAAACGATCGACGTAGTCGTCGATGCAATGGGTTCGGCGCACCCGATGCATCGCGTCTTCTCGGGTCACTATGCCTCCCACCTCGGGCGCCTGGTTCAGAAGGATCAGATGCTGCTCGGCATCCAGCAGGTTCACGAGGCGCGCATGCTGAGAGAGCGCGCAAAGGGCGATAGGTTCGAGGAGCACATGAAGGATGCCCGGCTCGCCGAGGATCGCGAGGCGGCCGACAATTCGATCCTCGATCTGATCGACCAGCATCTCTCTACAGCGCCGCGCGTCTAAGCAGACGCGCAAAGGTCGCTGTAGAGCTTTGAGTTTCTGCATGATTTTGTCCTTAAATCGATTCCGATTTAAGGAATCATGCAGTAGCGCTTCGCCAGCTTCCGGTAAGGTTGAAGGACGATAGTGCGCCATCGGGGCGGTCCTTCCAAGGGTGTGGGGCGAGCCCCGTTCGGGACATTTGCGGCCGCGCGGGATGTGCGGGCGCTCCGGCTTCGAGAGGATCTGACATGGCTATTTCCCCGCCCAGCGACCTTGTGATGGACGTCGTCCGCGCGGCCGATCCGGCGGAAATCCAGGAGGCTCAGGCAAGGCTCAAGGCCAACCGCGCCGCTTTTCAGGCAACGAGCCTTGCGGAAAACGGCAATGGTTTTGCCGCGGCGGTTTCCGTTCTCGATCCCTCCGAGGGTTCGACCGGACTGGGCGACATCAACAACCGGGTCGAGCAGAAGAAGATTCCCGAAACTTATCGGAAATTCGAGGCGATGGTGCTGCAGAATTTCGTGAAATCGATGCTGCCGAGCGAAAGCGAAAATGTCTTTGGCAAGGGCACATCCGGCGACGTCTGGAAGAGCATGATGGCCGAGCAGATCGGCGACGTTCTTGCCGCAGGCGGCGGTATCGGGATTGCCGACCGGATGGTCGGAGGCGATGCGACCGATCGGGTCAATGCATCCGTCGACGGCAACAGCCATAACCTCGCGACGAGCATGGTCCAGGAATATGAGCGCAAGGCTCTCGCCGACTTTTTGACCAACGATGAAAAGAAGAAGCAAGCCTAGAGCTTTCACTGTTTTTCATTGAAACAGTGAAAGCTCTAATCCTTTGAAACTACGCAATTCCGGACGGAAAACCGCTACGCACTTTTCCTGGAATTGCTCCAGAGCGGACGAGCATTTCCGGCGGTTTCCGCCTGCATCGCGCTTTAGATTATTTTGGGAGTTTGTTTATGGAAGCTGTGGCATCGAATGACGTACGAATTCGCAATGTTCTCGGCCGCCTGGAAATGATCATCGACAACGAGAACAGCCGGATCGGCGTGGACCCTGATTTCGATATCAAGACGTCGAACGCGCACAAGAGCCGCTGCCTCTATGAACTGACGATGCTCCACCGGGATGCCATTCCCGGCGAAATCTCGCCGGCCTTCGTTTCGCAGACGCGCCATTTGCGCAACAAGCTGCAGATCAACTCCCAGAAGGTCGAGGCGCACCTGGAGGCGGTACGCTCCGTGGTCGATCTTCTCAAGACGGCTGCCCAGGATGCTGACGCGGATGGCATCTACACGGAAGCGCAGTTCCGCTATAGCGATTTCTGATGCTGAAGCTCGTTCTCACCGGGGTCTGGGTCTGCGCGGTTACGCTCGGATCCGTCTATTTCTCGATGCAATACGCTTCCGCGCCTGTTATGTCGGAGGCCGACGCGGACAGACGCGCATCCGAGGAATACATACCGGGGGAAATCATCACGGTCCCGGTCATCAAGGAAGGGGCAGTGCAGGGATATTTCCTTGCCAAGCTGTCCTTTTCGGCCACCAAGGAAGGCATCGCGAAGCTGCACGCACCGCTTCGGCAGGTCGTGACGGACGAGCTTTATGACATGCTCGTCGGCTCGAAATTCGTCGATCTCGCCGACACCGGATCGTTCGATCTGCCGACCTTTAAGGTCGCGGTGAAGGATGGGCTGAACAAGAAGCTCGGCAACGAGGTGATTACCGAGGTTCTGGTGGAACAGCTCGAATATCTCACCAAGGATGATGTCGAGCGCGTCGCCAACAGCCAGAACAGGCCATATCAAAAGCCGGTCCCCGTAGTCGACAAGAACGGGAACGTCGCGGCGGACAAGATTCCCGAAGGTGCCGTCAAGGCCACGTCCAGCAGCCATTGATTGCTGGTAGCGGCGCTTCCGAGCCGGCATTCAGGTGACGTTACAGCGCCGCCGCGTCTAACCAGACGCGCAAAGGTCGCTGGAGAACTTTGAATTTCTTGTAAATCGAATCCGATTTAAGGAATCATGCAGTAGGCGTCCGGTCTTGCGCGTCGGCGGAGCCGATCTTCGCCGTCAGCCGGCCGACCGCGACATAGAGCGGATAGAGACTTGCGGCGGCAAGCCCGGTCTCCGCCCAAAGCTTGAGACCGACCGGCAGAGCGGTGGCGATGAGCGCAAGGGATTTACCGAGCGCTCTCAACCGACCGGAGAATGTCGGATCGCGCTGATGCTCCAGGAGTGCCGAGATCGCGCCGTTCTCGAGACTGCGGGCGCGGATCCACGACCTCGTCGTGTGATAAACTGGAACCGTTTCCGCGACCCAGGCTTCCGTTGCCCAGGCAAACGTGAACCCCTTCGCCTTGCATCGATCAAAGAACTCCGCGTCGCCGACGCCGACGACATTGAGCGCCGGATCCAGAAACGGCTGGGCCATCCCGTCGAGCACCGGCCGGGCTATAAGGACATTGCCTGCCGAATAGACGGTCGGTACCGGTCCGCTCTCATTATAAGGAGGCGTGAAAACGGGGTGCCGCTTCCACTTCTGCTCGTGCGGATCCTCGAAGACGGGGAGTTGCGGCCCGCCGACGATATCCGCCCTATGGATTTCCTGGACGGCAACGAGGCAATCGAGCCATTCCGGAGCGGCAACTTCATCGTCATAGATGACGGCGAGCGCGCGGAGGTTTGGATAGAGATCGAGCGCCGTCGCCCATCCGGCATTGCACGCATGGGCGTGTCCGCGGCGGCGAACGACGACAACTGCGGAATCGGACGGGTGCCCGAGAAAGAAATCTTTCGCCGCCTGGGCGCCAGCCAGCCCCTCCGCGTCGTTTTCGACGACGACGGTCGCCAAAGGCACATCAGGCCGTTGCGAAACAATGGTTTTCAGCGTTTTGACGATGTGTTCGGGCCGGCGGAAAGTCAGCACGACGACCACAAGTTCGATGTCCGCCGCATCTTCCCGCTCGGTCTGGAAATAGACGGTGATGTCCTGACCGTTCGGCGTCATCTTGAGACCCGTTCGCATAGATAGCCGGAAGGCACTACAGCAAAACTTCCTAAACAGATGTTGAATCCGGAAAACGGCTTTTGAATGAGAGCCTTAAACGCCGTTTCACTGCAAGCGGCTAAAGTGAAAAAATAGTCTCTCATCCCGTGTGGCAACATGTTTCCGATACCGGTCTCTTCTATCGCGCCGAGGGCAAGTTCCGCCTCGATCATCGATACGGCAGGGCGCACTTGGCAATGGTCTGGCGCCGATTCGGTCAGCAGGACCGAAGGCGGATCACGATGAACGTCGTTTCGCGCATTGCCGTCGCCGCGTCCAAGCGGATCACTTCCAGCGCGCCGCCTCGCGAGTTTGGTTGGGCCGATGCCTTGGCATTCGCCGACACGGTCGTCTCCCGGCCCAAGTGGCATGCGATCGTGACCGACCGCATGTTTCCGAGCAGTCGGGATGCGATGGCCTTCGTGCCCGCGCTCCTGACCTATATCGAAAAGCCGATGCGTGTCGCGCTGGTCGGATCGCACCGTCATGTTGCGGAACACGCTGCCGAGAATTTCCGCAGCCACGCACCCTGGCACCAGTTCATCGCTGTCGGTGGCTTTTCCGACCAGGCGAACGCGCTCGATAAAGTGCGCGCGCTCCAGCCCGACATTCTTCTCGTGAAGATCCAGAGCTTGAAACAGGAGAAATGGGTCGATCGATATATTGCTCCCGAGCACGGCCGGCTCGTCATCACCGTTTGCGATTTTGTCACGCAGGGATCTTCGCGCGCGCCCGTTCTCCTTCGCTGGCTGGAATGGCTCTATCGGTTCGTGGCCGAGGCCGGACGGCGGC
Organism: Sinorhizobium garamanticum; assembly: GCF_029892065.1. NCBI lineage: Bacteria > Pseudomonadati > Pseudomonadota > Alphaproteobacteria > Hyphomicrobiales > Rhizobiaceae > Sinorhizobium > Sinorhizobium garamanticum. Next base: position 558,911 of record NZ_CP120373.1, on the reverse strand, counting down.
GCACCTACCACGCCTTTCGGTGGAGGCCGATGGAGCGTGATCGCGATCTCGCCAACGCTTCCGGGCCGCCAAACCACTTCGATCCACGGGCGTATCGCGGCGCTCGCCTCATCTCGCACGAATGATCCCGATCATTGCCGGCTGATCGTCGCTGCCGCGGCGAAAACTGCTCTCGCGGTGCGGTCGGGTCCCTCATGACGATGCAGCGGGGCGGATCCCGATCTTTCAGCTATGCAAGGAAATGCGGCACTCGTTCGCCGGATTGCTGTTCCGGCCCCGTCGGCTCTTGCATTTATGCGTTTGGAACAGCATAGGGCGCATGCAGGCAATCGCGTGATGCCGTGCGCACTAGAGTGTGCCGCGTGAAGGACAAACCGGGAGATACGCTGTGACGACTGTGATTGATGGCAAGGCCGTTGCCGCTTCGGTCATCGAAACCGTGAAATCCGCCACAAAGACGCTGGAGGCGGAAACCGGCGTGCGCGCCGGGCTCGCGGTCGTGATCGTCGGAGACGATCCGGCTAGCCATACCTATGTGTCAGCAAAGAGCAAGATGGCCAAGGAATGCGGCTTCCTTTCGGTCCAGCATACGCTGCCGCAGGAAACCTCACAGGAGGAACTGGCTGCGCTCGTCGCCGAACTCAACGCGGACGACTCTATCCACGGCATTCTCGTGCAACTGCCACTGCCGAAGCATCTTCGGTCGGAGCCGATCATCCAGTCCATCCTCCCTGAGAAGGATGTCGACGGTTTGCACGTCGTCAATGCGGGCAGGATTGCGACCGGGGATCTCGAAGGTGGGCTCGTGTCGTGCACGCCCGCCGGGGCCATGGTGTTCGTACGCCGCACGCATGGCGAGGATCTTTCCGGACTTAACGCCGTCGTCATCGGCCGCTCGAACCTCTTCGGCAAGCCGATGGCGGCGCTGCTTCTTGCCGCCAATGCGACGGTAACGACGGCGCATTCGCGCACGAAGGATCTGCCTGCCGTTTGCCGCAATGCCGATATTCTGGTTGCCGCCGTGGGCCGCGCGGAAATGGTCAAGGCCGATTGGGTGAAGCCCGGTGCGACGGTGATCGACGTCGGCATCAATCGCGTCCCGGCGCCGGAACGTGGTGAGGGCAAGACGAAGCTCGTCGGCGACGTCGCCTTTGAGGATTGCGCGAAGGTCGCGAGCGTGATCACGCCCGTCCCCGGCGGTGTCGGGCCGATGACCATCGCCATGCTGATGGCGAACACGATTATTGCCGCCTGCCGCAAGGCCGGTCGCAAGACGCCGAAATTCTAAGACGGTTGGGCGGCTCTCTGCCGCCCGTTTCGCCGTTTCGTTGAAACCGTGAAGCGTTCGGACGGCAAAAGCCGTCGCGCACTTCAATTGCTATTTGCCCGGTGCCGGTCCAGTCGAAGCGCGAACGATCAGTTCTGCGTGCCAAAGTTCCTGATCCGGGTAGGTGCCGCGGTCCAGGATGCCGCCAATCAGCCGGCTGGCAACGCGTGCGCCGGCGGCTCTCAACGACGAGCGCGTCGTCGTCAGCGGCACGCTGAAATTTTCCGGCTTCAGCATCGGCAAGATATCGTCGTGAGCGATAATCGAGATATCCGTACCGACCGTGAGGCCGGCTTGATTGATCGCGCGCACGGCGCCGAGTGCCAGGACCGTACTCGAGCAGAGAACCGCAGTAGGCGGATCCGGCTCCTTCAGGAAGCGCTGCATGCTGCGATAGCCGTATTCATCGGTCATGACCGAATGGTGGACCAATGTTTCGTCGAGGTCGAGACCCCACTCCTTGAGGGCGCGCGTCACGCCCTTTTTCCGGCGAATGGCGAAGGCCAGATGTTCCTGTCCGTTGATGAGCGCGACCCGCCGGTGGCCGAGCTGGATGAGGAGCCTCGTCGCCTCGTAGAAGGCGGCGGTGTTGTCTATGTCGACGAACGGATAGTCTTTCGGGCCGCCGATCGATCGGCCATGCACGACAAAGGGGATAGACAGCGACTTCAGCATGGCGATGCGCGGGTCATTGGCGCGCATATGGGCAAGAAAAACGGCGTCGACATTGCCGCTTGCCGCCAGCCGCCGGAACGTCGCTTCCTCATCTTCGGGCGCGCTCGGGTTCAGCACGAAGTGAAAGTCATGCTTGACGGCCTCTTCGGCGAGACCGCCGAGAAATTCGCCGAAATGAATGTCCGATCCGATGCCGGATGCAATCGGCATGACAAGGCCGATGGAGTAGGCCTTGCCCGTCGCGAGCCGCTGCGCGGCACGGTTCGGCCTGTAACCGGTTTCGCGGACGGCTTTCAAGACCCGCTGCCGCGTCTTGGCGCTGACTTCCGGGTAGCCGTTGAGCGCTCGGCTCACCGTCGTCTGCGACAGGCCGAGCAGCTCGGCTAGCTGCTTAAGTTTGACCGGCATGGCCTCCTCCCAAAGCGCTTTGGGATACCCTTTTTATGCAGGTTGTTCCGGTCAGCGCCCCCAATGTCCTCTATCACCCGTTCCGCACCGGAAAAAGCGGAAAACCGCGCTTTCGCGCCGCAAAATGTTGATGCAAAGCAGTATCCACGTCGCGTTGAGACGAGCGGTAGGAAAGCGCTTGACTCTTCGTCTGCCGCGATGATTTCTTAGCGACTCAAAGCGCTTTGAATTGCGCGTTGATGATCCGCCCGTGGTGCAATGCCCGGGTTCATGTTGGGAGGACGATAACGTGAAGAGATCATTCCTGATGGGTGTGGCTGCGCTCGCCCTGGTAGTGGGGTCTGCCGATGCTGCCGAGCTGAAATTCAAGCCCGGCGAGGACTCCAAGTTCAACTGGGCGAGCTTCGAGGAGTTCAAAAAGGGCCACGACCTCAAGGGTCAGACGCTGACGATCTTCGGCCCCTGGCGCGGCGAGGATGAGGCGCTCTTCAAGAGCGTCTATGCTTACTTTGTCGAAGCGACCGGTGTTGACCTCAAATATTCGTCCTCCGAAAACTATGAACAGCAGATCGTCATCGATACGCAAGCCGGCAGCCCGCCGGATATCGCGATCCTGCCGCAGCCAGGCCTCATCGCCGACCTTGCCTCGAAGGGCCATCTGACGCCGCTCGGCGATGAAACCAAGCAGTGGTTGCTCGACAACTATGCCGCCGGTCAATCCTGGGTCGATCTCTCCACCTACAACGGCAAGGACGGCAAGTCGGCGCTCTATGCATTCCCCTACAAGATCGATGTGAAGTCACTGGTCTGGTACGTGCCGGAAAACTTCGAGGACGCCGGCTACGAAGTGCCGAAAACCATGGAAGAGCTGAAGGCACTGACCGAGAAGATCGCAGCCGACGGTGAAAAGCCGTGGTGCATCGGCCTCGGTTCGGGCGGCGCGACCGGCTGGCCGGCGACCGACTGGGTCGAAGACCTGATGCTGCGCACGCAACCGGCCGATGTTTACGACAAGTGGGTCAAGAACGAGATTCCTTTCACGGATCCGGCAATCACCGGCGCATTGGACGAATTCGGCTGGTTCGCGCGCAACGACAAGTTCGTGGATGGTGGCGCTGCGGCCGTGGCCTCAACCGACTTCCGCGACAGCCCGAAGGGCCTCTTCTCCTCGCCGCCGAAGTGCTACCTGCACCATCAGGCGTCGTTCATTCCGTCCTTCTTCCCGGAAGGCACGGTGATTGGCGAGGATGCCGATTTCTTCTACATGCCTCCCTATGAGAGCAAGAAGGAACTCGGCAATCCGGTGCTCGGTGCTGGTACGCTTGCGTTGATCACCAAGGATACGCCGGCTGCACGCGCCTTCATCGAGTTCCTGAAGACGCCGATTGCGCATGAGGTCTGGATGGCCCAGACGAGCTTCCTGACGCCCTACAAGAGCGTCAACGTCGAGACCTACGGCAACCCGCCGCTGAAGAAGCAGGGCGAGATCCTTCTCAACGCCACGACCTTCCGTTTCGACGGGTCCGACCTGATGCCGGGCAAGATCGGCGCGGGCGCTTTCTGGACAGGCATGGTCGATTTCGTAGGCGGCAAGTCGTCTGCGGATGTCGCAGGCGGTGTGCAGAAGGCGTGGGACGCCATCAAGTAAGACTAAAACAAAGACGGCGGACGGTGCCTACTGCATGATTCCTTAAAATCGGAATCGATTTAAGGATAAAATCATGCAGCAAAGCTCTACAGCGACCTTTGCGAGTCTGATCAGACGCGCGGCGCTGTAGATCGTCCGCCGCTCCTTCATTTCCGGATTGCCTCAGCAATCGGGGTAATCCCAATCAAGAGCGGTAGCCGCCATCACAAGATGCGTCTGGAGCATCCTGCTCCGGAGCGCGTTTAAGGGGAGGGATGTGTCATGCAGCAGCTACTCGCTGCCATTCTGACGATGATTGTCGGTGTCCTGGCTTGCGCAGCCTATTTCTGGGGCACCAATTTCATTCTCGACCGGATTTTCCCATCGAAGGGCCTCTCCGGTAAGGCTGCGTCCCGCAACCTGCGCATCACCAACGCCATCCGGCCCTGGCTGTTTCTGGCGCCCGCACTGTTCGCGCTGACGATCTATCTCATCTATCCGGTGTACCAGTCCGTCGTTTTCAGTTTCCATGATCGAGGGGGAGTGAACTTCGTCGGCTTCAGTAACTACTTCTGGATGATCAATGACGGTGAATTCCGTCAGTCGATCTTCAACAATTTCCTCTGGCTGCTGGTCGTTCCGGCACTCTCGACCTTCTTCGGGCTCATCATCGCAGCGCTGACGGACCGCATCTGGTGGGGCAACATCGCCAAGACGCTGATCTTCATGCCGATGGCGATCTCCTTCGTTGGCGCGGCCGTGATCTGGAAGTTCATCTATGACTACCGTGCGGAGGGAGCGGAGCAGATTGGCCTCTTGAATGCCATGGTCGTCGCCCTCGGCGGCCTGCCGCAGGCCTGGATCACGCTGCCCTTCTGGAACAATTTCTTCCTCATGGTCATCCTCATCTGGATCCAGACCGGATTTGCGATGGTCATTCTCTCCGCAGCACTGCGCGGCATCCCGGAGGAGACCATCGAGGCCGCGGTGATCGACGGCGCCAACGGCTGGCAGATCTTCTTCAAGATCATGGTGCCGCAGATCTGGGGCACGATCGCCGTCGTCTGGACCACCATCACCATCCTGGTGCTCAAGGTTTTCGACATCGTGCTGGCGATGACGAACGGGCAATGGCAGAGCCAGGTGCTCGCCAACCTCATGTTCGACTGGATGTTCCGCGGCGGCGGGGACTTCGGCCGCGGCGCGTCGATTGCCGTGGTGATCATGATTCTTGTCGTCCCGATTATGATCTGGAACATCCGCAACGCGGCCAAGGAAATGAGGAGCCACTGAGATGAACCCAGCCACGCGCTCCCCGCTGATGTGGGTCGTCCATCTCTCGGTGCTTCTCATCGTCGCTCTCTGGACGATGCCGACCGCCGGCCTGTTGATCTCGTCGCTGCGCGACAAGGACCAACTCGCCGTTTCCGGATGGTGGACGGCCCTTGCCACTTCGTCGCGCAATGACGTCGCGCGCGCTCCGTCGGCCGACAGCCAGGTCGAACGGGACGGCAAGTTCGTCATCTCCGGTAACATTCTTGATGGTCGGGCCGGGCAAGTTTCGGCCTTCGGCTTCTCCAGCCGCGAACCGGCGGCGTTCAAGGCCGGCGAAACCGCGGAACTGAACGACGGCGAGAAGCTGACGGTGCAGGCGGACGGCAGCTTCGAGATCGTTTCCGATACCAGGATGGAAGGCTCGCGCGGCCAGCGCATCTTCTTCACCGCCGCAGCACCACCGCGCTTCACCCTCGACAACTATAAGGAGGTGCTCGGTGCGGAGGGCATCGGTGCGTCCTTCATCAACTCGTTAACGGTTGCCGTTCCATCGACGGTCATCCCGATTCTGATCGCGGCTTTTGCAGCCTATGCCCTGGCCTGGATGCCCTTTCCCGGGCGTGCAATCCTGATCGCCGTGGTCGTCGGGCTGCTGGTCGTGCCGCTGCAGATGTCGCTCATTCCGCTCCTGAAGCTCTACAACGGCGTCGGCGCATTCTTCGGCGTCCCGGCCAAGACCTATATGGGTATCTGGCTTGCCCATACCGGCTTCGGCCTGCCGCTCGCGATTTATCTCTTGCGCAACTACATGGCGGGCCTGCCGCGCGAGATCATGGAATCCGCGCGCGTCGACGGCGCCAGCGATTTTGACATTTTCGTCAAGATCGTCCTGCCATTGTCTTTCCCGGCGCTCGCATCCTTCGCTATCTTCCAGTTCCTCTGGACCTGGAACGATCTCCTGGTCGCGATCGTCTTCCTCGGTACCGGCCAGGACCAACTCGTGCTGACGGGGCGGCTGGTCAACCTGCTCGGCTCTCGCGGCGGCAACTGGGAAATCCTGACCGCTTCCGCCTTCATTACCATCGTCGTTCCTCTGATCGTCTTCTTCGCCCTGCAGCGCTATCTCGTGCGCGGTCTGCTCGCGGGATCGGTCAAGGGCGGCTGACAGACTTCAGGACAAGGACCTTTTACACGAATGAACCAGACCGAAACGACCGGCTCCATTCTTACGCCGGACAGGGATTGGTGGCGTGGGGCTGCGATCTACCAGATCTACCCGCGCTCCTTTCAGGACACGAACGGCGATGGCATCGGCGACCTGAATGGGATCACGGCCCGGCTGCCGCATGTCGCGGCGCTTGGCGTCGATGCGATCTGGATTTCGCCCTTCTTCACCTCGCCGATGAAGGACTTCGGTTATGACGTATCCAACTACAGGGATGTTGATCCGATCTTCGGCGAACTCGAGGATTTCGATGCGCTGATCGCCGAGGCGCACCGACTCGGCCTGCGGGTGATGATCGATCTCGTCCTGTCGCACACGTCTGATCGTCATCCATGGTTCGTCGAAAGCCGGTCGAGCCGTAGCAACGCCAAGGCGGACTGGTACGTCTGGGCCGATTCCAAGCCCGACGGAAGCCCGCCCAACAATTGGCTGTCGATCTTCGGCGGCTCGGCCTGGGCTTGGGATCCGACGCGGCTGCAATATTACCTGCACAACTTTCTGACCTCGCAGCCGGACCTCAACCTGCACAATCCGGAGGTCCAGGAGGCGCTGCTTGCCGTCGAACGCTTCTGGCTCGAGCGCGGCGTCGACGGCTTCCGCCTCGACACCATCAACTTCTATTTCCACGACAAGCAATTGCGCGACAACCCGGCATTGGTGCCGGAGCGGCGCAATGCCTCGACGGCGCCGGCCGTCAATCCGTACAATTATCAGGAACACCTTTACGACAAGAACCAGCCGGAAAACCTCGAGTTCCTCAGGCGTTTTCGGGCGGTGATGGACGAGTTTCCGGCGATTGCCGCCGTCGGCGAGGTTGGCGACAGCCAGCGGGGGCTTGAGATCGCCGGTGAATACACCTCCGGCGGCGACAAGATGCACATGTGCTATGCTTTCGAGTTTCTGTCGCCCGATCCCTTGACGCCCGGCCGCGTGGCCGAGGTACTGCTTGAATTCCAGAAGGCGGCGCCCGAAGGCTGGGCCTGCTGGGCCTTCTCCAATCATGACGTCGTCCGGCACGCCAGCCGCTGGGCCTACGGCGTCAGCGATTACGGCGCTCACGCCAAGTTGCTGGCAAGCCTTTTGATGTCGTTGCGCGGTTCGGTTTGCCTGTATCAGGGCGAGGAACTGGGGCTGACGGAGGCGGAACTCGCCTATGAGGATCTCCGGGATCCCTACGGCATCCAGTTCTGGCCGGATTTCAAGGGGCGCGACGGCTGCCGCACTCCCATGGTTTGGGAGAGCATGCCGGACGGCGGGTTCAGCGACGCCAAGCCATGGCTGCCGGTTTCCGAGGCCCACCTTGCGCACGCAGTTTCCATTCAGGAGGCCGACCCGGCCTCTATCATGCAGCATTACCGGCGCTTCCTAAAGTTCAGGAAGGCGTATCCCGCGTTTGCCAAGGGCGAGATCAAGTTTTTTGAGACGCGGGCACCGCTGCTCGGCTTTCTGCGCACCTATGCCAACGAGAAACTGCTCTGCGTATTCAACTTGAGCGAAGGACGCGCGACCGCTGAGTTGCCGAGCGAACGACTGGAAGCACTTGAGGGGCACGGTTTCGTTTCGGAAATCAAAGACAACAAGGTTAATCTTCCGGGCTGGGGCGCGTTCTTCGCGCGTCTCGGCTAAGCGTTTTCCAGCGAAGTGGACACCGGTCCGCATGAGGAAAGCGCATCATGGAGAAACAGAGAGGGGAGGATGCGATGACAGGCCTGCTGCTTAAAGATATCCGCAAGTCCTATGGGGCCGTTGACGTCATTCACGGCATCAACCTCGACATCAAGCAGGGCGAGTTCATCGTCTTTGTCGGGCCGTCGGGCTGCGGGAAATCGACGCTGCTCAGGATGATCGCCGGCCTTGAGGAGATAACCGGCGGCGACATGTTCATCGACGGCGACCGGGTCAACGACGTGCCGCCATCGAAACGCGGCATCGCCATGGTGTTCCAGTCCTACGCGCTCTACCCGCACATGACGGTCTACGACAACATGGCATTCGGCATGCGGATCGCCAAGGAGTCGAAGGAGGAGATCGACCGCCGCGTACGCGCGGCGGCGGAAATCCTCCAACTCACCGAATATCTGAACCGCCTGCCAAAGGCGCTCTCTGGCGGCCAGCGTCAGCGGGTCGCCATCGGCCGGGCAATCTGCCGAGATCCCAAGGTCTTCCTCTTCGACGAGCCGCTTTCCAACCTCGATGCTGCCTTGCGCGTCGCCACGCGGATCGAGATCGCCAAGCTCAACGAGCAGATGGCCGACACGACAATGATCTATGTCACCCATGACCAGGTGGAGGCGATGACGCTTGCCGATCGCATTGTCGTGCTTTCTGCTGGCCATATCGAGCAGGTCGGTGCACCGCTCGAACTTTATGAGCGCCCGGCGAACCTTTTTGTCGCCCGCTTCATCGGCTCGCCGGCGATGAATATTATCCCTTCGACGATCTCGGCCGCCGGCGCGCAGACGACCGTGACGCTCGCAGGCGGCAAGTCGGTGACGCTCGATATATCCACGGACGCTTCCGAGAAAGGAAAGAAGGCGAGTTTCGGCGTGCGGCCGGAAGACCTGCAGGCGACGCAGTCCGAAGACTTCCTGTTCGAAGGAACGGTTTCGATCGTCGAGGCGCTCGGTGAAGTGACGCTGCTCTACATCGAGGGACTGGTCGAAAACGAGCCGCTCATCGCGAAGATCCCCGGCATCCCGCAGGTCCACCGCGGAGACAAGGTGCGCTTCACCGCCGACAAGGCAAAGCTTCACCTCTTCGATGCCGAAGGACGCAGCTATCGCACCTAGTCAGGGTCACCGGTAGTCGGCGCAGGCGGAGAAATAGCGCGCTCATTCTTCTCCATCTTCAGTCAGATGGATTTAACCATATCGCACTCGTCCGGCGTTGTCGGGCGGGTTTTCCACACGTCTTTGGCAAGCCAAACTCTCTGTTAAATTTCATGGGTTAGCGTCGCCGCGCATGGAAATGTGAAAGGCGAATTCTATGAGCGGCGCGGCGCCTGTGGTGCACCAGCACTTCCTCAACAAGGAAGAATCCTTCATGTACGATCGGGAAGCGAACTTTCCAATGGAGGACACACGCAACGAGGCGCGCATCGAATTCACCGAGAAGGGCATGCAGCACCTCTCATCTCGCCGCTGCGAGATCATCAAGCTTTCCAAGAGCAGCGCCATCATCGGCATCCTGACGAAGTTCCAACTGCCGCGGACCTTCTATCTCGACATCCCGAGCGCACGCATCCCCTTGATCGGCTGCCTACTCAAGCGCGTCCATGCCAACAATATCATCGAAGCTCGCTTCCTGCGGCTTTTGACAGATCGCGATTTGAACCGGATCTTCGTCTACAGCACGCATCCGAACCACCGCAATCGCACGCTCGATATCTATCGCTGAAACCGAAAAAGTGCGTTGTGTCTACGGCGCGTGTCGGCATTGCGCTCCGTCTTGACGGGGCTGCCTGCGTTGTCGAGACTCAAGCTGTGGCGACTGTAGATCGAGGCCAGAGAACCGCTATGCAGCGACCCTATCGGCTTTCCTGTCATTGCGGCGACATCTCTCTCGAGGTCGACGCTGAGCTATCGCGACTGGTCGAATGCAATTGCTCGACGTGCCGGCGTTCTGGTTTCCTTCATTGGAAGGTGGATGCCGCTGCTGTCAGGCTGATTACCGAAAAGCGCCGTCTGTCGACCTACATCTGGCGCGGCATCACCGAAGGCCATCACTTCTGCCCCACATGCGGCACCGCGATCATGCGAAGCGGCTATCCGGGCGACCGCGTTTCGCTCAATGCCCGCTGCATTGAAGGGGTGGACGTGTTCACGCTCGAGATTGAGCGTTACGACGGCCGAAACGATATGCCTCCCGGGCCGCTCCCTTAGCGAGAGCGGCCAATACTTGGTCCGGACGTCCGCCGGCTCACTGCGGGCTCATTGGAAAAGGACACTTGCCCCATTATCGGCCGTACCCGCGATCCTGCGGAACGGCGCGAACAGCTCGCGGCCCATGCCGAATTCGTTGTCGGAGAGGTCGATATGGGCCGGCACGCGCGTTTTCAGTGCAATATCTTCGACCAGTACCTCTATCGTTCCGGCAATCGCGTCGATGCGGACGATGTCACCTTCCTGAATGCGCGCGATCGGCCCGCCGTCCTTTGCTTCCGGGGTGACATGGATGGCTGCCGGGACCTTGCCGGACGCGCCCGACATGCGGCCGTCGGTCAAGATGGCAACCTTCTGGCCACGATCCTGCAGGATGCCGAGTACGGTCGTCATCTTGTGCAGTTCCGGCATGCCATTGGCCTTCGGACCCTGGAAGCGGACCACGGCGACGAAATCGCCCTCCAGCTTGCCCGCCTTGAAAGCGGCGTTGAGCTCCGACTGATCGTGAAAGATCTTTGCCGGCGCTTCGATGACATGGCGATCCGGCTTGACGGCTGAAATCTTGATGACGGCCTTGCCGATATTGCCGGCGAGCATCTTTAGCCCGCCCGTGTGCTGGAACGGTTGATCGATCGTTGTCAGCACCTTCGGATCGGCGCTCTGTTGCGGCGCCGGCTCGCGGTGGACGCCGCCGTTGGCGCCGAGCTTGACGTCGATCGCATAGGCGTCGAGGCCTTGGCCGAACACCGTCCTGACGTCATCGTGCAGCAATCCGTTCTTGAGCAGTTGCCCGATCAGGAAGCCCATGCCGCCGGCGGCGTGGAAATGGTTCACGTCCGCGAGCCCGTTCGGATAGACGCGTGCCAGCAGTGGCACGATGTCGGAAAGTTCGGAGATGTCCTGCCAGGTGAGCATGATGCCTGCGGCGCGCGCCATGGCAACGAGATGCATGGTGTGGTTGGTCGAGCCGCCCGTTGCGTGCAGACCGACGACGCCGTTGACGATCGATCGTTCGTCGATCATCTCGCCCGCGGGCGTGAACTCGTTGCCCATGGCGGTGATGGCCAGCGCCCGTTTGGCCGCCTCCTTGGTGAGCGCGTCGCGCAGCGGCGTGCCTGGATTGATGAAGGAGGCACCGGGCAGATGGAAGCCCATGATCTCCATCAGCATCTGATTGGAGTTGGCGGTGCCGTAGAAGGTGCAGGTGCCGGGGCCGTGATAAGACTTGGATTCCGCCTCGAGCAATTCGTCGCGACCGACCTTGCCCTCGGCGAAGAGTTGGCGGACGCGGGCCTTTTCGTCATTCGGCAGACCCGAGGTCATCGGTCCGGCGGGAATGAAGACAGCGGGCAGGTGGCCGAAGGTCAATGCAGCGATGACGAGGCCCGGGACAATCTTGTCGCAGACGCCGAGATAGACAGCGGAGTCGAACATGTTGTGCGATAGCCCGACGCCCGCTGCCATCGCGATCAGGTCGCGCGAGAAGAGCGACAGCTCCATGCCGGGCTGGCCCTGGGTGACGCCGTCGCACATCGCCGGCACGCCGCCGGCGACTTGCGCCACGCCGCCCGCCTCGCGAGCCGCCTCCCGGATCACTGCCGGGTAGGTCTCGAAGGGCTGATGCGCCGAGAGCATGTCGTTGTAGGAGGTAATGATGCCGAGATTGGGGACGCGGTCACCCGCGAGCGCCGTCTTCTCGGCGGGGGAACAGACGGCAAACCCATGTGCGAGGTTGCCGCAGCCGAGCACGCTGCGATGCGGTCCGTTTGTCGCGGCGGTGCGGACTCTGTCGAGATAGGCCTCGCGGTGGGGTTTCGAGCGCTCGACGATGCGGGCGGTGATGGCGGCAACGCGGGAATCGGCGGACATGATACATCCTGTTCCGGAGCCTTGACGGCCCCTGTCTTCATCCTGTCATCGGTCTACAGCGGCCGTGCGGCACCGCATCGGCGACTGTAACAGTTTGAACTGTTGTGTAAATTTGTCCTCAGTTCGATCGCGAAATGAGGACAAATCACTCAACATAACCTGCGCACTCGAGGGAACGCGCAAGGAAAGCCCTGTTCGGGGCGCTATCTACCGTGGCGGGTGCTGCCCGAAGGGGCACTCGCCGTATTACGGCGCCCAGTAGATCTGCAGCGGCGATGTTGCGTGCCGCAACATGGCGCGGATCGGCATCTCCGTCTCATCGCCGGGCGCCTCCGCTCGGGCAAGAACCTCCTTCTTGCCTTCGCCTTCGATATGCAGGACGAGTAGCCCGGCGTCCTCAAGACTGGAAAAAGTAAATGTCAGGCGCGTCTCACCCGCGCCGTCCGCGTCCATCGTGATCACGCCACGTGGCGTCGCCGGATCGATCGCCTCTTTAAGACGCGTCCCTCGCGGGAAGAACGAGGCGGTGTGCCCATCCGTTCCCATCCCGAGGACAACGACATCGAAGGGTGCGCCGATCGCCGCAACCGACCGGCTCGCCGTCGCTGCGGCGTCCTCGGCAGTGGCTGCTGCGTTGTAGAGCGGCAGGAACCTGGCCGCCTTCGCCTTGTTCTGCAGCAGGTTGGCGGCGACCAGCCCATGGTTGGAGCGTTCGTTTTCCGGGGGCACGAAGCGCTCGTCGACCAGCGTGACGGTCACCTTCGTCCAGTCTATCTCGCGCCGCGAAAGTGCCTGGAAGAAGGCCTTCGGCGTCGTTCCGCCGGAGACCGCGATGCTCGCAGCGCCGCGGGCCTCGATCGCCGCGGCGAGCTTGGCGCTGACCGCATCCGCAAGGCCCTCCGCCAATGCGGTTCCGTTCTCGAATATGTGCAGGGAAGCGCTCATGGGTCGATCCTAGATTGTATCGTTCCAGGTGCGGCCGTCGCGCTCGATCAGTGCGATCGACTGGCTCGGACCCCAGGTGCCGGCCGTGTAGCCCTGCACCTGCTGTCCGGTCGTTTCCCACGCCTTGAGGACAGGGTCGATCCATTGCCAGGCGGCTTCCACTTCGTCGCGCCGGACGAACAGCGTCTGGTTGTTGCGGACGACATCCAGCAGCAGGCGCTCATAGGCGTCGGCGTTTCGCACGCCGAAGGCTTCCGCGAAGCTCATGTCGAGCGGGACGTTCCTGAGGCGCATGCCGCCCGGCCCCGGGTCCTTAATCATCAGCGACTGCTTGACGCCTTCGTTCGGCTGGAGGCGGATCATCAGCTGGTTTGCCGAAATCCGTCCGGCGCTGTGATCGAAGATCGAGTGGGGGATCTGCTTGAAGGTGATGACGATCTCCGACATGCGGCCCGCCATGCGCTTGCCGGTGCGAATATAGAAGGGCACGCCGGCCCAACGCCAGTTGCTGACCTCGGCCTTGAGCGCGACGAACGTCTCGGTGTTGGAAACGCCGCCTTCCAGTTCCTCGAGATAGCCCTTTACCGGACCGCCGGCGGATGCGCCGGCACGATACTGGCCGCGAACCGTCACCTGCTCGACATTGGCCGCGGTGATCGGCTTCAGCGCGCGAAGCACCTTGAGCTTTTCGTCACGCACGGCCTCAGCGTCCATCGAGGTCGGCGCTTCCATGGCGACGAAACAAACGAGCTGCAGAATGTGGTTCTGCACCATGTCGCGGAGCGCACCCGCCTTATCGTAGTAGCCGGCACGGTTTTCGAGGCCGACGGATTCCGAAACGGTGATCTGCACATGGTCGATATGCGCCGAGTTCCATAGCGGCTCGTAAAGCGCATTGGCAAAGCGCAGGGCCATGAGGTTCTGCACCGTCTCCTTGCCAAGGTAGTGGTCGATGCGGAAGATCTGCTCTTCACGGAAAACCTTGCCGATCGTGTCGTTGAGTTCCGTCGCAGAGGCGAGGTCGCGTCCGATCGGTTTCTCGACGACGATGCGGGTGTTCTTGGTAATGAGCTTGTTGTCGCGAATCTTTTCCGAAATATCGCCGAAGATCGCCGGCGCGACGGCGAGATAGAAGGCACGGATGCGATCCTTTCCTTCGTCGAGGATTTTCTTCAGCTCGTCCCAGCCCTGGTCGGATTTGGCGTCGACAGAGACGTAGTAGAGCCGGGCCGTGAATTTCGCCACTTCCGCCTCGTTGAATTCGCCCTGTTTGAGATGCTCCTTCAAGGCGTCGGTCGCGAACGTTCGGTATTCTTCGTGAGTCAGTGCCGCGCGTGATGCGCCAATGATTCGCGTCGGCTCGCTGAATTGACCTTCGATCTGCCGGTGATAGAGCGCGGGCAGAAGCTTGCGCTCCGCAAGATCGCCGGTGCCCCCGAATACCACATAGTCAAACGGGTCGACGGGAATGATCTGGCTGCTCATGGGATATCTCGATCTTGTTCAGGTCAGGGGTGGTATAATCTAATCGATTTAAAAACGCTAGGGTGCGGCGCAACAAAATGCGTCTGCACGCGGCGTTTTAGAACCGGTCGCGCAAAGCATACCAGCTGAGCGCGAGGAACAGGAGCACCGAGCGGAATCGCATTCCGCCCGGGAAAGCAGGTATTTTCAAGGCCTTGAGAAGATCCAGCTCCGTCTGTTTGCCCAAGACCAGGTCAGCATAGAGCTTGCCGCAATAGTTGGACAGCATGACGCCGTGCCCGGAATAGCCGCCGATGCTTGTAACCCCAGGCATGACCTCTCGGCAGAAGGGCTGGCGCGGCATGGTGATGCCGACCGAACCGCCCCAGGCGTGCGTGATCTCGACATTGGCGAGCGCCGGATAGATCTCGCTGATCTGGCGGCGGATGTGGCTCGAAATGTCGCGTGGATTGTCGGCTGTATAGGCTTCGCGCCCGCCGAAGAGCAGCCGTCCGTCTTTCGATTTACGGAAATAGCGCACGACGAAGCGCGAATCGTCGACCGATTCGCCGCCGGGCAGTACGTCTGGATGGTCGGACAGGATCTTTGTCGCGCCGATGAACGAGCGGATCGGCATGACGTGGCTGGCGGTTACAGGCTCAAGGTTGCCGATATAGGCATTGCAGGCGATCAGCACTCGGTCCGCAGTGATCGTGCCGCGATCGGTGTCGATGGCGATCGCGGTCCCCTTTTTCTCGATCTTCAGCGCCTTCGTCTGCTCGTGGAGGCTGGCGCCGGCACGGGCCGCCTGCTTTGCGAGACCGACGAGCAGTTTCATCGGGTGGATGTGTCCGGTGCCGGTGTCGCGTATGCCGAACCGATAGTGATGCGATCCCAGCCGGCTTGCCGTCTCGTCGCGTTCCATGAAGGAGAGGTGCGAATATCCGAAACGCTCCGCCATCGCCTCGACATGGCGGCGGTAATCCTTCTCGAGGCTTTCCTTGTGGCCGACGGAAAGCTGCCCGGGCACGAACTCGATGTCGATCCCGTGTTCGTCGGCGAAGTCCAGGAGATAGCGCTTGGCGTTCTCCGCCATCTCGAACAGCAGCTTGGCACGCTCGTGGCCGAGCGTTTCCTCGGTATCCTCCGCCCAGGCGCGCTGGCCGGTGCCGAACTGGCCACCGTTCCGGCCGGAGGCACCGTCGCCGAACCGGCAGGCGTCGATCAGGGTCACGTCGATGCCGTTCTTGGCGAGATTGTAGGCGGCCTGAAGACCCGTGTAACCGCCGCCGACGATTGCGACGTCACTCTTCCGGGAGCCTGGCAGCGTCGGATAATCCGGACGCTCCAGTACCGTCGCCTCGTACCAGGAGATTCCGGGCGAGATCGGACTTTGCCAGGGCATGAAGTTGCCTTTCGGTCAGACGTTCAGAAGCAGGAATTCGCGTTCCCACGGACTGATGACCTGCATGAAGGTCTCGAATTCGCCACGCTTCACGCCGGCATAGATGGCGATGAATTCGGGCGTGAAGACGTCGGCAAGCGAGGGCGCAGATTCGAGCAGCGAGACGGCCTCGAGCAGGCCGCGCGGCAGATCGATTTCGCCTTCGTTGGCGGTGTCCTCGGTCGGCGGCGTGGGCTCCAGGCCCTCGACGATGCCGAGATAGCCGCAGCCGAGCGAGGCCGCGAGCGCCAGATAGGGGTTGGCATCCGAACTCGGTAGGCGGTTCTCGATGCGTCGCGCCGCCGCGTCCGATACGGGGATGCGGAACGCCGTTGTCCGGTTGTCGTAACCCCAGGCGGTGTTCACCGGCGCTGACATGTCGGGCGTCAGCCGCCGGTAGGAGTTCACGTACGGCGCCATCATCGCCAACGTCCTCGGAACGTAGTGCTGCATGCCGCCGATGAAGGAGAAGAACTCCTTCGATGGCGACCCGTCCACATTCGAGAAGAGGTTGCGACCGGTGTTGATCTCGACAACTGACTGGTGAATGTGCATCGCCGAGCCGGGTTGGCCCTGCATCGGCTTCGCCATGAAGGTCGCGTAGATGCCGTGCTTCAGCGCCGCTTCACGAATTGTTCGCTTGAACAGGAAAACCTGGTCGGCCAGCTCGATAGGGTCCCCGTGCCTGAGGTTGATTTCGAGCTGCGCCGGGCCCTCTTCGTGAATGAGGGTGTCGATCTCCAGACCCTGCTTCTCGGAGAAATGGTAGATGTCGTCGATCAGTTCGTCGAATTCGTTGATGCCGGCGATCGAATAGCCCTGGCCGCCGAGAATCGAGCGGCCGGAGCGTCCCTTCGGCGGGCGCAGCGGGTAGTCCGGATCGTCGTTCTGGGCGACCAGGTAGAATTCGATCTCGGGCGCGACGACCGGCTTCCAGCCCTTCTGGCGATAAAGGTCGACCACGCGCTTCAAGACGTTGCGCGGCGTATAGCTGATCTGCTCGCCTTGCGAGCCGACGATGTCGCAGATCACCTGGGCCGTCGGGTCGGTCTCCCAGGGAACGACAGAAAGGGTCGAAAGATCGGGCATCAGCTTGATGTCGCTGTCGCGGGAATCGTAACGAAACTGGTCGGTTTCGTCGGGATATTCGCCGGAAATCGTATGGCGGTAGATCGCCGAAGGCAGAGCAAGCGAGGTGTTCGACGTGAATTTGGAGGTCGGCATCATCTTGCCGCGCGGTACGCCGGCAAGGTCAGGCGTGATGCATTCGATATCTTCGATACCGCGGATCCTGAGCCAGTCGACTGCCTCCTTCCAAGTCTTGACGCCTCGGGACGAGTGCAGGGCGGCGGGTATTTTCGAACTCTTGCTGATCTTTGCTGCTTGCTGGGCGACACTTCTCTTGGAGGGCATAAATCACCGGTTTTGGCTTCGGATAGCGCATCATAGCCGGAGTTTGGCGATTGGCTAGAGCGGCTTCAGCGGATCACGATTGACTTTTGCGTCTGCCATCGGAAAGGAAGGCCGAAACGTGAAAAGGATCTTCCGTGGCAGAGAAACACGATGTGGTGATCATCGGCGCAGGTGCGGCCGGCATGATGTGCGCGATCGAGGCGGGAAAACGCGGACGCCGCGTGCTCGTGCTCGACCACGCCAAGGCGCCCGGCGAGAAGATCCGCATATCCGGCGGCGGCCGCTGCAACTTCACCAATATCCATGCCGGCCCGAAGAACTTCCTCTCCGAGAATCCGCATTTCTCTAAGTCGGCACTGGCGCGCTACCGGCCGCAAGACTTCGTGGCGCTCGTCGAGCGGCACGGCATCACATGGCACGAGAAGACGCTTGGGCAGCTCTTCTGCGATCATTCGGCGAAGGACATCATCCGCATGCTGCTTGCCGAGATGCAGGAGGCAAGCGTGGTGCTCCGGCTGGCAACGGCGATCTCGGCGATCGAGAAAGCCGCATCCGGATTCCGCGTAACGACCGACGATGGTCCCATCGAGGCAGCGTCATTGGTCGTCGCGAGCGGCGGCAAGTCGATTCCGAAAATGGGCGCCACGGGTTTTGCCTACAGGGTCGCTGAACAGTTCGGTCTCGCGATCGTCGAAACGCGGCCGGCACTGGTTCCGTTGACCCTCGATCCGGTCCAACTTGAAAAGATCGGTGAACTGGCGGGCGTTGCGGCCGATGCCGAGGCGCGCTGCGGCAAGGCCGCCTTCCGCGAAGCGGTGTTGCTCACCCATCGCGGCTTGAGCGGACCCGCCATCCTGCAGGTCTCCTCCTATTGGCGGGAAGGCGCGGAGATCGTCCTGCGGGTGATGCCGGATATCGATATCGGGTCTATTCTCAAGGGAATGCGCCGAACGAACGGGCGACAGGCCGCGCACACGGCCCTTGCCGACATTCTGCCGCGACGGCTGGCGCAGTTCTTTACCGAAGAAGCAAAGCTGGCGGGGCGGATGCTCGCCGACCTTTCCGACAAAGCCATTGATGCGCTGTCGGCTTCCATCCAGAACTGGACGCTGAAGCCTGCCGGGTCGGAGGGTTACAGAACGGCCGAAGTCACGCTCGGCGGGGTCGATACCCGCGCGCTTGATTCCCGCACGATGCAGGCGAGGGAAGTTCCGGGGCTCTATTTCATCGGCGAATGCGTCGATGTCACCGGCTGGCTTGGTGGCTACAATTTTCAATGGGCCTGGGCTTCCGGGTTCGCCGCCGGTCAAGAGGTATGACTATGCGGAAAAATTGGTGATTTGCCTTTTCAGCCATTGTTAACGGAAATGGCTGAACCTGAATTTATGGCTGCACGGCCTGCACAGGACTGGGGGCGGTCCCTAAACGGAAACCACACTGTTTCCATTTCATGGACTTTCCTTGGCCGCAGGACGAAGGCACCATGATCTGCATGGTAGCCAGGTCGGCTGCCAGCCAGGACAAGGATAGGATGCCATGATCCACTTACGCCGCCGTCCCCGCGCTGTTGCGATTGCCCGCACCGAGCAGAGCCACCGGCACCATGAGCTGATTGCTTTCGGTGCGGTTATCGCTCTCTTTCTCGTTGTGACATTCGCGACGTTCGCCACTTTCTGAATCTGAGTGCAAGTCAGGAAGGCGGAAGCGCCTTCCAGGGTGGAGACTTCACCTGACCTAAATTGCGGTGCCTGTGATCCGGCCGAAACCGCATGGCCGTTGTCGCAAAATCGTCCTTGCCGCCATCACCGCTTTAAAACCGCCGGCCGCTTATACAAATCTTAATCGTTCAAATCGACACTTGCGCCCAAGTGAGTTCCGTCAGGGCCTCGCCGCCCTGAGAGGTGGCGCGGGCCCCGCAATGATTGCCGGCGGACTGGCGGCGTGCGCCGCATGATTTCCCGAAAAACATCAGCCTGTTTGCGCATCGGGTGGCGTGTTCCTCCACAAGCAATCGCTTGGGGCGGTACGTCGGGCCATCGGGGGAAGCGAAACGCGAGCTGCGAGCCAAGGTGTTTTCAATGTTCATCGATAGAGTTCTTGCCCGATTCAAGATTCAGACGAAGGTTCTGTTCTTCATCCTGCCGTTCGTCATCAGCATCTCGGCGGTCGGCATCACCGGCCTCTACGCATCGGGCCTGCTGCAGGGGCGGATGGAGATTTCAAATAGCGTCCTGCAAACGCTGAGCGGCTTTAAGGACGTCTACGCGGGCATGAACAATTTCCTGTACAAAACGACCGAAGAAACCCGCGATGCGGTTCGCGCCACGATCGCCTCGCAGAAGGATATCCTCGCGGAGACCGCCGCACAGGTCGCCGGCCAGAACGGACAGGATGAGCTGACCGCTGCGATCGCTGCGACCAGCGATATCGAGGCGCGTATCGAGGGTCTTTGGACGCTGCATGTCGGCAAGAAAGAGCTGCGCGCGGCCACGACGGCCAATCTGGAGCGCCTGGTTGCCGAGCAGTCGAAGATCAATGAAGAGACGAACCGCCTGCAATATGCCGTGCGCAAGGACGAGAACGCGGCGAAGACGATGCTCAGGAACGCCGAAAAACTCCTTCGCGCCAGCCGCTTCTTCACGGAGTTCGGCACCGAGGTCGCCAAGGCGACCACGGTCGAAGAGAAGCTGAAGCAGGTCAAGGATCGCTTTCCGATGATCGGCCGCACACAGCGCGAAATCTTCACCTTGCTGCCGAAGGGCGAAAAATCCCTCGCCGACACTGTGAATTCCGCCTCAAGCAAGATCGGCTCCCTGATCAAGGCACCGGTCGGACCCGAAACACTCAGCAGCATTTCGAAGTACGTGGACAGCTTCCGCACCGCGAGCTTCCGCCTCGAAGCCGCCTCCGTGGGCAAGATGCGCGAAGCCACGCAGATCTTTAGCGAACTCGATGGAAAGATCGCGAGCACTGAATCCGTGCTGACCGCGACGCGCAGGCTTTCCACGTCTATCACCGACATCCAGATCGCCGCGGCCGCCTTCCTCGGCAGCACGACCGAGGAAAATCGCAAGCGGCTCCTGGATAAGTTCCTTGCCGTTCAGGCAAATTTGACGACGCTGCGCGGCGTCGCGAACGGGATGAGCTTCTTCGACACCACGTCGGACGCGCTCCTTCCGATCATCAACGTGATGAAGAGAGATAGTGTTGCGCTGGTCGCGAGTTCCGACAAGCGAAACTCCGAGTTCAATGCTGCCGGTGAGTCGATCAATCAGATCTGGGGCGACCTGACCGAGTTCGCCGAGCAGCAGAAAGTCGCCGCCGGTACCGAACGAGACGAAGCCAACCAGATCTCCGTCGCCGCGACTGTCGCCGGCGTGATCATCGCGCTGCTTGCCGGCATCGCGCTGACTCTGACGCTGAAGAAACCGATCGGACAGATCACCGCCGCGATGCGCCGCCTTGCCGACGGCATGCTCGATACGGCGATCGACGGCGACGCGCGGCGTGACGAGATCGGCGACATGGCGCGTGCCCTCGGCGTGTTCAAGGAAAACGCCCTTTCCAAGGTGCGCATCGAGGCGGAAAGCGAAGAGCAGCGCGCGCGTGCCGAAGCGGAGCGCAGCCGCAACGACGCCGAGAAGCGCGAACTCGACCGGCAGATCGATCTTGCCGTCAGCGAGCTTGCTGCCGGCCTCGGACGTCTCGCGCAAGGCGACCTCTCGCGCCAGATCGAGGTGCCCTTCCAGGGCCGGCTCGAACAGCTGCGGATGGATTTCAACGGATCGCTCATCCGGCTTCAGGATACGCTCGCCCAGATCCGGATGAACGCCCAGGCAATTCAGCAGAGCGGTGCGGACATGCATCATTCGGCCGACTCGCTCTCCAAGCGCACCGAAGCCCAGGCGGCCTCGCTCGAGGAGACCGCGGCCGCGGTCGACCAGATCACGGTGACTGTGCGTTCCTCGGCAGAGCGTGCACATGAGGCGAACCTCGCCGTTTCGCAGACCAAGAAGAGCGCCGACAGCTCGGCGACCGTCGTCACCAATGCCATCGCCGCGATGGGACGCATCGAAGAGGCTTCGCGCCAGATCGAGCAGATTATCGAAGTCATCGACGACATCGCCTTCCAGACCAACCTGCTGGCCTTGAACGCCGGCATCGAGGCGGCTCGCGCCGGCGAGGCGGGCAAGGGCTTTGCCGTCGTCGCGCAGGAGGTCCGGGAACTGGCGCAGCGCTCCGCCGAGGCGGCTCGGGAAATCAAGGGGCTCATCAACAAGTCGACCGAGGAGGTCAATTCCGGCTCGCATCTCGTCAAGGAGACTGGCGCAGTGCTTGCCTCGATCAGCGCTCAGATCGTCTCCGTAAGCCAGCATGTCGAAATGATCGCAACGGCAAGCCGCGATCAGGCGGCGGCGCTGAACGAGGTCAACGGCTCTGTCAACCAAATGGATCAGATGACCCAGCAGAACGCCTCAATGGTCGAGGAGGCGACGGCCACCAGCCGCGCGCTCGCAAACCAGGCCGACACACTGATGATGCTTGTCGAGCAGTTCCGGCTGGAGCCGGAGACCGGTTCCGGTCAGGTCTATCGCGCAGCGTAGCGGACACCGACGTCAAAGGTCCTGCGGTTCGCCGTGTGACACCGAAGAATTGAACGCCGCGCATCAAAGATGCGCGGCGTCGTCATTTCACGCTGCTTGCGCAGAAACCCCGGCTAGGCGTCGGCCGAGTCGTGCGTCTCCGCGGGCTGTCGCCTGCGGAAGAGTGCCGCAAATAGCTCTCTCGGGAAGTCCTTCGTGCGGCTTGGCCGTCGGGGCTCGAACTGTTCATCCCAGCGGCGATTTCTTGAGGCCATCTCGAATAGAACGGCCATTGCAATCATGTCCATGGTGATGCTCCTCATTTCCGGGCATCTCCTTTTTTATGCGCTCAAAACTGTTTTACATACAGCCTATTTCCCCATATGTTTTTCACCCATGAAAAGCATGGATTGGGACATCTACCGTTGTTTCATGACTGTGGCGCGCGCCGGCGGCCTGACTGGTGCGGCGCAGGCAACCGGCTTGAGTCCGGCAACCATCGGCCGCCGGATGCTGGAGATCGAGGAGCGTACCGGACGGTCGCTCTTCGTGCGGAGCCAGACCGGATACGTGCTGACCGCCGACGGACGCCTCCTGTTCGAGCAATTGCAGGAAATGGAGGCGGCGGCGCGCAAGGTCGAGAACTGGCAAAAGGAAGGCGAGGGGATGCCGGTCGTGCGTATTGCGGCCGGAACCTGGAACGCGTGGCTGATCGCGGAGAATTTTCCGGCGATCTGCACCGAGCGCGACGCCTTTGCCATATCGCTTTCGATCGGGGAGGCGCGGGCGAACCTTGCCTATCGGGAAAGCGATATCGGCATTCGCGCCTTCGAGCCGGAAGAGACCTATCTGGCGTCGCGGATGATCGGCGAAGTGGCCTATGCCGCCTATCGGCAGAAAAATGCGCTGGGAGGCAGACCGGAGCGCTGGGTCGCCGTCGCGGAGGAGGAGGCGATCTCGGGCTATCTGCG
Organism: Sinorhizobium garamanticum; assembly: GCF_029892065.1. NCBI lineage: Bacteria > Pseudomonadati > Pseudomonadota > Alphaproteobacteria > Hyphomicrobiales > Rhizobiaceae > Sinorhizobium > Sinorhizobium garamanticum. The sequence goes on along the minus strand of NZ_CP120373.1, from coordinate 535,804 downwards.
CTGGCCGCACGACCAGGTGGCCGGCCGCATCGTTGCGACCGTTGGTCGTCCCCGGTCCCTGCTCGATCTCGCGCGCGCCGGGGCGGGGAGGGCGGTGTTGCCCTGCTTCGTGGGTGATCTCGATCCGCTTCTCGAGCGCGCGGGCGAGGAACTTGAGCCGCTGCGGCATCGGCAATGGATCGTCATGAACAACGAGGACCGTCACAGGCGGGAAATCCGCACTGTCGTCGACCGGATGACACGGCTGCTGCGCAGCCACGTGGACCTCTTTGCTGGCAAGCGCCCGCGGCGGAACTCCACTTAAAGCCCGTCGCGCAAGCCTCCGGAAGAGTAGAACTGAGACCGTCTGTTCATGATAAGTGCGCCATCCAGTAAACTACGACAGCAATTCGACCGGCGGAACCCGAGGCGGACTTTCGTGACAAGCAACGGTAGAGGATCGAAGCATGATCGAGATTCGTGCTGCAAGAGATGAAGACTATGCGACGATAGTTCCACTTTGGCACCGAGGATGGCATGACGCTCATGCCGATCTGGTCCCCGCGGAGCTTTTAGCATACCGCACGTTGGGGCACTTCGCGCTTTGGCTGGAACAGGCGAGCGACGAATTCTATGTCGCGGCAGATCATGGATTGCTCGGACTCATATCATTGAAAGACGCTGAAGTCGTGAAGCTGTATGTCAGCGAAAACGCTCGCGGGACCGGTGTTGCCCGCTCGCTATTGTCCTTTGCGGAGCAGCTTTTGCTAAAAAGGGGAGTGAGACAGGCGGAGCTGTTCTGCACAGCAGGTAACATCCGTGCCCAAAGGTTTTATGAGCGGGAAGGATGGTCGCTATCCCGCTCATTTGAGGACGCTCTCTGGCTTCCAAAGGATGTTGTCGGTCGATTTACCGTGCAAACGCACTGCTACCGCAAAACTCTGAAGTCATCTGGCTGAACCGCGAGATAAAATCAGGCAGAGCCTGTAATAAGCATCAGTCGTTCTCAAGATGCCGGCGGCGCACAGGGATCGCGAGCACCTGCGGACGGAGGCGGAGTCCGTGCCAACTCGCCGCACAAAGCATCAGCGCAGCCGTTGCCGACGCCAGGATAGCCATCACGGCCGTCCCTGCGTGACGATGACCGGGATCAGCAGGTCGCCCCAGTTGCCTTCGCCGCCATGATGGCGTGCCGAGCGCACGAGTTCGACCGAAACGCCGGCATCGACGGCCTTCATGACCGACTGGTTGAGGCGATGCAGGTCGTTTGCGACCATGCGGATCGCTGCCTGCTGTTCCGGGGTCATGGCCGACGACTGTTCCTCGGCCCGTTCCTTGACGCGTGTCTGTACTGTCATTGGCGTTGCTCCTTCGCAGGTTAGAGCCGGATGCGGGCACTTGATCCCGCTTTCGGTTCGAGGTTCCGTGGTTTCCGGAGCGCGCGACGGGCAGGGATGCCGCGCGCTCCAGTCTTTCATTCTACGCCTTTCATTCTGCCGCAGGGCGGAACTGGTCGTGCTCGGTCGATTCCTTCATGGCGGTGGTCGACGACTGGCCGCCGGTGATTGCCAGCGACACCGCATCGAAATAGCCGGTGCCGACCTCGCGCTGGTGCTTGGTCGCGGTGTAGCCGTTGGCCTCAGCCGCGAATTCCGCTTCCTGCAGTTCCGAATAGGCAGCCATCTGCCGATCCTTGTAGCCGCGCGCCAGCTCGAACATGCCGTAGTTCAGCTGATGGAAGCCGGCGAGCGTGATGAACTGGAACTTGTAGCCCATCGCGCCCAGCTCGCGCTGGAACTTGGCGATCGTCGCGTCGTCGAGGTTCTTTTTCCAGTTGAACGACGGTGAGCAATTATAGGCGAGCAGCTTGCCCGGGTGCGCCTTGTGCACGCCTTCGGCAAATTTGCGCGCCTGCTCCAGATCCGGCTTGGAGGTTTCGCACCAGATGAGGTCGCAATGCGGCGCATAGGCGATCGCGCGGGCGATGCAGGGCTCGATGCCGTTCCTCACCTGGTAGAAGCCCTCCACCGTGCGGCCGGCATCGTAATCGACAAAGGGCCGATCACGCTCGTCGATGTCGGAGGTGAGCAGCTTCGCGGCTTCCGCATCGGTGCGGGCGATGACGAGCGTCGGCGTTCCCATGACGTCGGCGGCAAGCCGCGCGGCGTTCAAGTTGCGGATATGCGCGGCGGTCGGGATCAGGACCTTGCCGCCGAGATGGCCGCATTTCTTTTCCGACGCGAGTTGATCCTCATAATGGACACCGGCGGCGCCCGCCTCGATGAAGGCCTTCATGATCTCGAAGGCGTTCAACGGCCCGCCGAAGCCCGCTTCCGCGTCGGCAACGATCGGCGCAAACCAGGTCTCGACCGAAAGCCCCTTGCCTTCCGAGGTTTCGATCTGATCGGCGCGCTGCAGCGTGCGGTTGATGCGTTTCGCCAGTTCCGGTGCCGCATTGGCCGGATAGAGCGACTGGTCCGGATACATGGCCGAAGCCGTGTTGGCGTCTGCCGCGACCTGCCAGCCGGAGAGATAGATCGCCTTCAAGCCGGCGCGGACCATCTGCATCGCCTGGTTGCCCGAGAGCGCGCCGAGCGCATTGACGAAATCCTCGTCATGGATGAGCTTCCAGAGACGGTTGGCACCCATCTCGGCAAGAGAATAACGGATTTCCACCGATCCCCGCAGCCGCTTCACATCTTCGGCGGTATAGGGTCGCTGGATACCGTCGAAACGTCCCTGCGGCGCGCTGGGAACGAGGTTGTAAAAATCAGTCATTCTTGCCTCCTTGTAAAAATCGATAGCTCTTCGACTTCGGTCTTACGTCAATCTTTGGTCGTAAGATCATGTGACATTTTTTACATTGCAGTGCACGGGAACGCCATGGGAATCGTAGAAATGGCCGATCCAAAAGGGTTATCTTGTCTTGTGTTTGACAATAGAAGTCGGTAAATTTGTAAAATGTGTCAAAGCGGTCGCCGCGCCAGATTTTGTAAAGGGAGTTACAAATGGCCGAAAACAAGATCTTCGCCGGGCCGCGTGTCAGACGTATCCGCAATGGTCTTCAGTTGACGCAGACGGCGATGGCGGAAGCGCTCGGTATCTCCCCCTCCTACCTGAACCTCATCGAGCGCAATCAGCGGCCGTTGACGGTGCAGCTTCTCCTCAAGCTCTCCTCGGTCTACAAGGTGGACCTCGACGAACTGCAGGGTGAAAACGGTGGCGGTCTGGCGCAGTTGCGCGAGGTCTTCGCCGATCCGCTCCTGGCCGGCGAACTTCCCGGCGACCAGGAACTAATCGAAATCACCGAAGCCGCGCCCAATGCCTCCGGCGGCATCGTCAAGCTTTATCGCGCCTATCGTGAGCAGGCGTCACGCCTCAAGGATCTCGCCGATCTCCTGGCGGGACAGGGGCATATGGCGGCGCTTTCGGGCACGCGGCTGCCGATCGATGAGGTGCGCGAGGCGTTCGAGGCGCGGCCCAATCATTTCGGGCCGATCGAGGAGGCAATGGAGGCGTTCCACGCCGCGCTTTCGCCCGGCGACGATCTCGCCGGAGGACTGAAGGCCTGGCTCAAGAAGGAACATGGCCTCGTTGTCAGAACGCTGCCGGTGCACGCCATGCCGAACCTGCGCCGCCGTTTCGACCGGCACTCGATGCGGCTCTTTATTTCCGAACGTCTGTCACCCTTCGACCAGACGCGGGAAATCGCCATGGAAGTGGCGTCGATCGCCTGCCACGAGGCGATCGACGCCGAGCTCGAGCAATTCCGATTCTCGACCGCCGAGGCGCGGCGCATCGGTCGTTTCGAACTCGCGCGGTATGCAGCCCATGCCTTGATGATGCCCTATCAAGCGTTTCTAGCCGCTGCGCAGCGCGCGAAATACGACATCGATCTCTTGCGATCCCGCTTTCAAGTGTCCTTCGAACAGGCTGCCAATCGACTGACGATGTTGCAGCGTCCCGGCGCCGCAGGCATCCCGTTTTTCCTTATGGAGATCGATAATGCCGGCCACCGGCTGCGTCGTGCAGGCGCGCTTGGCTTTCCTGGTGCGCGCTTCGGCGGCGCCTGTCCCAAGCTCAACATCCATGCCGCCTTCGCCGTGCCGGGCCAGGTTCTCGTTGACCGCGTCGAAATGCCCGAGGGCAGCGAGTATCTTGTCGTTTCGCGGACACTCGACGGACCGCAAGCAGGCTTTCAGGAGAGGGTGAGACGCACGGCGCTGCTCATCGGCTGTGACGCTGGTTTTGCGGAAGAAGTCGTCTACGGTGCTTCGAGGATGCCGCCAATACCAGTCGGTGCAGCCTGCCGCCTCTGCGAGCGGCAAGGCTGCCTGGCGCGCGCTGAACCGCCCGTCACACGCCCGCTCGGCCTCGACGAGATGGCGACTGGTCTCAGCGTTTTCGATTTTCAATAATCGGATTTCAGTAACTGGCCGGGTGCTGATTGGGCAACAGCGGCGCCCCGGGCGCGAAGCATTCCGCGGCGAGCCCGGTGGTATAGCCGCGAGTAATGTGGGCCTTCTCCGCATAGGCCTTGTTTCGCATCAGGATCGCGTGCAGTTCCGGCAGGTTGTAGTAGGGCACACCGGGATAGAGATGGTGCTCGAGGTGGTAGTTGATGTTGTGGGGCGCGAAGAAAAGCTTCTCCCAGGCATGCGGATAAACGGTGCGTGAGCTCGTCAGTTCATCGCTGTAATCCATGCTGCCGAAATGTTCGGCGACGCTGCGCACGTAAAGAAACAGGCAGAAGAAGGTGAAGAAGGGCACGAGCCAGTAGAGCACGAATTCGCGCCAGATGCCGAAGAACGTGAAAACGACCGCTGCCGAAAGGTAGAAGCCAAGCCGCAGCGCCTTGTAGGATGGTGTCGAGCGATCCGTCTTCGAGATCCTCTTGGCCATGTGAATAAGATCGCGGATCGAATTCACCGCGACGAGATAGCCGAGCAGTTGCGCAATACCGCGTGCCAGTTTCTGCGGGAAGGTAAACTGTGCCAGGTCGCGCTTGGCGATCCAGTCCGGGTCGTCATCGGTATTGGCGTGCTGGTGGTGAGCAAGATGGTTCTGGCGATAACCGTCGACCGTCGCCAGCACCGGCCAGGCCAGCAGAATGTCGCTCATCCAGTCGCTTAGCTTGCGATCGCGAATAATGCGATAATGGGCAGCCTCGTGCACCATGCAGCCGAAGGCGTGCATTCGCCCGGCGATCACGGCGATGGCGATCACGTAGACGAGCATATTGCCGGAATATTCGCTGACGGTGATCGCCGCCGCGATGATAGCCCAGTCCGTGGCGATTGCCGTTAGTGATTTTCTCGGCTGCAGAACCGAGAGGCGCTTCAGTTCCCTCGGGTCGATCCTGCGGTTTCGCTCGCTCATAACGTGGTCCGGACGCTGATACACAACCGCCGGCAAACTCGCACTTCCACTAAGGTTAATCAATCGTAAACGCGGCTCGTGAGCCGGCATGTTTGCGGGATGGTTAACACGGTGGCTGTTTCCAATTGATACAGGAGCTCCGCGCACCGCGTCATAAGTGCCCGTTTTTGCTTGCGCTTGCCAAAATGCATTAGGCACGGGATCGTGCCTGAAACCCGAGCGAAAGCGCTTGAGGTTGGCGAGAAAGATGCCTAACCTCGGCTCCGGACCGACCAAGATTGCGCTGGACTGCAGGGGTTCAGCGGCTCTTGCCGAGAACCGATAATAATGAGGGAACTGATGTCCAAAATCATAATCGCAACTCTGGCTGCCGCGACGCTCGTGGGATCGACCATGCTTGCTTCCGCGCAGGAGCGGGTCGTCAACGTTTATAACTGGTCGGATTATATCGACAGCAGCATTCTCGAGGACTTCACCAAGGAGACCGGCATCAAGGTGGTCTACGACGTCTTCGATTCCAACGAAATCCTGGAGACGAAACTGCTTGCCGGCGGCTCCGGCTATGACGTCGTCGTGCCGACGGCGTATTTCCTGCAGCGCCAGATCGCGGCCGGCGTCTTCCAGAAGCTCGACAAGTCGAAGCTCCCGAACCTGCCGAACATGTGGGACGTCATCATGGAGCGTACGGCGAAGTACGATCCTGGCAACGAATATGCCGTCGACTACATGTGGGGCACGACCGGCATCGGCTACAATGTCGACAAGATGAAGGAAATCCTCGGCACGGACGAGAAGCCAAACTGGGACGTCATCTTCAAGCCTGAAATAGCCGCGAAATTCAAGGATTGCGGCATTCATCTCCTCGACTCGCCGACCGACATCATTCCTTCCGCACTCGCCTATCTGGGTGTCAATCCCGACAGCCACGAGCCTGCCGATCTTGAAAAGGCGGCCGAGTTGCTAACGAGCATCCGCCCCTATGTGCGTAAGTTCCACTCGTCCGAATACATCAATGCGCTCGCAAACGGCGACATCTGCCTCGCCGTCGGCTTCTCCGGCGATATCTTCCAGGCGCGGGACCGTGCTGCGGAGGCGAAAGCCGGTGTGACGGTCGATTATTCGATCCCGGCGCAAGGCGCGCAGATGTGGTTCGACATGCTGGCGATTCCTGCCGATGCGCCGCATGTTGCCGAAGCGCATGAGTTCATCAACTACATGATGAAACCGGAAGTGATCGCCAAGGCCTCGAACTATGTCTTCTACGCCAATGGCAACAAGGCTTCTCAGCAGTTCCTCGACAAGGAAGTCTTGGAAGACACGGCTATCTATCCGTCAGACGAGGTGATGCAGAAGCTGTTCACCATCACGCCGTTCGAGCCCAAGGAGCAGAGGGTGTTGACCCGGCTCTGGACCAAGGTCGTCACCGGCCAGTAAGAGCGGAAACGAATTGCCCGGCCCCAAGATCCGGGCAATTTTTTTGGAGCGGGCGACGAGGAAAGACGTGTCGCGGTTTCTCGCCCGTCTCCTGCTCGGCGTAAGATTGCAGTGGGCGCGACTGCATGTTTCCTTAAAACGTAGTCGATTTAAGGATAAAACATGCAGCAATTCAAAGTGCTACAGCGTCCTTTGCGCGTCTGATTAAGACGCGCGGCGCTGTAGGATCAGGACGGCGCGCCCATCGGCTGTGTCATTCGGGGATAGATGATGAAGTCTCTCGGCAGTATCCGGCGGTCCTTCGCCCCATGGGCGGATCCGGCCTCCAAACCATTCATTTCCTTCAAGAACGTAACCAAGAAGTTCGGAGACTTCACGGCCGTCGACGACCTTTCGTTGAACATCTACACCCGCGAGTTCTTCGCACTTCTGGGCGCCTCTGGCTGCGGAAAATCGACCTTGCTGCGCATGCTTGCCGGCTTCGAGCAGCCGACGTCGGGCGAGATCATTCTCGACGGCCAGAATCTCGCGGGCATTCCGCCGTATCGGCGACCGGTCAACATGATGTTCCAGTCCTATGCGCTGTTTCCGCATATGACCGTTGAAAGCAACATTGCCTTCGGGCTGAAGCAGGACGGCATGCCGAAGCAGGACATTGCCGAGCGCGTCGCGCAGATGCTGAAGCTCGTCAAGCTCGAGAAATTCGCCAAGCGCAAGCCGCACCAGCTTTCAGGCGGCCAGCGTCAGCGCGTGGCGCTCGCCCGCTCGCTTGCCAAGCGCCCCAAGGTGCTGTTGCTCGACGAGCCACTTGGCGCACTCGACAAGAAGCTGCGCGAGGAAACCCAGTTCGAGCTGATGGACCTGCAGCAGCAATTGGGCCTGACCTTCGTCGTTGTCACCCATGACCAGGAAGAGGCCATGACCATGGCCGACCGCATCGCCGTCATGAGCTACGGCAAGGTCGTTCAGGTGGCGACGCCGGCGGAAATCTACGAGGCGCCGAATTCGCGCTTCGTCGCGGACTTCATCGGCGACGTCAACATTTTCGACGGCACGGTCGCCGCCGCGGAAGATGGCCGCGTCCGCGTCGAGACGGCGGGTGGCGTTCCGATCCGGATGGCCTCGTCGGAGAAGCTGTCGACGGGAGCAAGGGCTGCCGTTGCCATTCGGCCGGAAAAGATCCGGGTCACCCGGCAGGCGCCTCAACATGCGCCGCTCAACGCTGCCGAAGGCGAGATCTGGGACATCGGCTACCTGGGCGACATGACCGTCTTCCACATTCGCCTGAAGGACGGCAAGGTCGTCAAGGCATCGTCGCTGAATGCCGTGCGCGCCGTCGAGGATCCGCTTGGCTATGACCAGCAGGTGTGGGTCTCGTTCGGCGAAGACGCTGGCGTGGTGTTGAAGGATTGATGTCATGGCAAGAATTGCTTCAGCCTTCGTCAGCCGCCTGGTCATCATCATTCCCTATGCCTGGCTGCTCTTCTTCTTTCTCATTCCCTTTTTCATCGTCTTCCGGATCTCGCTTTCGCAGACGGCCGTTGCCATGCCTCCCTATACGCCGGTCTTCGATCTGGCCGACGGCGTTTCGGGCATCCTTGAGGGAATGCGTGAGTTTTCCGTCGACAACTATGTCTGGCTGACCGAGGACGTGCTCTATTTCAACGCCTATGTTTCGAGCGTCGTCATCGCGGCCATTTCCACTTTCCTGACGTTCTTGATCGGCTATCCGATCGCCTACGGAATGGCGCAGGCGCCGCGTTCGATCCGCCCGACACTGTTGATGCTGGTGATCCTGCCTTTCTGGACGAGCTTCCTGATCCGTGTCTACGCCTGGATCGCGATCCTCAAACCGGAAGGTCTGCTCAATCAGTTCCTGATTACCATCGGCGTCATCGATCAGCCGCTCATCATCCTCAACACCAACTGGGCGATCTACATCGGCATCGTCTATTCCTATCTCCCCTTCATGGTGCTGCCGATCTATTCGGCACTCGAGAAGATGGATCACACGCTGACGGAGGCGGCTCAGGACCTCGGTTGCACGCCGATCACCGCCTTCTGGCGGGTGACGTTCCCGCTATCGCTTGCGGGCGTCGTGGCCGGCTGCCTGCTGGTCTTCATTCCGGCGGTTGGGGAGTTCGTCATCCCGGACCTGCTCGGCGGATCGGAAACCCTCATGATTGGCAAGACGCTCTGGAACGAATTCAATTCCAACCGCGACTGGCCCGTTTCCTCGGCGGTCGCCACGATCCTCCTGCTCATCCTGGTGCTCCCGATCGTCTATTTCCAGAATGTGCAGGCGAAAGCGGACAGCGAGGGGAGGTAGGCGATGGCAAAATGGTCTCGCTTCAACATCGTCTCCGTCGTCCTCGGCTTCGGTTTCCTTTACCTGCCGATCGTGCTTTTGGTGATTTTCTCGTTCAACGAGTCGAAACTCGTGACCGTCTGGGCCGGCTTTTCGACGCGATGGTACGCGCAGCTCTGGCACAATCAGAGCCTGCTTGATGCAGCCTGGGTCACCATCCGCGTCGCGCTTCTGTCGGCGACCTGCGCGACGGTGCTTGGAACGCTGGCGGCGCTCGCGCTCGTGCGGTACACGCGCTTTCGCGGCCGGGTGCTGTTCTCCGGCATGGTCTACGCGCCGCTCGTGATGCCGGAGGTGATCACCGGCCTCTCGCTGTTGCTGCTCTTCGTCGCCGTTGGACTCGATCGCGGGTTCTGGACGATCACGCTCGCCCACATCACCTTCACCATGTGCTTCGTCGCCGTGGTGGTTCAGTCGCGTCTCTTGAGCTTCGACCAGTCGATCGAGGAGGCGGCGCTCGATCTCGGCGCGACGCCGGTCAGAACGTTCTTCGCGATCACGCTGCCAGTGATTTCGCCGGCGGTCTTTTCCGGCTGGGTGCTTGCCTTCACCCTGTCGCTCGACGATCTGGTGATTTCGAGCTTCACGACGGGGCCTGGCGCCACCACCTTGCCGATGAAGATCTACAGCCAGGTGCGCCTCGGCGTGACGCCGGAAATCAACGCGATCTGCACGATCCTGATCGGCGTCGTCGCGCTCGGCGTGCTCGTTGCGTCGATCGTGACGAAGCGCCGAGAGCTGCAGCGCGAGAGGGACGAGCGCGCCGCATTTGCCGCGATAGGCTGACCCGCTGCAGCGCTGTGCGTCCCTTCAGACGCACAAAGATCGGGGTGGTGGTCTTGACGCTACTGCGGCTCGACGAGGACGGAGAGGGGCGAGATGACCGCATTCGGCCAGGACCCGCCGACGAAGAAACGCAGCGGTTGGTTGGCCGTCTCCGTGTTTTCGAGCATTCCGGCAAGCGCGAGGCTGCCGGTGCGATAAGGAATGACGCCGGTAACCGACATGCTGCCCGACGGCCCGGCAAAATTCGCTCGGTTGAGCCGCGCCACGCCGCCCCCGAAGCTGGCGTCGATCTCGGCCGCCTGGAAGTCGAACGCCCCGGCACTCGCCTGCGAGAGAGAGAAGAATTCTCCTCTTCGGATGAGGTCGATGAAGGCGTTCGCATCGAATCCGGCAAGGCTGCCATTGGCCAGCGAAAACGTGACGCTGCCCGAAAGATCGGCGGCGCTGGTCGTCCAAACGGCACGGTCCGTCGCGAGATCGAAATTGAGCGTGCCCCTGCCGCTCGGCGTCGGGCCTTTCAAGCCGAAACTGTTGAGTACGGCGGCAAAGTCGGCATCTTTCAGGCTCATCTGCAGCCGCCCGCCATGTTCCAGCCCCTTGTCCGAGAGCATCAGTCGGCCGCTGAGAATGCCGTCTGCGTAGGTACTGTCGCCGATATCGAGCGATGCCCGGTTGCCGTTGATCATGACACCGGCCGCTACGTCAGTGAGATGCAACGGGCCCACGAACACTTCCTGCGAAGAAAGGCGCACATCTGCGCGCCAGCCGCCGGTCAGGTTTTCCGCCATCCGCCATTCAGGATCGCTGGCGGCCGCGGGCGTCACAGTCGGGAGGTTGAGGCCGTTGAGATCGATGCTATCGAAGGCGAGCGTTCCTTCGATACGCGGCGTGTCGCCGACGGGAAACGCGACGTCCAGGACGCCAGTTGCAGTGGCCCCACCCACAGCAAGTTGCAGTTCATCGAGCTTGAGCGTCTTTTCGCCGGTCGCCACCATGGCATCGATGCTGAAAGCGCCCGCAGGAAGCACTCCCGACGAGCCGCCTCGATACCAGGCAAGAAGCGCTGACAGCGAAGGAGCGGATGCCTGCAGATGGCCGGAGGCAAAGGGATACATTGAAAGATTACCGATGCCTTCGAAGGAGAAGGTCAGCGGGGTAGAGGTCAGCGACGTCCTGAGCGACGCGTTGCCGCCGGCAAAGAGAGCCAGCGGTTGGTCGCAGATCAACGCCCAGTCAATCGCCTCGCCGCCAATGGTCGTCGAAAGCTGAGCGCTGATGCGCTCGGCAAAGGACGGCCATTTGACGGTTCCGGAAATGGCCGGAATGTCGATGTCCAGGCCACGGTCGGCCGTCCGGTCGAGGATACGAACCCGGCCGTTTTCGATCGTTATGTCGCCGAAGGGTGTATCCTCCTCGGTCGTCGTCTCGGCGAGGCTCAGCCAGTGCGGCCGTTTCCAGTTGACTGTTCCGTCGGCGGCACGTTCGATGGTGACGACGGGGTCGACGAAGCGGATATCATCGAGCGCCGGCTCGCCGCGAAGGGCTGCAAGCAAGCTGAAGGATGCGGTAATGCGGCCGATCTGCGCAAGCGGGCGCGGGTTTGTCTCGTTCGACTCGATCGTTGCCGCGGGCAGAATCAGTTCAGGCTCCGGCCAGAACCGCACTTCAGGTTCGCCGCCAATCCTGCTTTTGCCGCCTGACCAGGCATCGAGCATCCGTTCCATCGTTGCGCGGGCATCGGTCGTCGAAATGACCAGCGGCAGCGCGGCATTATAGGCGACGGCGAGGCCGACGCCGATCGCGGCGGACCAGGCGAGTTGGCGGCGGCCGATCCGTGACCAGAGGCCGGAACTGCTCAATATTTGCAGGAGTTGTCTCGTCATTTCGGTCGGATTGCCGTTGCCTCTCGGGTCGAGCCGTCTGGATAGGCCTTCGGCTTGGATAAAGCAAATGCGACTGGCATGGAAATGTCGTCATCGCGATGCTGAACCTGGCCGCATGCTGTTTATTTTGCATTGCAGCATGGTATAGAAACACGCAGAGGAGTGGAGGAGAGCATGCAAGCAGATCGACCTTTGTGGGTTCCTAGTGCCGAGATTCTCGCGCGAAGCCCGATGGCACAATTCATGGCGTGGTGCGGGCAACGTTTCGACCGGAATTTTGCCGACTACGACGCGTTCCATGACTGGTCTGTAGCCGAACGGGGCGACTTCTGGACCGCGGTCTGGGAGTATTGCGGGGTCGTCGGCGACCGCGGGGAGCGGGCGCTCATCAATGGCGAGCGGATGCTTGATGCCCGCTTCTTTCCTTATGCAACGCTGAATTTCGCTGAGAACCTGCTGCGCAAGAGCGGCGATGGCGACGCGCTGGTCTTTCGGGGCGAGGACAAGGCCGGCTATCGTCTTTCCTGGGACGATTTACGCGCCCTGGTGTCGCGTCTGCAGCAGGCAATGAAGGCCAAGGGTATCGGCAAGGGTGACCGCGTCGCCGCGATGATGCCGAACATGCCCGAGACGATCGCACTGATGCTGGCGACCGCTTCGATCGGCGCCATCTGGTCATCCTGCTCGCCCGATTTCGGCGAGCAGGGCGTTCTCGACCGCTTCGGCCAGATCGGCCCGAAACTGTTTATCGCCTGCGACGGCTATTGGTACAACGGCAAGCGGCAGGACGTCGCCGACAAGGTGCGCGCCGCCGCATCTGCCTTGGGCGTGCCGACCGTTATTGTTCCTTATGCGGGTGACAGCGCTTCGCTGGCAGCGGCGATCGAAGGCGGCGTTACGCTGGCCGATTTCATCGCTCCGTTCGACGTGAAACCGCTGACGTTTGAGCGGCTGCCATTCGGCCATCCGCTCTACATTCTGTTTTCCTCCGGCACGACTGGCGTGCCGAAATGCATCGTGCATTCCGCAGGCGGGACCTTGCTGCAGCACCTGAAGGAACACCGTTTCCACTGCGGCCTGAAGGAAGGCGAGAGGCTCTTCTACTTTACCACCTGCGGCTGGATGATGTGGAACTGGCTGGCATCGGGTCTGGCGGCGGGAGCCACGCTCTGCCTCTTCGACGGTTCGCCCTTCTATCCGGACGGTAATGTCCTCTTCGACTATGCGGCGGAGGAACGGTTCGCGATTTTCGGCACGTCGGCAAAATATATCGACGCCGTGCGCAAAGGTGGCTTCACGCCGATCAGCACGCATGACCTGTCCGCGCTTCGTCTTTTGACGTCGACCGGTTCGCCGCTTTCTCCGGAAGGTTTTTCGTTCGTCTACGAGGGCATCAAGTCGGACATCCAACTCGCCTCCATCTCCGGCGGCACCGACATCGTGTCCTGCTTCGTTCTCGGCAATCCCCTTAAGCCGGTCTGGCGAGGCGAAATCCAGGGCCCCGGTCTCGGACTTGCCATGGACGTCTGGAGCGACGAGGGCCAATCCGTGCGCGGCGAGAAAGGGGAACTCGTTTGCACCAAGGCGTTTCCGTCGATGCCGATCATGTTCTGGAACGACCCCGAGGGCACCAAGTACCGCGCAGCCTATTTCGAGCGCTTCGACAATGTTTGGTGCCATGGTGATTTTGCCGAGTGGACGCCTCATGGCGGCATCATCATTCATGGCCGTTCCGATGCGACGCTCAATCCGGGCGGCGTGCGGATCGGCACGGCGGAGATCTACAATCAGGTCGAACAGATGGAAGAGGTCGCCGAGGCGCTGTGCATCGGTCAGGACTGGGAGGACGACGTCCGCGTAATCCTCTTCGTGCGGCTGGCGCCGGGTGTCGAGTTGACCGACGAACTGACGAAGGCCATCAAGAACCGCATCCGCACCGGCGCCTCGCCGCGTCACGTGCCGGCGAAGATCATTGCCGTTGCCGATATTCCGCGGACCAAATCGGGCAAGATCGTCGAGCTTGCGGTCCGCGACGTCGTGCATGGCCGGCCGGTGAAGAACAAGGAAGCGCTTGCGAACCCGGAGGCGCTCGATCTGTTTGCCGGTCTCGATGCATTGAAAAGCTGACCTTTGGGCGGGATGGCGGCTCCTCCGCTATCCCGCTACTTTCCCGCCCGTTCCAACCCATAGATCACGTGCTCGCGTTAACCAGTTCTCGCTCCGTGAATTAACCAAATCGTCTGAGTTGCGCACGATTGCTTAAGATTGTTGGATCAAAAAGTAAGATCTTGTTTACATTTGGGGGTGCATGGTCGAACCAACTTGAGGCCGACCAGTCAAGGGCCGGTGCCGCAGCAGTGATGTTGCTGCAGACATGATGTCACCTTTTCTCGAGCATTTGTTGGTTAGCATTGACTTCAGAGGCGGCTTTCGGCTGCCTCTTTTTTTCTGTGTTTGCCTTTGCTGTGTTTGTGGGGCCGCCTGTGACCGTTAGAACAACGCAACTCCGGACGGAAAACCGTTGGACACTTTTCCTGGAGCTGCTCTAGGGACGGCGTTCCAGCGATCTCGACACTAGGATCACCGGGATCATGCCGGCGATGACGATGATCATCGCCGCGACGGAGGCGTCTTCGACCTTGGCGCGCGAGGCGTCCTCGTAGACCAGAGTGGCAAGCGTGTTGAAGTTGAAGGGTCTCAGCATGATGGTTGCCGAGAGTTCCTTCATCGTCTCGATGAAAACGAGCAGCGCCGCCGTCAGCACGGCCGGCCGCATCATCGGCAGCAGGACAGTTCGCAGCGTCTGGCCGCTCGTGCGTCCGAGCGCGCGTGCCGCCATGTCGAGATGCGGCGACAGTTTCTGGAAACCGGCTTCGAGCGTGCCTTCCGCCATCGTCAGGAAGCGGACTGTGCAGGCGTAGACGATGGCAAAGCCGGTGCCGCTCATCAGGAGGCCGGTCGAAATTCCGAACGTACCTCTGATCTGCGCATCGACGGCGTTGTCGAGTGCTGCTAGCGGAAAGAGCACGCCGATCGCGAGAACCGTACCGGGCACGCCGTAGCCGAAGGAGGCCAATCGGCCGGCTGCTTCCGTGGTGCGCGAACGCCCGGTGCGGGCGGCGTAGGCAAGCACAAATCCCAGAAGCACCGCGACGAGCGCTGTCAGGCCGGAAACCAGAATGCTGTGCAAGAGCGCACTCAGGAGGCGCGGCGCCAAAAACTGATCCAGGCGTTTCAGCGCGTAATTTCCGAGAATAAAGAAGGGGACGGCGAAGCCGGAGAGCACCGGCAAAAGGCAGGCGGTCGTTGCTGCCCATTTTTTCCAGCCCGACAGTGTAAGCCTGGCAAGATCGTGGACGGCGGCCGTTGTCTTCTGGCTGGAGAAGCGCTGTCTGCGACGGGCGGCGCGTTCGACCATCATCAGGGCCACCACAAAGAGCAGCATGATACAGGCGATCTGTGCCGCGCCGGCCAGGCTGCCGCGGTTAAGCCAGGTATCGAAAATCGAGAAGGTCAGGGTCTGGACGCCCAGGAATTCGACCGCTCCGATATCGTTCAGCGTTTCCATGGCGACAAGCGTCAGGCCGATCATGATCGCGGGCCGCGCCATCGGGATCTGGATCCGGAAAAACACCTTGAGCGGCCCGGCGCCGAGCGTACGCGCCACATCTGCGGCCGCGCGCCCCTGCATCAGGAACATCGAGCGGCAGGCGAGGTAGATATAAGGATAGAGCACCGAGCTCAGCACGAGCACCGCGCCGCCGAGCGAGCGCACATCCGGGAACCAGTAGTCTCGGCTCGTCTGGAAACCGAAGATGAGCCGGATCAGCCCCTGGACCGGACCGGTGAAGGTGAGAAGTTCGCCGAAGGCATAAGCCGCAAGGTAGGCAGGTATCGCAAGCGGCAGCACGAGCGCGGCGGAAAGGAAGCGGCGTAGCGGAAACTCGCAACTCGCCACCAGCCATGCAGTCAGGATACCGATAAAAGCTGTTGCCGCACCCGTGAGCGCGACGAGCAGCAGCGTCCGTCCGGTCGCGCGCGGGATGACATTCTCGATAAGATGCGGCCAATCGGCGCTGCCGCCGGAAACCGCAAGCCAGCCAATGGCGAGCATCGGCATCAGCACGATCGCCGAGGCGAGCACAGCCCAGATCGCGAGCAACGGATGACTAAGGCCCGTCCCGGTACGGGCATAGCGTCTTCTGAGGCTTTTGGATGTGGACTGCAAACGATCGGTTCCGAGGCGAAGCGGCAACGTGACGACTGGCCGGAACCTGCAAACTGGTTCCCGCGGGTCAACATTTCATTACAGCATTCGTCCTCAGTTCGCCAAGACGCGTTGCGATGGGAAGGAAATTTCGACGAGCGTGCCTTCGTTCGGCGTGGAATTGATCGAGAACTGCGCGCGGTTCGCCTC
This sequence comes from Sinorhizobium garamanticum, assembly GCF_029892065.1. Lineage (NCBI taxonomy): Bacteria > Pseudomonadati > Pseudomonadota > Alphaproteobacteria > Hyphomicrobiales > Rhizobiaceae > Sinorhizobium > Sinorhizobium garamanticum. Next base: position 519,558 of record NZ_CP120373.1, on the reverse strand, counting down.
GGTCATTGCCTTGGTCAGCGGCAGGCCGAGGCCGGTACCGTCGCCGCGCTTGCGCCCGCCGGTGGTTACCTGACGGAAGGGTTTCATCGCCTGGTCGAGCTCGCTGCGCGTCATGCCGATCCCGGTGTCGCGGATCCGCAGGATGACGCTTCCGTTCGCCTCGTAGGACGTCGACACGACGATCTGGCCGCCGGACGGGGTAAAGCGGATGGCGTTCGCCAGAATATTGAGCGCAATCTGCTTGATGGATCGGCCGTCCGCGACGACCGTCGGAACGGATCCCGAGAGCGAAGTGCGGATGATCACGCGCTGGCTGTTGGCCTGTGGCTGCACCAGCGACACGGCTTCAGACACCGCATCGTTGATGTCGACGGCACTGAAATCGAGGTCCATCTCGCCGGCTTCGATCTTCGAGATGTCGAGCAGATCGTTGACGATGTCGAGGACGTGCCTGCCGGAGCGGCCGATATCCCCGGCATATTCGATGTAACGGGGATGCCCGACCGGGCCGAAATGCTCGCTCGCCATCATGTCGGAAAAACCGATGATGGCGTTCAGCGGCGTGCGGATCTCGTGGCTCACCCTCGCCAGGAATTCGGTCTTGTGCGCGTTGGCAGTTTCCGCGGCGCGCTTTGCATTGCGCAGTTCCTCCTCGGTCCGCTTCCACTGCGTGATGTCGCGGATGACGGCACAGTAGCCGTTGGACGACGAAAGCCGCCCGATGGTCATGAACAACGGGATGAAGCCTCCGTTCGCCTCGCGGCCGATCACTTCGCGGCCGTCATTGAGCACGCTTGCCACGCCATGGCCGGAGAGACCCTGCAGATAGTCGAGCACCGCCCTCTGGCTCTCATGGGCGAAGAGTGCGGCGAAGGGCTTCCCGCGGATCTCGTCTTCGTCGTAATTGAAGAGTGCACTTGCCGAGCCGTTCATCGTGCGCACGTCGCCTTCCTGCCCGAGGATGACGACTCCGTCGGTCGCCGTCTCCAGAATGGAGCGAAGTTCGTCGATTTCCATCCGCAGGCGGCTTGCTTCGCTTGCCGCCGCATCGCTGTCACGCGTTGTTTGTGCGTCTTCGCTTCCGCTCACCGGTGCCAGTGCGAGCATGAGCGCGCTTTTGCCCTCCCATCGGATCGAATGAAGATGAGCGTTCACCGATGTAAGCTGGCCGTTCCGGCGGATCAGCGTCATCGTTCCGTCCGGCTGCTCGTTCGGCTGCTCGTTCGGCTGCTTGTCGGCGATATCGTCGGCGTGGGCGAAGAGCGCGTCGAGGCCGCCTTCCCGCGACAGGCTTTCGAGGTCGTCATATCCCGTCAGTTGCAGGAATTCCGGATTGGCATGCAGCAGCTCGTCGCCATAGTGGACGAGAAGGCCGACAGGCAGGCGGTCGAGGATCTCGCTGCTCATGCCGACGGGCGTGCGCGAGGTCGAAGGTGCTTCATCGTCGGCTGAAGGCGCCCCTTTACCCTGCTCGACGGTTGTTTTCGTTTCGTCCGCGGCTTCGGCGTCGGATACGGCGCTCGAGGGCGCCTCCTTTGTAGGCGTGGATGCGGAGGCCGGTTCCTCGATGTCCTCGCTCTCCGGGGGTGTTACGAAATGTTCACCGAGTTGTCTCGCAATTTCGCGAAAGGCGGCTTGTTCGCCTCGCGTCAGCGTCCCGGCCGTCCCCGGCCTGCGCAGATCGAGTTCCACGATCTTGTCGGACGATGCGCGCTCGGATGTCTCGGCGACGCGCAGTGCCGGACGCTCGCCGTGGAAGGGATCTTCTGGCTCGGCCGGCTCCGTTGCCGCGGTGTCAAAGTCCACCCATTCCCCATCGCGACCGGGCGACTGGTCGGCGGGCGCGACGTCGGGTTCTGCTCCGGTCTCCGTCCGCTCTTCTTGAGCGGTGGCCTCGTCCTCGCTCTTCGGGGGCGGGGCAGCCGAACCCTGCCGAGGCTCGGTGGTGCGACCGAGTTCCATTCCGCTGGCCTTCTCGTCGATGACCGCGTCTGCGACCCGGACGATGCCGAAGCCGCGGAAGCCGTCGAATTCTCGGGACCGCGAATAGGTGGGAAGCGCGGCGAGGTCGACGGGTACCTTCAGGCTCGTTCCCTCGACCGGCCAAAGAATCGTTTTGCCCGACCAGGTGTCGCGCCGGCGCAGGAGCTCGTTGATCCGATTGTCGGGGTCGAGATCATAGCGCTGAGCGAGATCGGCAAATGTCTCGCCGATTACGTCAGCAGCGTTGGGGCCTACGGCCGAGGCAAACTCCTCCGAGATCTCGCTGAAACGTCCCTCTGCGTCTATTTTCCACACGAAGCGGACGGCGCGACCGCCGGGCGTGAAGGCAAAGCCGCGGCCATCGGTCTCGTCGGTATCGCTTTGCCCTGCGGTTCCCGCGGCTGGCTCGATTGCTGAGGTCGGCTCATCGGGAATGGCAGGCTCCGCGGGCGCCGATGTCGTTTCGGGCGCAAGGGTCAATTCACCTTGATCGTCCAGGCCCGCACCGGCGGTCGCATCTTGCTCCGCATCCGCCAGCGATGACGCGGTGTCCGGGACTTCCTGGCGAGGCTGATCCTCCATCGCCGGCAGTTCGTCGGCGGCAGGTTGGTCGACACTTTCTACCGACGAGGGTAGATCGTCGTCTGTTCCTTCCGATGCCGCTTCGGAATCGAGATCCTCAAAGACGGCTTCCACGGCGAACAGAAGGTGCAAGGCCGGAAGGTCGGATATCTTGCCGACGGCGGCCGGGAGTTCGCCCTTGCTGGTCAGGACCGGGCGCTTGATCAGCCGATCCCTGTCGCGCGCGACATCCGAGACGAGTGTGCGGCGAACGTCCTCGGACAGACCCAGTTCATCGAACCCGGAAGACTGCGCAAGGATCGCGCCGTCGCCGTCGAGCACGGCCATATGCGTGTCCGGTCCGTCGAGCCCTGCGATCATGCGGGCGGCCCGCTCCTCGGTTGTCAGTGCCTTCCCGTTATGAGGGGTGGTGAAGAGTACCGCGTCCTCACCCGGGCGGATGCGGATGAGTTCCACGGAAGCATTCAAGGGCAAGCGCCGGAAGCCGGAGGATATCCGAACCAGCAGTTGCCGGCGGTCGCCGACGGCTGAGAGCTGCGTTGCTGCTGTACGCAACTGACGAAGCGAGAGATCGTTCGGATCGAGAGCGGCATCGATGAAATCGTAGACGGATGCGCTGCCGAACAGGCTCGCGCCCTGGTCATTGGCCCACAATACGCGGCCGAGATCCCTCGAAAACAGGACGGACGCATCCCCTTTGGCGAAATGATCGCGCACCCGTGCATGCACGGCAATGTCGATGAAAGGATACTGTCTCTCGGGCATGGGCAGGCCTATTGACGGATCGCTTGCGCGTTAACAGTCTATTAATACCCGGCCCATCTGCGAGGGTCCAGCAAAGGCGCGGCGTCGGCAACGCCTTTTGCCGCGCAAGGTTAATAGGTCGGGATTTGTGCGATGCACAATTTTGTTGCAACGCACAACGAAATCGATTATAGGATGGGCATCAACAAACCGGTGCCTCTGAAGAGGGCCAAACTTAGGAGCGCTTACCATGGCTACCAAGAAGACCGACGATGCATTTTCCCTCTCCTCCTTCGAGCCGGCCAAGTTTGCCGACGGCTTCCGCGAGTTCGCCGAAAAGGGCGCCGCGCAGTCGAAGGAAGCCTATGCCAAGATGAAGACCGCTGCCGAAGAAGCGACCAAGACCGTCGAAGCGACGCTTGAAAACGCTCAGACCGGTACTGTCGAACTCGGTCTCAAGGCCATCGACGCTCTGCGTACCAATGCCGAGAATTCCCTGTCGCACATGGAAGCGCTGCTCGGCGTGAGGTCGCTTTCGGAGCTGGTCGAACTCCAGACCACCTTCATCCGCAAGCAGGCCGAGCTTGCCGTCGAGCAGGCGAAGACCATGCAGGAAGCGACGAAGAAGGTCGCCGAAAACGTTGCCAAGCCGGGCAAGGACGCCGCCGAAAAGGCAATGTCGAGCTTCAAGAAGGCCTGATCGGCTACTGCATGATTCCTCAAAGCGGAATCAATTTGAGGACAAATCATGCAGCGATTCCAAGTGCTACAGTGACCTTTGCGCATCTCAAGAGACGCGCGGCGCTGTAGATCGCAGCGCCTCACATCATCAGAAAGACCGGGTGGCTTGCCATCCGGTCTTTTTGCAGGATAATCGCAAGTTAAGGCTTGCAAATCAGCGGCAGTGCCCGTATGTGAGCCGCCAAGCGACACATGTCGCATCCGTGTGCGGTTGTAGCTCAGTTGGTTAGAGCGCAGGTTTGTGGCACCTGAGGTCGGTGGTTCGAGACCACCCAACCGTACCATTTTCTTCAATAATTCGATTGTAGTCTTCGTCCGAACGTGCCCGTTGTGATTGCGGCGCACGGAGAATTTGTTGAAGGATACAGTGATATGGCCGACGAAATACACAATGAGCGCGTCTTCGCTCTTTGGGGGCGAGGGATCGCGCTTACCACTGCCGTCGGTTTGGGTATAGCGCTTTTCGCCTATTTGTTTGAGCCACCCGAATGGCTTGTCGTGTCCATGCTTTTTGTCTGGGCTGGTTGGGCATACGGATTGACGAAAAATCGCTTCTTCGCGCTGGATTTCGACGAGGGGCGCTCGTCGGCTACGCGGTCCGATGGCGAAATATCGCACCAATCGGAGGACCGCGGGGCGCGCTGAAACCTTTTTATTTCGTTTCGAGGCGCGCTGGTGGAAGCGGCAGTCAGATGGCCCGGGCGGCACCAATCCCATTTGATTTTTCCGGCCCAGTCGTTTTCAAACTTGCGACCCTTCCCCACACACTCACACGAAGATCTGATGCTCCGCCGTCACCAGTTCCTGTAAAAACGAGACGACCGTGCGCACGCGCACCAGATCGCGCGCGCTTTCGTGATAGGTCGTCCAGTAGGCCCGCCTGATGGTGGTATCCTGCAGGATGCGTTCGAGCTCGGGAACCTGGCGGGCAATGTAGTTGTGCAGAATGCCGATCCCGGCGCTGGAGCGGACCGCTTCCGTCTGTCCCGTGGCGCTGGAAATCTCGAAGGAAGCATCCCAGCTTCGCATGATTTCGGCGGAGAAATTGAGCGAGGGCGTGAAGATCAGGTCTTCGACATAGCCGATGCGGCGATGGTCCTTGAGATCGTCGATCGTTAGCGGCGTACCATAGCGGGCAAGATAATCTGCCGATGCGTAAAGCCCCAGTGTATAATCAGTCAGCTTGGACGAAACGAGACGTCCCTGTTCCGGGCGCTCGATGGTGATCGCGATGTCGGCTTCGCGCTGCGACAGAGAAAAGGAACGTGGGACCGGAACGAGCTGCAGCTTGAGTTCCGGATAGCGCGCGGTCAACGCCCCGAGGCGCGGCGCGAGGAAGGAGACGCCGAAACCGTCCGGTGCGCCGATACGCACCGTGCCGGCAATCGCCGTGTCGATCCGGCCGATCTGCGACTGGGCCGCGAGCATTTCGGTTTCCATGCGTTCGGCTGCGGCAAGGAAGACTTCGCCCTCGGCGGTCAACTCGCAGCCGTTCGGGCGCCGGACAAGAAGTCTCGTTTTGAGTGCTTCCTCAAGCGCCGTCACCCGGCGACTGAGGGTGGCGTGATTGATGCCGAGCCGCTTCGAGGCGGCGAGAATTTGCCCCGTTCGCGCCACCGCGAGAAACACTCTGACATCGTCCCAGTCCATGCCGCAGCTCCATGGGCTTTAGTTTCTGCACAACGGTTCCTGAATATCGGAAATTGAATTGTTCAAATCGTAGTGCGATCATGGGACCACAATCAAGATCAGGAGGAGCATTCGATGTACGAAATCGGACATTTCATCGATGGCAAGCGTGTTGCCGGCAAAAGCGGCCGTACCAGCAACATCTTCAACCCCGCGACCGGTGAGGTTCAGGGGACCGTGGCGCTTGCAAGCGACGCCGAACTCGCCGCAGCGGTCGAAAGCGCGAAGGCCGCACAGCCGAAGTGGGCTGCCACCAATCCGCAGCGCCGCGCTCGCGTTTTCATGAAATTCGTCCAGCTCCTCAACGAAAACATGGACGAGCTGGCCGAGACGCTCTCGCGCGAGCATGGCAAGACGATCGAAGACGCCAAGGGCGACATCGTTCGTGGCCTTGAGGTTTGCGAATTCGTCATCGGCGTTCCGCATCTCCAGAAGAGCGAATTCACCGAGGGCGCCGGTCCGGGCATCGACATGTATTCGATCCGCCAGGCCGTCGGCATTGGTGCCGGCATTACCCCCTTCAACTTCCCGGCGATGATCCCGATGTGGATGTTCGCCCCGGCGATCGCCTGCGGCAACGCCTTCATCCTGAAGCCCTCGGAGCGTGACCCGTCCGTGCCGATCCGGCTCGCCGAACTGATGATCGAGGCCGGCCTGCCTGTTGGTGTGCTCAACGTGGTCAATGGCGACAAGGGCGCGGTCGACGCGATCCTGACGCACCCGGATATTTCCGCCGTTTCCTTCGTCGGCTCGACGCCGATCGCCCGCTATGTCTACGGTACCGCGGCGATGAACGGCAAGCGCGCCCAGTGCTTCGGCGGTGCCAAGAACCACATGGTCATCATGCCGGATGCCGATCTCGACCAGGCCGCCAATGCGCTGATCGGTGCCGGCTACGGATCGGCTGGCGAGCGCTGCATGGCGATCTCGGTTGCCGTCCCGGTCGGCGAGGAAACCGCAAACCGGCTGATCGACAAGCTGGTGCCGATGGTCGAGAGCCTGCGCGTCGGTCCCTATACCGACGAGAAGGCCGACATGGGCCCGGTCGTCACCAAGGAGGCCGAACAGCGTATCAGGAGCCTGATCGAAAGCGGCATCGCGCAGGGCGCGAAGCTCGTCGTCGACGGCCGCGACTTCAAGCTGCAGGGCTATGAGAACGGCCATTTCATCGGCGGCTGCCTGTTTGACCACGTGACGCCGGACATGGACATCTACAAGACGGAGATCTTCGGACCGGTTCTGTCGGTCGTGCGTGCAAAGAACTACGAGGAAGCGCTGTCCCTGCCAATGAAGCACGAATACGGCAACGGTGTCGCGATCTACACCCGCGACGGCGATGCGGCGCGCGACTTCGCCTCACGCATCAACATCGGCATGGTCGGCGTCAATGTTCCGATCCCGGTTCCGCTCGCCTATCACTCCTTCGGGGGCTGGAAGTCCTCGTCCTTCGGCGATCTCAACCAGCATGGAACCGACTCGTTCAAGTTCTGGACCAAGACGAAGACCATCACCTCCCGTTGGCCGTCCGGCATCAAGGATGGCGCCGAGTTCTCCATCCCGACGATGAAGTGAGGAACGCAAATCGTCCCATCTGGGATCCTCCCCTCTGGGCCTCCTTCGGGAGGCCCTTTTTTGTTGCATCGGGTGTGGCGGTACAACTAACGTCAGTCGCGCGTGATGCGATTCCTTGAAGATTCGCATCACTCATTCATGGACGGCCGTTTTGGGGATGATGGCGGCCCGGTTTCGGTTGGCAGGAAGCCCTCCCTTCTAAGGCCGGGAGGCGTCGGTTCGTAGGGGGGTATCATGACTTTGGCAGAGCCGTTATCGGCGCAGACTGTGGGGCAGGGCAGCTTCGGGCGCTCGGCGGACCGAGACTTCCAGCGCCTTTCCTTCAGTGGCAGCGCCAGCGAATATTTCGGGATCTGGGTCGTCAACATCCTGCTGACGATCCTCACCCTCGGCATTTATTCCGCCTGGGCCAAGGTCCGCCGCAATCGCTATTTCTACGGCAACACCGTTCTTCTCGGCCGCGCTTTCGAATATCACGCGAGGGGGTGGCAGATCCTGATCGGGCGCCTGATCGTCTTCGCCTACCTGGTCCTCTACAATGTCATGCTGACATTCGTGCCGCTCGTCGGCATAGCGCTCAGCGTGTTGCTGCTGTTCTTCGTGCCCTGGCTCCTTGCCCGGGGGCTGCGCTTCAGTGCGCGGGTGACGAGCTACCGCAACGTCCGCTTCGACTTCGTCGGCCGCGCCGGCGGCGCCTTTGTCGCCTTCATTGTCGGCCCGGTTCTCGCAGCCTTGACGCTCGGAATTCTCGCGCCGCTCGCCAGCCGCTGGTCGTATCGCTATATCGGCAACAACCTGCGCTACGGGCGGAAAGCCTTTGCGACCGATCCGTCCGTCGGGCAGATCTACAGGAACTGGGCGATCTCGGCGGCAATCATCGTGCTCGGGTTTCTGATCGTCGGTTTTGTCGTCGCCCTCAACAGCGCACTTATTGCCACGGCGATCGAGAACCCCGATTTCGCCGAGATGGTGGAGATGCAGGCGTCGCTTACACTGCTGATAGTGCTCGGCTACGTCCTGATCCTGTCGATCTTCGGCGTGGCGGGCCTTGTATACCGCGCCGGGGTTCGTAACGTCGCCTGGTCCGCCACCACCTTCGACGGCAGGCACAGGCTGCTCAGCGATCTCTCGCGCCTGCGCTACACCTGGATCGCGGTCTCGAACTTCGTCGTCACGCTTGTTACACTTGGCCTGATGCGGCCCTGGGCCGCGGTTCGGATGGCGCGCTACGTCAACGAACACACGGCCGTCCGCTTCGACGGCAATGTCGGCGAGATACTGTCCGCGATCGAAGCGGAGGGCTCGGCGGTCGGCGCCGAGTTCATGGATATAGAAGGTTTCGACTTTGGCTTCTGACGGCCCGGCCATTGCACATGGCGAGTGGCACCCTCGGGGATCGAGCCGCTCGCTGCCCGCAAGTCTCCTCGAACGTGCAGGGCGCCTCGCCGTGCGCGACGAAACCGGTGCCGAACTCGCGGGCGGCAGCCTGTCCTCGATCGAGATCTCGTCGCGGGTCGGTCGCATACCGCGTCGGATCACCTTTCCCGACGGTTCGCTCTTCGAGACCGTCGACAACGACGCGATCGACCGGTTCCTCGCCGGCAAGGGCTGCGCCCGCGAGGGGATCGTCCACCGGCTGGAGCGGTTCCATCCGCGGCTCATCGCCTTCGTCGCCGCAACGATCCTCCTTGGCGCGCTGATCTATCGCCTTGCCCTGCCGGCCCTGGTAGAGGTTGCCGTCGCCGTCACGCCGCCGATCGTTCCGCGCATCATGTCGGCGAGCACGCTCGAGACGATGGATCAGACGTTGCTCGGCGAATCGAAACTCGACGAGGCGCGGCGCGGCCGGATCCTCGACGGGTTCCGTCGCATCGTGGCTGAGTCCAGCGGCGGAGAGGCGGGCTACACGCTCAACTTCCGCAAGGGCGGCGCGGTCGGCCCCAATGCCTTCGCGCTTCCGGACGGAACGCTGATCCTCACCGATGAACTTGTCGAACTCGCGGGCGACGACACGGAGATGATCGTCGGCGTGCTGGCGCACGAGATCGGCCATGTCGAGCACAAGCATAGTCTCAGGCAGATCTATCGCGCCGCCGGCGTTGCCGCGCTCATCATGCTAATTGCCGGCGATATCGGGTCGGGAGCCGAGGACGTTCTCGTGCAGGGCGGCGGCCTCTTGTCGCTTTCCTACTCCCGCTCGGCCGAGGCCGAGGCGGACAGGCATTCCGTCGAGTTGATGATGAAGGCCGGACTCGATCCGACCGCGATCGCCCGCTTCTTCGAACTGCTCGAAGCCAAGCTCGACGACCATTCCGAAACGAGCATCTTCTCCACCCATCCCGGAACCCCGGAGCGGCGCAAGGCGATCCTGGACATGATTGCGGAACTGCGCAATCCGAACAGATAGAAGGCTGCGTGGCGCCCGTCTGATTGGCCGAAACGAAAACAGCGGGCTCTCGCCCGCTGTTTCGTGTCTTATTCAAATAATCCGCTCAATCCTGCGGTCCGTCGTTGTAACCGACCTTGTCGACCAGTTCCGAAGCCTTCTTGCGGTTAGCCGCAATGTCGGCAAGCGGCAGCGTATCCGGCTTGATCGTGCCGAAGGACTTGACGATTTCGGATGGCTCGGCGCCCGGAAGCACCGGGTACTCGAAAACCTGCTCGGCATAGATCTTCTGTGCTTCGCCTTCGGACAGGAACTCCATCAGCTTGATGGCGTTGTCCTTGTTCGGCGCGTTCTTGGCGAGCGCCATGCCGGAGATGTTGACGTGGGTGCCGCGGTCCTTGCTGTTCGGGAACAGGACCTTGATGGCCGCCGCCCATTCCTTCTGCTCCGGCTCCTTCTCGTTGGTCATCATCAGACCGACGTAATAGGTGTTGCCGATCGCAAGGTCGCATTCGCCCGCGAGAATGGCCTTCGCCTGGTCACGGTCGCCGCCGTCCGGCTTCTTCGCGAGGTTGTTCCTGAGGCCCGTCAGCCATTTCTCCGCTTCGGCTTCGCCGTGATGGGCAACCATCGAGGCGAACAGACCGATATTGTAGGAATGCTGGCCGTCGCGTGTGCAGATCTTGCCCTTCCACTTCGGGTCGGCGAGTTCTTCATAGGTGATGTCGTTCTCGGTTACGCGCTCCTTCGAGGCGTAGACGACGCGACCACGCGTGGTCAGGCCGAACCAGTTGCCGTCAGGATCGCGGAAATGTGCCGGAATATCCTTGTTGATCGTCTCGTTGGCGACCGGTTGCGTGACGCCGGCGTCCTTCGCTTCGGTGAGGCGGCTGATATCGACGGTGAGAATGACGTCGGCAGGGGAATTTGCCCCTTCGGCCTGGATGCGCTCGACGAGACCCTTGTCAAGGAAGAGCACGTTAGTGGTGATGCCGGTCTCCTTGGTAAAGGCATCCAGCAGAGGCTGGATCAGATCCGGCTGGCGATAGGAATAGATGTTGACCTCGCCGTCCGCCCAGACGGGTGCCGCCGAAGCAAACAGCGTCGCGGTTATCGACAGTGCCCCGATCATCGTCGTTGACATGCGCATGGTGCCCTCCACTTTCTGTGTAACTTAACAAAATCGGTCACCTTTTTGGCGCCGCGCGCACGGACAGTCAACAGCGAAACGTGGCCGTCAACGAGAAGTGATTTTTTGCTGTTTTTTGGAATTGTTCCAAACTGCGATCCGTCCTATATGATGAAAAGATGAATTTCTCGATTCCGGAGTGAATTATGCGTCTGACGAAGCAAACGAACTACGCGGTTCGCATGCTGATGTACTGTGCAGCGAACGGCGAGAAGCTCAGCCGCATCCCTGAGATCGCCAAGGCCTACGGCGTCTCCGAGCTGTTTCTGTTCAAGATTTTGCAGCCGCTGACCAAAGCGGGCCTGGTGGAAACCGTCCGCGGCCGCAATGGCGGTGTGCGGCTGCCGAAGCCGGCATCCGAAATCAGCCTCTTCGACGTAGTGAAGGTTACCGAAGACAGCTTTGCCATGGCTGAATGCTTCGAAGCTGGTGAGATCGACTGCCCTCTGGTCGACAGCTGCGGCCTCAACACGGCCCTGCGCAAGGCATTGAATGCCTTCTTCGAAGTGCTTCAGGGCTATTCGATCGACGACCTGGTCAAGGCCCGGCCGCAGATCAACTTCCTTCTGGGCCTGGACGAAACGGCACAGGTGCGCACCTCGGCGGCTTGATTTTCCGCCCCCTCATGGCGGCCGTACTCTTTCGGCCGCCATTACTCCTCCGGCAGATATTCCCTTAGGATGAATTCGATCGCCGTCGGATCGATTTCCGATTTGTCGATGCGAAAATCGGCGCCGTATTCTTCCAGGCTCTGGAAATAGGGCTCGCCCGGCGAGGACGATATGACACCGATCGGGCCAATGAAGCCCTGATGCCTCAGGGCGGGAACGGTCTCGCGAAAATCACCGCGAGGATGCACGAGATTGTCCAGCAGGATCATCGAGACTGGTTTGCCGGAAAGAAGAAACGCGATCGCGCTGTCCATCGTCCGGCAGTAGTGCAGTTCGATGTCGATGCTGTCCACTTTCCTGATCAGTCCGCTGAGGATCAGGTTTTCCGCCGGGTTGTCGTCAACGAGCAAGATGTGGGCTTTCCGTGTCATGAACGTTCACATCCCTGATTGATCGGCCGCCTATGCTGGAAGCATGCCGCTCGGGTGGCTCTGCCGGCTGCGCCGGCAACTTCACTGGATAATCTGTTCTCGTATCGCTTTCGCGACCATTTGCGTCCGGTTGACTACATCGAGCTTCTTGAGGATCGTTGCGGTGTGTGAATTCACGGTGTGCTCCGAGACCGATACGATCAGGGCAATCTCACTGGCCGTCTTTCCGTGCGAAATCCACTTGAGTATTTCGGTTTCTCTCGGCGTCAGGCCCATGCCGGCCTTGTTGGCGAGCGTCGCCCGATAGAAATAGTCGAAGGCTGATGCCGCGCTGTAGCATAGCTCGTAATGCGCGGCCTGTTCGATGTCCTCGCCATCGCCGAGGAAGAGCACGGCATAGCGCGCTCCCGTCGTTGCCGCGTTGACCGGCACGCAAAGCAACAGCTCGAAACCGAGTTGGGAAAGGAGGCTCTGACCTGATCCCAGCGTCGAATCGTTCACGCCCCATACCGACGAAATATTCGAGCCATGCAAGGCTTTGTAGACGATGGAATCGCCGAAACGGTGACGCTTGTCGTATTCCTCGGCGAGGCCGGAGGGGAGGTCGTGGAGGACCAGGCGCGTGGAAAGCATGCAGGCGTCATTCTCGTTGCCGAGTTGCAGGATGCCGAAATGCCCAAAACCGAAACGCAGCGCCAAAGTGTGGAAAATGCGGAAGAAATCCACACGGTTGAGAGCCTTCTCCAGCTCCTCGTGAAGGTCGTACCGCCTATGATTTTCCTGTAAGACCGCCACGCTCCGGCTATCTCCCCATGGCCGCGCAGCAGTTTGCCGGCCAACCTGACATGGACACTACAGCGCCGCGCGTCTTATCAGACGCGCAAAGGACGCTGTAGCACTTTGAATTGCTGCATGTTTTTATCCTTAAATCGGCTACGATTTAAGGAAACATGCAGTAGCTCCACGTCGCCGGCCAAATCCTCCACATGGACATCACCCATGCCGAATGTCCCCCCGAAATGCGTGTGCATTCTATTGCACGACGGGAAGTGTATTTCTACCGCACTATTTTGGGGTGACCGCCCGGCGCCGCGAAGCGCGCATTGCTACTGCATGATTCCCTAAATCGGAATCGATTTCAGGACAAATCATGCAGCCCTTGCGCGTCCGGTTAGACGCGCGGCGCTGTTGTGCGAGATCGCTCTCAATGCGGTGCGTCTTTCTGGCGCGCCACGCGCAATTGCTGTCAATTCCTTTGTGCAGCCGGTAAACGCGCCGTTAACGATGGCGGTGCATCGGGCCGTTTTCGAAAATCGTGGATACGCGCGCAAGCTCTACTTAAGGAAGAATTTTTCGCATAGACAAATTTCTGCAGTGACTTATTGCATTGCGACGCCAAATGTCGTTCCATCCGCCCTTGACCGGGTGTAAACGTCATTCCGCGTCAGGCAAATACGAGAACAAAAAACAAATCTGGGAAGCAAGCTCATGAAAAAGCTCACTACTCTTTTCGCAGCGACGGCGCTTGCCACGCTGATGGCCGGCTCGGCTTGGTCGAAGACGTTCGTCTACTGCTCTGAAGGTTCGCCGGAAGGCTTTGACCCCGGCCTCTACACGGCCGGCACGACGTTCGACGCTGCCGCGCACACCGTTTACAGCCGCCTTCTCGAATTCAAGAAGGGCACGACGGAGACCGAACCGGGGCTTGCTGAAAGCTGGACGATTTCTGACGACGGCCTCGAATACACCTTCAAGCTCCGTCCGGGTGTCAAGTTCCAGACGACCGAGTTCTTCACGCCGACGCGTGAACTCAACGCCGACGACGTGATCTTCTCGCTTGAGCGTCAGTGGAAGCCCGACCATCCGTGGCATGGCTACGTGACTGGCGGTTCCTGGGAATACTTCGCCGGCATGGGGCTGCCGGATGTGCTCGAGTCGATCGAGAAGATCGACGACATGACGGTGAAGATCAAGCTGAAGCGCAAGGAAGCACCGTTCCTCGCCAACCTTGCCATGCCCTTCGCATCGATCATGTCGAAGGAATATGCCGATAAGCTGCAGGCCGACGGCAAGATGAACCAGCTCAACCAGATGCCGCTCGGCACCGGTCCGTTCGCCTTCGTCGGCTATCAGCAGGACGCGGTCATTCGTTATAAAGCCCATCCGGACTATTGGGGCGGAAAGCAGAAGATCGACGATCTGGTCTTCTCGATCACCACTGATGCTGCCGTCCGTTACCAGAAGCTGCAGGCCGGCGAATGCCACCTGATGCCCTATCCGAACGCAGCCGATGTCGAAGCCATGAAGGCCGATCCGAACCTCAAGGTGATGGAGCAGGCCGGTCTGAACGTCGCCTATCTCGCCTACAACACGACGCAGCCCCCCTTCGACAAGGTTGAAGTCCGCAAGGCGCTGAACAAGGCGATCAACAAGCAGGCGATCGTCGACACCGTCTTCCAGGGCCAGGCAACCCCGGCGTCGAACCCGATCCCGCCGACGATGTGGTCCTATGACGACACCATCGCGGATGACACCTACGAGCCGGAAGTCGCCAAGAAGATGCTCGAGGATGCCGGCGTCAAGGACCTGTCCATGAAGGTCTGGGCGATGCCGGTTGCGCGGCCGTACATGCTGAACGCACGTCGCGCCGCCGAATTGATCCAGGCCGATTTCGCCAAGATCGGCGTCAAGGTCGAGATCGTCTCCTATGAGTGGGCCGAATATCTCGAGAAGTCCAAAGCAAAGGATCGCGACGGTGCGGTGATCCTCGGCTGGACGGGTGACAATGGTGACCCGGACAACTTCCTTGACACGCTGCTTGGTTGCGATGCTGTCGGCGGTAACAACCGCGCCCAGTGGTGCAACCAGGAGTTCGAGGATCTGGTGACCAAGGCCAAGGAGGCGACGGACGTTGCAGAGCGCACCAAGCTCTACCAGCAGGCTCAGGCCGTCTTCAAGAAGGAAGCGCCGTGGGCAACGCTCGACCACTCGCTCTCCATCGTCCCGATGCGCAAGAACGTCGAAGGCTTCGTGCAGAGCCCGCTCGGCGACTTTGCTTTCGACGGCGTTGACATTGTAGAGTAATCTTACCGACTGACCCGAAGGGGGCGTTTGCCATTGGGCGAGCGCCCCTCTTCCTTTTTGCCAGTGCTGCCGCTCAACCAGTTCGCGGCGACGACGGCATGAGGTTTGACTATGTTTCGATTTCTTCTGGGGCGCTTGGCGGTGCTGATCCCGACTTTCATCGGGGTTTCCATCATCGCCTTCTCCTTCATCCGCCTGCTTCCTGGTGACCCTGTAGCGCTGCTTTCCGGCGAACGGGTGATGTCGCCGGAGCGCCACGCCGAAATTTCACACCAATTGGGCTTCGATCGCCCGATCGTCGTTCAGTACCTGGACTATCTCTGGGGCGTACTTCGCGGTGATTTCGGGCTGTCGATCGTCACCAAGAAGCCGGTGATCGATCAGTTCCTGGAGCTCTTCCCGGCGACGGTCGAGCTCTCTCTCTGCGCCATCGTTTTCGCCGTCGTGGTCGGCATCCCCGCGGGTGTCATTGCGGCGATCAAGCGCGGCTCCATCTTCGACCAGATCATCATGGGCACAGCCCTCATCGGCTTCTCGATGCCGATTTTCTGGTGGGGCCTGCTGTTGATCATCGTCGTCTCCGGCATATTGCAGTGGACGCCGGTGTCGGGACGCATCTCGCTGATGTTCTTCTTTCCATCGGTCACCGGTTTCATGCTGATCGATTCTCTGCTGTCGGGGCAGGAGGGAGCGTTCCAGTCGGCCTTCAGCCATCTCGTTCTGCCGACGATCGTGCTCGGCACCATTCCGCTTGCCGTCATCGCGCGGCAGACCCGTTCGGCGATGCTCGAAGTTCTGTCCGAGGACTATGTGCGCACGGCGCGGGCCAAGGGGCTCTCCACGTTCCGGGTGGTGGGTATCCACGCCCTGCGCAATGCGATGATCCCGGTCGTGACCACCATCGGTCTTCAGATCGGTGTCATGCTGGCCGGCGCTATTCTGACGGAGACGATCTTCTCCTGGCCGGGCATCGGCAAATGGATGGTCGATTCGGTTTTCCGCCGCGACTATGCCGTCATCCAGGGCGGACTCCTGATCATCGCGGGCGTCATCATGCTGGTGAATCTCGTCGTGGACTTGCTCTACGGCCTGATCAACCCTCGTATCCGGCATTAAGGAGGGCGATATGACCGAAGTTACCGCAACAAGCCCCATATCGACCGATCCGTCCCGCCGAGCGAGACTTGCCGAATTTTGGTTCTATTTTGCCGAGAACCGCGGCGCCGTCATCGGGCTGTTCTTCTTCCTGTTCCTGGTGCTGCTCGCCATAGGCGCTCCGCTTGTCGCACCCCATGATCCGACCATCCAGTTCCGGGAGGCAGTTCTGCTTCCGCCGTTCTGGCAGGAAGGCGGTCGCGTGGAATTCCTTCTCGGCACTGATGCTGTCGGCCGTGACATGCTCTCCCGACTGATTTACGGCACGCGGTTTTCGCTGTTCGTCGGCGTCATCGTGACCACATTGTCGCTGATCGGCGGCATCCTCGTCGGTGTCATTGCCGGCTATTTCCGCGGATGGGTCGATACTGTCATCATGCGGATCATGGACATCATCCTGGCGTTTCCGTCGCTGCTGCTGGCGCTGGTTCTGGTCGCCGTGCTCGGTCCCGGTCTTACCAATGCGATGATCGCGATCGCACTGGTGTTCCAGCCGCATTTCGTCCGGCTGACCAGGGCCGCCGTGATGACGGAGAAGACCCGGGACTATGTCGTGGCGGCAAAGGTCGCCGGCGCGGGCCACCTGAGGCTGATGTTCAAGACCATCCTGCCGAACTGCATGGCGCCGCTCATCGTTCAGGCGACGCTCTCCTTTTCGAGTGCGATCCTCGACGCGGCGGCACTCGGCTTTCTCGGCATGGGCGCGCAGCCGCCGACGCCGGAATGGGGAACGATGCTGGCCGAAGCGCGTGAGTTCATTCTGCGCGCCTGGTGGGTCGTCACGCTCCCGGGTCTTGCGATCCTCGTGACCGTTCTCGCAATCAATCTCATGGGCGATGGCCTGCGTGATGCTCTCGACCCCAAGCTGAAGAGGTCCTGACATGGCGCTTCTCGAAATTGAAAATCTCGTCGTTGAATTCCAGACGTCTTCCGGGCCGTTCCGGGCCGTCGACGGCGTTTCGCTCAAGGTGCATGAGGGCGAGGTCCTGGCAATCGTCGGGGAATCGGGCTCAGGCAAATCCGTGTCGATGCTTGCCGCGATGGGGCTTCTGCCTTGGACTGCGAAGGTGACGGCGGACAAGCTTGCCTTCAATGGACGGGACCTTCTGAAGATGTCCGCGGCCGACCGTCGCAAGATTATCGGCAAGGACATCGCCATGATCTTCCAGGAGCCGATCGCCAGCCTCAACCCGTGCTTCACGGTCGGCTTCCAGATCGAGGAAGTATTGCGTATCCATATGGGGCTCGACCGTAAGGCGCGGCGCAAGCGCGCGATCGAACTCTTCGAGGCCGTCGGCATTCCGGAGCCCGCCGAGCGCCTCGGCCATTTCCCGCATCAGATGTCGGGTGGGCAGTGCCAGCGCGTCATGATCGCCATTGCCCTTGCCTGCAATCCGAAGCTCCTCATCGCGGATGAGCCGACCACCGCGCTGGACGTGACGATCCAGAAGCAGATCCTCGATCTTCTGATGAGACTGCAGCAGGAATACCGCATGGGCCTCATCATGATTACCCATAACATGGGCGTGGTCGCGGAAACGGCGGATCGCGTCGTCGTTCAGTACAAGGGCCGCAAGATCGAGGAGGCGGATGTGCTGTCGCTGTTCGAGTCGCCGAAAAGCAACTACACGCGCGCACTTCTTGCTGCCCTGCCGGAGAACGCGACGGGCGACCGGTTGCCGACGATCTCCGAACTCTTCAACGACCAGCAGATGCTGGAGGGAGCCACTCGATGACCCATGTTCTCGAAGCCCGCAACCTGGTGCGCGACTATCACATTCCCGGCAATCTGTTCCGCAAGGCGCGTACCGTTCATGCGCTGAAAGGCGTAAGCTTCACCGTGGACGAGGGAAAGACGCTGGCGATCGTTGGTGAAAGCGGCTGCGGCAAGTCGACGCTTGGCCGCATCATCACGCTGATCGACCCAGCGACCTCGGGCGAGTTGCTGATCGATGGAAAGAAGGTCGACATCGCCAGGGACGGCCTGACGTCGGAGATGCGCCGCAAGGTGCAGATCGTTTTCCAGAACCCTTATGGTTCGCTCAACCCCCGGCAGAAGATCGGGGACATCCTGGCGGAGCCGCTGGTCATCAACACCAAGGCACCAGCCGACGAACGGCGCGACCGCGCCATGACGATGCTGAAGAAGGTGGGTCTCGACGAGAAACACTACAATCGATATCCGCACATGTTCTCGGGCGGCCAGCGTCAACGCATCGCCATCGCGCGCGCCTTGATGCTCAATCCCAGCCTCCTCGTGTTGGATGAGCCCGTTTCCGCGCTCGATCTGTCGGTTCAGGCGCAGGTCCTTAACCTGCTCGCGGACCTGCAGGACGAGTTCCACCTGACCTATGTCTTCATCAGCCATGATCTCTCGGTGGTACGCTACATCGCAGACGACGTTATGGTGATGTATTACGGCGAGGCAGTGGAATACGGCAGCCGTGACGAGGTCTTTGCGGATCCCAAGCACAGCTATACCAAGACCCTGTTTGCCGCCACGCCGCGCGCAGACGTTGCCAGCATCAAGGCGCGCCTCGCACGGAAGGCCGCTTAAGATATCCTGCCCTGTCACTCTACAACGCCGAGCGTCTTATCAGCCGCGCGTACGGTCTAAGGAAACATGCAGCAGGGCAGGGTCCAATCGCTTTCAGCCTGAGGCTTTCGGTCGGCCGCTCCTTGGCCTCGATTACCCTTTGGTGTAGAGCTTCCCCGCCATCACCACTCGCCTTCCGGTGGCGGGCGGACGCCATCGGTCGGACGGAAGACGTCCGGCCCAAACTTCAGGATGATGACAATGGAAATCAAGCGCTTTGAAACCGGGCCGCGGATGAGCCAGGCCGTGGTCTATAACAACACGGTTTATCTGGCTGGCCAGGTCGGCAATGCCGGTGACGACGTGGTCACCCAGACGAAGCAGGCGCTCGCCGAAGTCGATCGTCTTCTTGCCCTCGCAGGCACGGACAAGACGCGCATCCTGTCGGCAACGATCTGGCTCGCGGACATGGCCGATTTCGCCAAGATGAATTCCGTTTGGGACGCCTGGGTGCCGCAGGGCCACACGCCCGCCCGCGCGACTGGCGAAGCCAAGCTCGCAACGCCGGAATACCTCGTCGAAGTCATTGTCACCGCTGCCGCTTAAGTCCTTCTTTTTTTGGTGAATTGAAGCGCGCCGCCGTGCCTGTGCACGGCGGCGTTTTGCTTCGGTCTCGCCCTCATCCCTGTGCCTGTCACAGGGATCCAGCAGCGCCCAAGTCTGTGGCGCTGTAGCGCTTTGAATTTCCGCATGTTTTTATTCTTGGAGCGGCTGCGATCTAAGGAAACATGCAGCAGGAACCAAGCACTCGCTCGGACGTTTATCGGTCGTTCCGTAATGGAAGGAATGACCAATGCTCTACTGGCTGCCACGCCTTTTCGTGCTGGTGCTCGCGGGGATCGTGATCGGTTTCGGCCTCATCCCGCAGACAACGGATGAAGTGGCGCGCACGCTGCTGATGATCGTTCTGGGGTTGGGCCTACTCTCCCTGACGCTCCACATATTCCCACCCGGACAACAATGAGCAATGCCTCGAGTGAAAGGCGGATGTGCGGGGCAAGGGCGGACTGTTCCGGATCTGCGGCTGATCGACAGCATTGCCGACGCTGCGAACCGGTAGCGGAAGAAGAAGGACGCCGATGGAAACAGCGAGGCATATCACGAGCAACCGCAAACGAAAGCGCAGCGTGGACAAGGAAATCGCGCTGGCCGATTCGCCGAGAGGCGCCGTCCGAAGGAGCAACGGCCTTGAGCTGTTGGTTGCGCTAAGCACGGTCGGCCTCTTCATCATCGCCTGCTCGGCGGCCGTCTATTCCATGGAAGCGATCCTGATGCCGATCACGCTGGCGATTATCGTTGGCATCGTGCTTGGCAGGGCGGCCGATGAATTGGAGAGGTTCGGCCTGCCGCCGATCTTCGGCGGCCTGTTGCTGGCGCTTCTCTTCGTGCTCGGGCTGTCCTCGCTGGTGAATGCACTTCTTGTCCCGATCACGGAGGTGGCGCGTGAGGCTCCCCGGCTGGCCGAGGGCGTCATAGAGCGGATATTGCCCTTCATTGAGCGGTTCACCTGGTTGAGAATGGCGCTGATACGCAACGCCGATCAGAACGCACTTGCCGACACGCTCGTAAGGAACGCCGGCCCGGTGCTTGGAGCTGTTGCAGCAGGTTTGACACCGGCACTCGTCCAGACACTGATTTTTCTGGCAGCCCTTGTCCTTTTTCTTCTCGGCCGCCTTCAGCTACGCAGCACAATCATCCTAGCCTTTGCCGGCAGGGAGCATCGCTTGAACGCGATCCGGATCATGAACGCGACCGAAGATGCACTTGCCCAGTATTTTTCGACGGCGAGCCTCATCTATCTGGCGCTCGGCTTGACGACGATGGTGATCGCGCTTGGCGGCGGACTGACCATGGCACCGTTGTGGGGGCTGTTTGCCTTCGTGTCGAGTTTCATTCCCTACCTGGGCGTGACCTGCATGACGCTGTCGCTGCTCGTCGGCGGGTTGATGACGCATGACGCGCTGCTTCTGGGAATTGCACCCGCTGTCGCCTTCTTCGTCGTGCATCTGCTCATGGAAAATCTCATCGTTCCGGCGGTCCTGGGGCACCGCTTCGAGATCAATCCATTTCTGATTTTCATCGCGATCATTTTCTGGACGTGGATGTGGGGCGCCGTCGGGGCGATTCTGGCGCTGCCCCTGTCACTTATCGCCGTGACCATATTCGAGCAGGTGCGCGAGCCGCCTGTTGACCGGCCTCTGCCGGAGTGACGTCCGGTCCGATGCCGGATTGCTGGTGGCGCAGGCCCGCGTGTTTACAGGCGCCCGGTTCGCGCCTGTTCGTCGAAGAACAGTGCCTGGCTGATCAGTGCCTTCACCATTTCCGGATTGAAGGGCTTCGTTACCAGAAAAGCCGGCTCCGGCTTCTTGCCTGTCAGGAGCCGCTCGGGGAAGGCCGTAATGAAGATCACCGGCACGGTGGTTTCAGCAAGGATATCGTTGACGGCGTCGATACCCGAACTGCCGTCGGCGAGCTGGATATCGGCAAGAACCATTTTCGGCGATGTTGTCCGATAGAGTTCGAGCGCCTCGCGATAGGTTCGAGCGATCCCGGTAACGCGATGTCCGAGGCTTGTCACCATGTCCTCGATATCCATGGCGATCAGCGGTTCGTCTTCGATAATCATGACCTCCGTCGCCACCTGACGTGAAATCTCCTGTGACGCGTCCGCGAGAAGAGTGGCGAAGGCGCCGGGGTCGAGGTTCATGATCTCGGCCGCCTCGCTTGTGGAAAAGCCTTCAACGGCGATCAGCAGGAATGCCTGGCGCGGCGCCGGCGCGATCACCGACAGATTGGCCGCGGCGTTGCGCTCCCAGGCGAAGGGCGACGTCAATTGCGCGCGATCGATGTCCAGCTTGTCGAACAGGGAGCAGAACAGCTTGTAGAGACCGATCCGGTCGTTGGAGGCGGTCGGGAAGAGACTGACGTCCTCGATCAACGCCTCGAGAACGGCGGCGACATAAGCATCGCCTGCGGCTTGCGAGCCCGTGACGGCGCGGGCATAGCGCCGCAGATAGGGAAGATGTGGCGCAATCCTGGTGGAAAGTGACATTTAGGGTTTCCTAAACTATTGTGCCGGTATGGTCCCGGTCTTGCGGACAATGGGCGTGCAGCAAGATACGTCAATGTTTTGAGCACGTCTTTTGGATTATGGAAAGCCTAGAGTAAGCAGATGACGGGCATAAGGGATAGGAATGGCCGGAACAGGGGGATAAGGCCTTCGGCGCGCGGAAGCGAAAAATGAATGAGCCTTCCGGATGGCGCAAGGCGCCGGGCGGTGCCGGCAAGCTTCCCTCAATGACGGATGCGAGCGCACAGATCGCTTCGAAATTGAAGGCGCTTTACCAAGCCTTGGAAAACGAACCGATTCCGCAGCACTTTATTGAATTGCTCGAACGTCTTGACGCAGCCGAGAACGCACAGTCGCGACCCTGATGCCCGCCGTCTGATTGACGGGCTTCGCACGACACGTCACGGCAGGCGCGAGCTTGCAGGGCGTGCGCCAACCCGGCGGCATTATTGTAGCAGCCGGCCGGGTTTCGCGCTGTCTATCCCGATCAGCAACGCGCGGTGTAGCGGCGGCCGTATTGGTCGCGGTAGTAGCAATAGCCGGGCTCGTTCGCGCGGCCGATAAGGGCGCCGGCTACGCCGCCGATCCCGGCGCCAACGGCTGCTCCGCGAACATTTCCGGTGGTTGCCCCGCCGATGATCGCGCCGGATGCGGCACCGATGCCGGCGCCCCTTTCCGTTGCCGTGCAGGCCGCCAGGGGAAGGATCAGGCTTGCTACGAGAAGTATCTTCTTCATGGTGCGTTCCTATCCGAGGTTTGGTTGCTATGAGAGAAGACGATGGTTTGTCTGGGCACGAATTTCGGGGCGGAGGAGCGCGGTGGCCCCCCTGCAGTCTTGCATGTCCGGATCAGCAACGCGCCGTGTAGCGCCGCCCGTAACGGTCACGATAGATGCAGCGTCCAGGTTCGTTTGCCCTGCCGATCAGGGCGCCGGCGACGCCACCAACAACTGCGCCGACCGCGGCACCTCCCACATCATCGGTGATGGCCCCGCCGATGATTCCGCCGGAAACGGCGCCGATAGTCGCACCTTTTTCCGTCTGCGTGCAGGCCGCCAGGGAAAGGATCAGGCCTGCTGCCATAAATACCTTCTTCATGGTACGTTTCCCTATCCAAGGTTTATTTACCGAACAGCGGAAGATGTTAAGTGCGTGTTCTCCGGTCGAAGACGGGAGGCCGACAGAATGCCGGTCGCGAGGCCAAGTTACCCGTAGGCGATTGCTCATGCCGCCACGATCATAGCATGTTCCTGGCATAGTTTGGCTGATCGCTGCAGGCGCAACTAGGTCACGCATTCCTCACTCCCTTGTACGTGGCCGCCGCCCGCGGCGCTTGTTATTATTGCCAAAACGCCGATTGCAACCATTTGTTCCGCGTGTCCATGCGCCGTCGCGCATGATCGTTGTCGCGCGTCCGCATCCTGATTGCAAAAGGCCGCTGATCAATCGGCCACCTGCCCATTTTCAACCCAAGCAGTGCAATCCCTTACCAAGCAATTGTTGACGCGGACGAGGAACCCGCTGCCGGCTTCTTCCGTTTGTTCCAGGTGTCGGCGTCAAAGGAGCGCGGAAATGGAACATGTTGCCGCCATCATGGTTCTCGTCGGTTGCATGCAGAATACGACAGCGTGCCGGGAGGTGCCATCGCCGTTGGTTGCCTTCGAAACCGTGGAGGAATGCGACACCTTGCTTCCTCCCGCGATGGAGGAGGTCGGCAAGGTTTTCAAGACGGCATACGGCAAGTGCGCCGAGGTCGATCCTGCACTCATCGTCGAAAGTGCGGTGATCGAATGGACGATCACACCTGCGGGAAAGCTGGAAGTGACCGTCTCTCCGGATGAAGAGCCTTATGCGGTTGCGGGCGGTGTCCGTCCTTCGTCCGGCGATAAGTGACTTTGGGCATCAAAGATTGAAAGGAGCGTAATCATGAACTGGGACATCATCGAAGGTCGGTGGACCGAATTCAAGGGCAAGGCCCAGGTGCAGTGGGGAAAGCTCACCAACGACGATCTCGACATCATCAACGGCAATCGGAAGGAACTCGCCGGGCGCATTCAGGCGCGCTACGGAATTGCCAAGGAAGAGGCGGAGCGCCAAATCGACGAATGGGCATCGCGCCATTGACGGGCTGAGACGGGCTGACGAAACCTCGCCGGACGCGACGCGCTTCTTGCGATGATGCGTCACTTATCCTCTTTGGGTAGCGCTTTCTCGGCTTTTTCCAGAGCGTCAAGAAGGGCCTGGAGGCGTTTATTGCGCTTCTCTTCCGTGTGAATGTGAAGATCACGCATCGTTCTGCCGATATGCAGGTTATGCCTGCGCACGGGCGCGTTGTGCCGGGCGACCTCGGTCACCGATTTCCATATATGTCGCGATGGAATCTTCATTGCGTTTCCAAGAGCTTCGTTACCGGAACAACGCCAAGCCCTATCGAAGGTTCCTGGCGAATTTTGTTGCCGTGTGCCGGTTCTGGACCATTTCCCGCTCGTTGGTTAACGAAAGGTTTTCTTTTGGCCAAAAGCCATTGGAGGTCTCGCCGGGAGAAAAAACGGAACCCGGAACAAAGGCGATGAGCTAAGCGTTCCAATTTCACCAACGCAGACATTGGAGATATCGATGCTCTACTATGCTCTCGTCTTTCTGATTGTTGCCATCA
The DNA here is from genome assembly GCF_029892065.1 of Sinorhizobium garamanticum. Lineage (NCBI taxonomy): Bacteria > Pseudomonadati > Pseudomonadota > Alphaproteobacteria > Hyphomicrobiales > Rhizobiaceae > Sinorhizobium > Sinorhizobium garamanticum. The sequence goes on along the minus strand of NZ_CP120373.1, from coordinate 495,070 downwards.
TTGCCGGAATTCTCGGATTTGGTGGTATTGCCGGAGCTTCGGCAGGCATCGCCCAGGTCTTGTTCTTCCTGTTCCTCGTATTCTTGGTGATTTCGCTCATTGCCGGATTGATACGCAGAACCTGATGCGACAAGTCCGGGGGCTCATAAACGAGAAAGGGGCGAAGCGCCATGCTTCGCCCCTTTCCGTTGCAAGCCGTGTTCAGTTCTCTTGCTCCGGCCAATGCGCTTGGCTATTCATGCGGGTACCCGCCCACCGGTCAGGAACAGAACAATCTCATGAAGTCCCTGGAACTCATCGTCGAGCGCATTATCCTTTCGAGCCGATGGCTACTGGTCCTCTTTTATCTCGGGCTGGTTGCAGCGCTTGCTCTCTACGGCGTTTCCTTCATCTACAAGTTCCTGAAGGTTGCGGGCTTGGTCTTTGTCTACGACGATGCCCAGATGATCCTTGCAATGCTCGGCTTGATCGACGCCGCACTCGTCGCAAGCCTGATCGTCATGGTGATGATTTCCGGATACGAGAACTTCGTCAGCCGCTTCGACGAGGGCGAGGGCGAAGTCTCCTTCCTGGGCAAGCTTGATTCAGGCAGCCTGAAGATCAAGGTCGCCTCCTCCATCGTGGCGATCTCGTCGATCCATCTGCTGCAGATCTTCCTCAACGCCCAGCAGTTCACGAGCGAAAAGCTGATGTGGGCGACGATCATGCATCTGGCTTTTGTCGTTTCGGCCGTGCTCCTCGGTTCCCTGGAGCAGATCATGAGCAAGTTGAAAAAGTAGTAGCGGCGCGACTGATGCAGCCAACTTCTGGCGCATGCGGCGGGTTTGTGAACGAGCAAGCGGGGCAGTGGCATATGAAGACTGACGTAGTGGTTTTGGGCGCCGGCATCGTCGGCATTTCCGCCGCCATCCACCTAGCGCGACGCGGGAAATCGGTAGTGCTTCTCGACCGACGCGGCCCGGGCGAGGAGACGTCTTACGGCAATGCCGGGCTTATCCAGCGCGAAGGCGTCTTTCCCTACGGCTTTCCCCATAATTTCGGTGCGCTCTTCCGCTACGCGCTGAACAACACCATCGACGCCAGCTATCATTTTCGCGCGCTGCCGGGGCTGGTGCCCTTTCTGGCGCGCTATTGGTGGCATTCCGGCTTCACCCAGCACCAGAGGATCGCGCATCTCTATGCACCGCTGATCGAAAACTCGATCGCCGAGCACAAGGACCTGATCGAGGCTTCCGGTGCCGGGGACCTCATCCGCAAGGATGGCTGGATGAAGGTGTTTCGCACGGAAAAGGAGCGCGACGCCGCCTACAAGGACGCGGAAAAACTCTCCGCCGGTTTTGGCGTCAATCACCAGAAGCTTTCGACGAGCGAGCTTAGGACCATCGAACCATCCATCCGCGTCGAGCTCGCCGGCGGGCTGCGCTGGACCGACCCCTGGTCGATCCGCGATCCGCATAGCCTCAACAAGGCCTATCTTACCTATTTCCAATCGCTCGGCGGCAGGCTCGTCTCCGGAGACGCTGCGACATTGGAGCACATTCTGGAGGGCGCCGGCTGGCGGGTGGCGACACCGGAAGGTCCGCTCGAAACCCGCGAGGTGGTGGTGGCGCTCGGTCCCTGGGCCGACACGGTGACCCGCAAGCTCGGCTATCATTTTCCGCTCGCGGTCAAGCGCGGCTACCATATGCACTATGGTGTCCAGGAAGGGGCGACGCTTAACAACTGGGTGCTCGACGCCGAAAAGGGCTACTTCCTGGCACCGATGCTGCGCGGGATCCGCTTGACGACAGGCGCGGAATTTGCACAGCGGGACGCGCCGAAAACGCCGGTACAGTTGACCCGGGCCGAACGGGTCGCGCGCGAGTTCTTCCCGCTGGCCGAACGCCGCGATGAGGAGCCATGGATGGGTGCGCGGCCCTGCACGCCCGATATGATGCCGATCATAGGCAAGGCACCGCGGCACGAGGGCCTCTGGCTCGCCTTCGGCCATGCCCACCACGGCATGACGCTTGGCCCGGTCACCGGCCGCGCGCTTGCCGAGGCCATGACCGGCGAAAAGACCGTGATCGACATCGCTCCCTATCGGCCCGAGCGCTTCCTCGCCTAGCTATTCCAGGAAGCGTGCGTCGGTCTTCCGTCTGGAATTTTGTAGTTCCAAAGAGTTAGATCATTTTCCTCCCCGATGGTGGCACCGTGCTGCCGTTTTTGTTGTCCCCGCGTGGAACCAAACGGCCGCTCACGTGTTTCGCCGGTGGCTGAAGGCGAGGGTTCGGTTCGTTGGCGCCTGCCCAGCGAAAGATTGCCCGTCGCTCCGCGAGCCGCCGGGAGGGAGTTTCAAGCCTATGAGTAAGCAGACGATAGAATTCGCCGGCGAGGCGGTCGGCGCACTGATACCTGACAACGGACAATTGCGCTTTGTCGCTGTCAAATACAGTGTGTGGCCGCTGGACGGGCAGGTATTCCAAACGCCCGAAGATGCCCGCCGGGCGGTCGCCATGTTGCAGGCACATCGACAGAGAGGGCCGGCCATCCGGAGGAATCCGCGCGCAGGCTCAGCACCCATTCACGGTCATTCCGATCCGGAAGTTCCATCTGCTTTTCCCAGCCGTTAGAGCGATTCCAGAAAGGGCGTGCGACGGCTTTTCAAAGAGTTGGATCATTTCACTGTCAATGAAGCAGTGAGATGATCTCCAGCGCTGCGCGCCTTATCAAACGCGCAACGGGCGTTTGCAGCACTTTGATGTGCTGCATGTTTCCTTAGCTATAAGGAAACATGCATTAGCCTTCCTTCGAAACGGCCGTAGCGTCCCGAGGCGCGGCGGGCCGTCCGTTCGCGCCACCTTCGGAAGGCTCCGGTGGCTTCCAGTGGAGAGCGATCTCCAGCCGCCAGAGGATGAAAAGCACGGCGAGGCTGGCGCAGGAGGCAAAGGCGGCGATAAGCCAGAAGCCAAAACCGACGGACAGCCCCGCCGCACCCGCGAGCCACATGCCAGCTCCCGTGGTCAGCCCTTTGACCTCGCCCTTCGAAAATACGATCATGCCGGCCGCGAGGAAGGCCACCCCCGCGGTGACCGCCTCCACGACCCGTATCGGGTCGATCCGCACTTCGGGTCCCGAAAGACTCATCATATGCACGCTTTCCACCGCGATCACGGCGAAAATCGACGATGCGAGGCTGATGAGAATGTGCGTCCTGAGTCCGGCCGGCCGCTGCCGTTTTTCCCGCTCTATGCCAATCAGCGCCCCGAACAGGATTGCGCCGCAGAAGCGCGCGAATATGACCGGATAGGGAACCTGCGTTGGAGCAAGGATGTCGGCGAGGATCTGTTCCATGAGCAGCGCAGCAATTCAACGTGCTACAGCGTCTTCTCTGGCGTCTGTTGAGACGCGCGGCGCTGTAATCAATATCTTCGCTTCAATCACCGAAACGGGGAGGATTGGTGCTCCCCGTTTATGATAGCCTTTGGCTGCTGCATGTTTCCTTAAATCGTAACTGGGATCAAAACATGCAGCAATTCAAGTGCTACAGCGTCCTTTGCGCGTCTGATAGGACGCGCGGCGCTGTAGGGCTTATTGCGCTGGTTGTGCCGGCGTCGTCTGCGGTTGCGGTGCCGGGCTTGCCGGTGGCGTTGCCGGGGTCTCCGGTGCGGCTGGCGGCGTGCCGGGCGTCGCTTGTCCGGCCGGAGGTGTGGCGGTCGATGGCGGCGTTGTCGTCGACTGGTCCGAGGTTGCCGGTGGCGGTGTCGCCTCTTCCGTGTCCCTGGTCAATTCTGCGGGCAGCCAAGCGATAAGCGCCAGCACCAGCCCCGCAAGCAGAATTATCAGCAAGGGCCAACTGCTGCGGCTCGACAATTTGCCGCGCATCTCGGGGTCCCGGGTCGTCGGCTGGCCGGTCACGGGATCGATGAGCGGCTTGTCCTTCAATTCTTCATGCTGATTCATCGCATTCACATCCTTTCTGGACATCATCCATTGCCGGCGAAGCAAAGCAAATGCCGGCATGTGGCTCCCTAAATCAGCAGTGACTTAAGGAGGGACTCCGTACCATCGCAAGTATAGTCGCGACCTCACCGCGGCCGGTGAGAGCCACGATGAAATATTAAAACGTTCCAGATCTTGCTAGGTTCCGTCGCAGGCGGCGCGAGCTACAATTTGCCGCGCAAAGGTGCTTTACAGATACGTGTCGTAACTGCAAAAAAGCTCGCTTGGATGCCGCGAAAACGCTGCATGCATCGAGAGGAGCAAATGACTGCTGCATATCAATCGGGAACCTTCGTCGGGCGGGTTTGACGTCCGTCAAGGGCGCCACACTCGGCAACGATGACAATCTGCGCGATGTCGAGGGGCGCTCCGCGTTGCTTCTCGGCAGGGCCAAGGACAACAATGCCTCCTGCGCGATCGGGCCATTTATCCGGCATTTCGACGAGACCTATTCGATCGATGATGTGCGCAATGTCGATCTCGACCTGCTGATCGAAGGGTCCGACGGCTTCCGTCTTGAAGGTGCGAGCACGATGCGCGAGATCAGCCGTGACCCGCTCGATCTCGTCGCCCAGACCATCGGCCGCATCATCAGTATCCGGATGGGGTGATGGTGTTCATGGGCGCGCTGTTCGCGCCTGTCGAGGATCGCGACGAGCCCGGGCAGGGGTTCACCCACAAGCTCGGCGTGACGATTTCAAGTCCTGCGCTCGGCAGCCTCGTCAATACGGTACGGCTTGCGACCGAAGGCCCGCCATGGACCTTTGGCATGACGGCGCTGATGCGCAATCTTGCGAAACGCGGATTGCTGCAGGCATGGAAACATTTGCCGCTTGTGGAAGATGCCGGACGACTTGCTTGCCTCGAGGCGCAGTTATACGCAATCTTGAGTGGGTTTGATTACCGGTTCGTTCGAAGTGGGTTGAGATCACAATGAGAGTCGTTGCACTGTGGGTTCTGGCGGGCTTATTCCTCGTCACCGCAACGGGTCCGTCGTGGGCGGAGCCGTTGCTGACCATCGAGGATGTCGGCAACGCCCTCGGCAAATGCTGGACCCCGCCGTCGGGCATCAAGGATTCCTTCGTCACCTTGAAGTTCGGCTTCAAAGGCAACGGAACGCTGATGGGTCCGCCGCAACCGACCGCGATCCGCGTCACCGGAGACGAGACACAGCGCAAGGCCTTCGTCGCAGCGGCGACCGAGGCGCTGCAAGGCTGCATGCCGCTGGAGTTTTCAAAGGCACTCGCCGACGAGATCGCCGGGAATGTGTTCACGCTGCAGTTCAGGTCGGCGGAGTAGCGGGGCTGGAGAGGCAATAGGTCGGGCGTGGTGATCTGCTGTTTGCGGCATCAGATCGCCGTATCGGCCCGTCTTTCAGCCGCCAGAGCTGGCTTGTGACCAGGTTCGCCGAGTCTTCTGCGTTGTGTACCATTGGCGGAATTTAGAGCGGGGCGTTCCGCGGTTAACTGAATAAGACCTAAGAGCGGTTGCTATTCTTATAACAAAGGCGCAGTGTCCAACCTTCAGTAGCAGATGTCACGGGCGCTACTGCTTGAGGGCTAGATACCCTAGCCCCCGATCAAGGAGGACGCCATGTCTTCCACCGTACGCAACATTTCGCCTACCGACCAAGAAAAGATCCAGTCAGTCTTAGACGAGGCTGGTTACAGCGCTGACCTCCTTATCCATGATCCGAGACTTTTCGAGACTGCCGCATTGCTGGTAACTAAGCTGCTCCTTGCGGGGGTTGACTCCCGGTCGGGACTAGCAACGAAGCTCAAGTGTCAGTTGGGGGAGGCCGGCAAGCACAGGCAACCGTCGGGTTCCTTGTTGGGGCGCTACGCAATCCAAGGTCTTCCACTCGAGTTACAACGCCTTATGCGATGAACAACGCTTGCATGGTACGGAAGTGCCAGTCTGCGAGAAGAGGACGCAATGGCTTCCCGCTCCTGTAACAACACAGGGGCTCATTCGGAGATAAAGACATGCCCCATCCATACCGCCCGGCATCGGCTCTGCAAATGAGCGCGCTTCTATCCGCAACTCTGTTATTCATCCCCGGCGCATATGGTCAAGGAACGCCGCCGGTGCCCGCTAATGCCGAAGCAAGCCGCTACGGATCAGGCTGGGAGTGCAATCGTGGATTCCGAAGAGAAGCCGATTCCTGCGTTGCGGTGACGGCTCCCGACCACGCGTTTCTGACGAATGAATCCTATGGCAAGGGCTGGGAATGTCACTACGGATTTTCTGAAAAGGGCAGCCGGTGCCTTGAGGTTCAGGTGCCTGCCAATGCCTATCTTGATCCGTACTATGGTGATCGCTGGCAGTGCATGCGGGGATATCGTCAAAACGACACTGGATGCGACCTTATCGAGGTGCCGGACAACGCGTTTCTGACGGACTCGACGTTTAATGAGGGATGGGAATGTGAACGAGGTTACCAGATTGTCGGCCGCGAATGCGTCGCGTTGATCGTTCCTGACCATGCCTATCTGACGACCAGCGGCAACGAATGGATATGCGATCGTGGTTTTGAAAAGAAGGACCAGACCTGTGCTGCTGTAAAGGTTCCCAAAAATGCAATCTTCGCGGACAATTCCTACGGCCAGAAATGGAAATGTGATCGCGGCTTTGAAGCGAAAGGAACCACATGTTCAGAAATCAAGCTTCCTGAAAACGCGCATCTCGGTCCTTCCGGTAACGCCTGGGAGTGCAACCGGCCGTATCAGCTCCGCGGTGGAGTCTGCAGTATGGAGTGACGATCTCTGGACATCGTTGCGGACTTGAGTCGAGTTTCTATGAGGCGTCATGAAGTCCTGTTTATGAGCGAACCGCCGCACTGCAGCATCTTGGAATGAAACGAGTTTTTGGCGTCTGTCATCCCAAAGAACGAGCCTAAGGCATTGCAAGCTTTCCCAAGGAGTGATGCGGCCGATATGCGCGAGCTGCGGGTGATCGCCCAGTACTTGCGGCAGTCTGTAGTAAGGGATACTGCTCGACAGGTGATGCACGTAAGTTGTTGAAGTGTTAGACCCGACGAGCCTTGCGTGCCGCGGAACGGCGATCGCGCTCGGCTTTGCGCGCAGCTTCGTCGGCCAACGCGCCGCCTTCGGCTGCTTTCCTCTCCGCGATTTCGGCAGCTGCGAATTCCGCCATCAGGCGCTCATTTGAAGTCGCGCAGCCGACGCCAACCGGCACAACCCCCGGGTTCTCAAAACCGCTCAAAGTTTCTGATGGCCTCGCCGCGGCAAAGGGTATGCGTCCGCGTCATAAAGCTCCCGTATCTGCTGGCCATTGTAGCGGGCTTCCTCGACCTCAAGAACAGAGCCGCGGAGCATCGACGCCGGCATGTCCTCAACCGCAAAGCGAAGCGCTTCGGCAACCGAATCAAACCGCTGGTACCGAAGCCGGCTCGTTCTTCTCACGGTCTTGCAGGGATATAGTCCCGCGCCGGCACTGTAATCAAACGTCATGAATGCGCTCCTTGGATGCAAAGAGAGTGTCGCGGGAACGGCTCATACGTTTCTCGAGGCGTTGCTGCCGCTCAACGGGCCTGCGCTCGCGCATTCGGAGGATCTGTCTGGCGCGTATCTTCTGCAGCTTGGTTGCATTCGAGCCTTCTGGCGCTGCCGGCCGGAACAGGTTTTCCGCCGCGAGGCGGGCTGTATTCATCATAAGAGTGTCCTAAAACGTGGATGCGCAACGCAATAGCGTTCAGCGCAAATTTCTCCCGCCAGAGCGGAGTTCGGAACGTTTGCAAGTCGGGGATTGCCAAGCAGCCGGACGAGCCGGTGAGATCAGGTAGCCGAAAGGCTGAAAACGCAACCTTCATGTGGCGACGCCCACCGCCTCATTCAAGGCTCCCCGCCGCTCGCCGTCGAAAGACCAACGACCGTGGTGCCTCGGGTGCCAGAGGCGGCATGCCAGAGGCACCCCTGCTTCCACCGGAGCTATTTCTGCTTTTTGCCGAGGCTGGGCCCGCTGTTTGCGAACTTAACCTGACTTCCCTGCACAGCGGTAACCGGTGCCACCGCCTTGTCTTTTTTTGGCTTTCGAACTTCACGATTGCTTCTTGCTTGGCCTTTAGCCATTTGGTCCTCCTGGATTTTCGGTTGATTTTCGGCTGCAGCTTTCAATACAGCGGCATCGCCGTACGTTGCCTCACTCAGCAAAAACGTAATGTTCCGCCACGAAGGCAGGAAAGGCCTTCGCGCGGCGTTGCCGAATTGAATCGCTTGATGCGCGGTGCGACCGCTGATTCGGCTTTACGAATTTGCTGAAGCCGAACGTTTTCGCCGTATCCAAATCCGCTAACGCTGACGAGGTTACGAGCGGTGATGTGAACGTGGAGGTCGGAAGACAGGCTGTCCTCCTTTCGTTGGGGCCAGGACACCGAGGCCCCGAAGCAGCAGCGCCCGGAAAATGGCTACTGAAGTTGACAGCATGCGCTCTTTAAAGGGCACAGGCAATGGGCCATTGTCATCAAATCCGGACTCGACCGCTGGTTTTAGACGCACAACAAACAGATGCGGCCGGTCATTGCGGTGGCGTCGAATTCACCGCTGCATGCTAGCACCCAAGAGGGTTCAGCCCGTCAAGAGCATCCCCGGGGCAGCATCGGATAGTTTCGGGCATGATGCTCTCCCTGTTTCTAGGTCGAGGCAGAGGTGGTGTTGTCGTGAGATCTAGCCATGATAGGCGATGATGGAGAATGGTGCATTGTGAACCACGACTGAAAGGCGCGCCATGATGCCGAATTATGCACCGGAAAACTGTTACGGCTAGCGATTTATGATATTCGCTAAGCGCTTGAAAACAAAGGAAAAATAAGGAGTGGCTGGGGAACCTGGATTCTCACATGATTTCAAAGGCTTAACGAAAGTGCCTTTGAATTCCCTCTGTTTTTCCGTCGCGGGCGACCGTGGATGCCACCTTTGTGCCCTGGCTTTGGGCCTCAGTCAACACGTGCGTAGAGCGGCAATTATTTCCGCTTCTGGGCCCTAAGCGCGCCTTCACTGGCGGGTCGGCACCAGCAGCAATGGGTGGACTGCGGAAGTTCGGCTGTCTCGGCCGATGAGACCGGAATGTGCCCAACAGCGGCCATCGCGCCAAATGGCACAGTTTATAGCTCCAAGCGGCCACACTCACATTCCACCCACAGGTCCCCGTGAACAGGCTATCCGGCTAGCCCGGTCGCTGAGCCGGACGCCGGCACTCGTGCGGCACGTCTCCGCAAATGCTCCCGAAACAAGGTTCGAAGGTCTCGATAGTTCTCGAAGCCGAGGAAGCCGGCGAGCCGGACCACGGTCGTCGGTGACACCGAACAGGCAAGTGCCACCGAATTGGAGCTACCAAAGGCGATTAGTTCCGGAGTGACGAGGGCGCAGCGGACAACCCGTTCAAGCTGATCTGGGAATTCGAGCTGTCTCGAGGCGATCATCGACTTCAGTTCCGAAAGACTGCTTGGTGGTGCACCTTCATTCAGGCCTCGCATCCCCTACTGTTCTCCAGATCTGAGCGGCAACTACGGATGTCCATGTGAATTTGGGCCCACCGTCGTTCGACCCTCAAATTGCCTGCGGCTTGAAGTCACTCGGCGCGACGGGCATCACCCCGTTGAGCAGGGCGACGGATTTCTCCAACCCTTCGAGGCTATTGAGCAGCACGTCCTCGTGCTCGATCGACAGCCAGCCGTCATAGCCTGCCATCTTCAGGCGGTAGCAGAACTGTCGCCACCACTCCTCGCCATGGCCGAAGCCGAGGGTGATGTAGGACCAGCTTCGCGCCGGAATGTCCATGAGCGAGCCGTTCTCGAGGAGCGAAGTTGTTGCCTGGACAGGCGCGTTGAGCATCGTGTCCTTGGCATGGACGTGATAGACGGCCTCGCCGAGTGCTTCGGCGACGACGAGGGGATCCGCCCCCATCCAGAACAGATGCGATGGATCGAGATTGGCGCCGACGATCGGGCCGACGGCCGCCCGGAGCTTCAGAAGCGAGGGAACGTTGTAGACGCACTGGTTGCCGTGAAGCTCGAGCGCGATGCGCTCGACGCCATTCTCCTCGGCGAGTGCCACGGTCTCGGTCCAGAAGGGGAGGAGCTTGTCCTCCCACTGGTAACGCAGGATCTCCTGCGTTTCCGGCGGCCAGGAAGAGACGACCCAGTTCGGCATCAGATCGCCGTTACGTCCTGCCGGCAGTCCGGACATGGTGCAGACGGTCTTGATCCCCATCTCGCCGGCGATGCGGATCGTGTCCTTGAGGCACTCGCCCTGCTCGGGTTGGGTCGGATGCAAGGGATTGCCGTTGGCGTTCAACGCAATAATCTCGAGCCCGCGGGTTTCGAAGGCGCGAGTGAAGGCGCGGCGAGCATCGGCGCTTGCCTTCATCGTCTTTAGGTCGAAGTGCGGAGCGGTCGACCAGCCGCCTGTGTTGACCTCCACGCCCGAGACACCAAGGCGCGCGGCGCTGTCGAGAAGCCCGTCGAAGGTCATTCCGCCGAGGCTGTCGGAAACGAAGCCGAGTTTCATCTCTTTAATCCTTTAATGCTTGTAGAGGGACGGCTTTTCCGCTCCCGCAAGGGTGACGCGCGCGCCCTTCTGAAGGGCTTCGACGCCCGCTTCCGCAACGCGCGCTGCGCAGTAGCCGTCCCAAGCGTCCGCCGCGATGGGAGGGAACTCCCCGGTTCGGACGAAATTGAGAAAGGCCTTGTTCTGAAGCCGATAGGCTTCCGCAAATCGCGGCCTCCAGTCCGGCGCATAACGCTCGTAGGACATGAGCCGGCCGTTCTGTCGCGTATGGATCGGCGCGTTGAGAAAGACTGACCCCTTTTCGCCGACGAGCTCACCGCGGACGTCATAGCCGTAGGCGGCGTTGTTGTTGATCTCGATGTTGACCAGCTGGCCCTTGTCGGTCTCCAGGACCATGAAGACCGGCGCTCCCGTCCTGGAAGCGTCTATCCCGGCCGGCTGGAAGACGGAGATCGCCTTGTAATCGGCGCCGAGGACGAACCGTGCGACATCGAACTCGTGGGGGGCAGAGTTGGTGATAGCCATCCGGCCCGTGAAGTTTGCAGGCGCTTCCACGTTCCGGTGGAAATTGTGCATCATGATCGCGGCCCCGAGGGAGCCGTCGTCCAAGGCCGCTTTCATTTCCCGATAGGACGGATCGAAGCGGCGCATGAAGCCCAGTTGGACGAACTGCCGGCCGCGGGACACTTCCGCCTCGATGACGTCCTGGCACTCCTTCGAGCTTTGCGAGAGTGGCTTCTCGCAAAGCACGGGCTTTGCAGCCTCGATGGCCGCAAGCGCAAGCGGCGCATGGGTTTCGTCGGGGCTGGCAATCAGAATGGCATCAACGTCATCGCGTCTGATGGTGGCAAGCGGATCGTCCGAGACGTCACCTGCGCCGTATTCGTTGGCCGCCTTGCGCGCACGCTCCTGCGAGGCGTCGCACACAACCTGCAGCGAGGCTCCCGGAAGATCTTCGGCGACAATGCGGGCGTGATCGGCCCCCATGATACCCGCGCCTATGATCGCTACTCTGACAGACATTTTGAACCCTTTACTTGCGAAGCGCCCATTGCCGCAGCGATCGGTCGCCGTAGGCGGCGAGTACCACGATGAGACCAAGGACGAGGATGAACCATTGTGGACGGACGCCCGTAACCACGAGATAGGATTGGATGGAGGACAGAACGAAGGCCCCCATCAGCGCACCTGGCAGCGAGATCCTGCCGCCGGCGAGCAGGCAGCCGCCAAGCACGCACGAGGCAATCGCCTGCAGTTCCATCAGGCGCCCCATCGAGCCGTCTGCGAAGCCAAGCTTGCCGGCCTCGAGCGTGCCAGCGAAACCCGCCAACATGCCGCACAGGACAAAAGCGGACAGTTTGATGCGATCAACGCGAACGCCACGCGAATGCGCGCTTTCGGCGGACCCGCCAACGGCGAGAAGGCGGTTGCCGAAAGGCGTTGCTTTCAACGCCACCAGGAGAATAACGGTCAACGTCATGAGCCAGTAGAGCGCGGTGTTGAAGCCCAGGAAGTCACCGCCGCCGAGGACGAAGTAGGTCCAGCCCTTGCGCGCTGCATAGGGAATAGAGAACGAAAATCCCTCGGTCAGAGCGATGGCGATGCCGCGGAAGATCATCAGCGTCCCAAGCGTGATGATGAGGGATGGCGTGCCGGTTCGGGTGACCAGCAAGCCGTTGAACAGTCCGATCGCGGCGCCGACCAACACCGTAGCAACTGCGGCGATCGACGGGTCAACCTGGGTCGCAAGCCAGAGATAGGCCAGCGCGCCCATGCCGAAAGTCGAACCGACCGAGATGTCGATCTCGCCCGTCCCGATCACCAGAGCGACGCCGAGGCTCATCAAGCCTAGCGTTGCCGTCACCTGCAGGATGGTGCCGATATTGTAGAGATTGGCCCACCGACCGTCCGATGTTGAGGCGAAGATGACGATCAGAACGGCGCCGATCAGGATGATCCCGATCTCCGCGTGACGCCGAATAAGAGGTTTGGCGGAGGAGAGAGCCATCAGACCGCCTCCCGCTTTTCCACGACGCGCCCGCCCTGGCGGATTACCTCTTCGAGTTCTTCCGCCGTCATGGAATCCGTCGTTGCGTCCGCGACCTTTTCGCCATTCTCCATGATCACAATTCGGTCGGCGAGCCTGTGCACCTGGAAGATGTCGTGAGTGATGTAGATGACGAGCAGGCCCTGCTCCTTGAGCTGGACGGCGAGCTCGTTGACGTGCTCGCGTTCGCGTACCGACAGATGGTTGGTCGGCTCGTCCATGATGACGACCCTGTTCTTGAATTCGACCGCGCGACCGATCTTCACGGACTGACGTTCTCCGCCTGACAGGCGTTCCACCTCGTCGTCCGCGGAGACATTTGCACGCAAGCCGAATTGCCGGATCACGCGTGTAGACTTCTCTCGCATCTTGCCCATATCGAGGAAGGGGATGCCGAGAACACGCTTAACCGGCTCGCGTCCGAGATAGAAATTGCGCGCGATCGACAGGTTGTCGCAGAGGCCGACGGACTGCTGAATCGTCTCGATGCCCTGGTCGATCGCAAGCTTCGGGTGAAATTTCTCCACCTTATTGCCATCGAAAAAGACCCCGCCCGACGTCGGGGCGTAAATGCCGCAAAGGACGCGGATCAGCGTTGTCTTGCCGGCGCCGTTGTCGCCGACCAGGCCAATCAGCTCACCGGCGTGAAAGTCCACCGAGACGTTCTTGAGGGCGTGGAAAGCGCCGAAGTGGAGATCAAGGTTCTTCACCTGAATGAGGGGGGTGCTGTTCGCCATTTTGATGTCCTCCCGCGTCAAACGCTGTGTCCGAGGAAACGGGCCAGTTTCTGATTGAAGATGATCGCCACGATGAGCACGACACCGACGAAGGTGATGTACCAGGACGAGGGCGCGCCAAGAGCGATGAGTTCGTAGCGGAAGCTGACGACGATGAGAGCTCCGAGTACGGCTCCAATGATCGAGCCGCGTCCGCCAGTCAGCAGGCAGCCGCCGATGACCGCGGCAGAAATGGCCTCGAGCTCCATGTTTTCGCCGAGCGTGACATGGGTTTGCGGCTGGTTGCATAGGGTCAGGATGCCGGCGAATCCGGCGAGCAGCGAGCAAAGGACGAAGGTCCAGATCTTCACTCGGTCGGTGCGAACGCCGCGCGATTCCGCGCTTTCGCGGCTTCCCCCGGTGGCCAGAAGGCGATTTCCGAAGGGTGTGGCCCAGAGGACGATACCGAGAACGGCGGCGACCACGACAAGCCAGAATATGGCCGCTTCGACACCGAACAGTTCGCCGCCGAACAGACGGGTCACCGGATGGATGCGTGCATCGGCTGAGAAATTGTGGACCGAGCCACCCGTCCAGACATAGATGATCCCGCGGACCGCAAAGAGGCCGCCGAGCGTCACGATCATCGACGGCAAGTGCCCCTTCACCACGGCAAACGCCTGAAGAAGGCCGACGAAGGCAGCCATGACCAGCGCTATGACGAGCGATCCGGGCACACCGAAACTCGGTTCCAGCGTGATGAAGGCAACGCCAGCCAGCCCGTAAACGGAGCCGACAGACAGGTCGATTTCCTTCGTCATGATGACAAGGGCCTGGCCCATGGCGACGAAGGACAAGATGGCTGTGAACTGCGTGACATTGGTGATGGTCTGGGCGGTCCACCAGCCGGAAAAGTCGATCAGGGAAAACACGACAAGCATGACGACGACGCCGATGATCGCGCCGAAGCCTTGGCTTCGCACAAGCTGTTTCATGACACTCTGCTCGCTGGTTTCAATGTGCGATGTCAGGCGCACAAATGGGTCGGGGCAGCCGGCGCTCCTCGTCGCAGCCGGCCGCCCCTCCGGGAGGAACCCTTACCAGGTGTTCTGCTCGTCGTAGGCCTTGTCGCCAAAGACGCCGCGGACCAGTTCGGCCCACTTGTCTGCGTTATCCTTGTTGATGATCACGGGACCGGTCAGGATATTCGACTGCGGCGCGTAGCCGAACTCCTTGTTCCAGTAGAGCCATTCCATCGGAGCGTAGCCCTGCAGCCAGAAGCCCTGGCTGTTCGTCGCCAGCACATGCCCGGCGCGCACGCCCTCGATCGAAACCGGACCCTCGTCAACCGTCAGGACAGTCACGCCCTTGTCGTCGACATCCGGGTCGAGCTTCATCTCATTGGCGACACCCCATGCCCAGGGTGAAGACCAGCCAGCAACCGTGAAGATGTAGTTGGTGTCCGGGTTGGCCTGCAGGAAGGACTGCAAGGTGTTGCGTGCCGTCGCCGGTTCGGCGCCGATGAAGAGTTCATCAACCTTCGCGCCGGCCTTCTCCATTGCGTCCTTCATCCCGGCACAACGAGCCTTGAGACCCTGGTGGGCGGAGTCATGGCTTGCGCAGACGACATGGGTCGGTTTCGGGATTTCGCCGGCTTCTGCCTTTTCGAGCGCGTATTCGCCGAGCTTCTTGCCCGTGAGATATTCGTCGCCGCCGACATAGGTCAGGTAGGGAATGCGCTCGCCCTCAGGCCGGCCGTCCGGAATATTGAAGGCAACGACCGGAATGCCGGCTTCGATGGCCTTGCGCAGCGGCCCTTCGAAGGCATCGGAACTGACGATCGGCACGGCGATGCCATCGGGCTGGGTCGAGATAGCCTGCTCGAGAAGGCGAACGTGTTCCTGGACCGAATAGTTGTTGGTGGAGATGTATTCGGTTTTGACGTTCGGATATTTCTTCTCGAACTCCTCCATCGACTTCGTCAGCCAACCCATGTTCGGATCGTTCGATCCGATGTGAGAGACCATGACGAAGCGATATTGCTTTTCGCCGTCCTGCGCATTGGCTATGCCTCCAAGTGCGGTGGCGGCCATCAAGGCAGAAAGCAGAATCGAATTTCCGAATTTCATGGGGTTCCTCCTCCGTTAACGATGTGATTATCTGGATTGAAATCACATCAGACAAGGAAGACGGAGGCCATTTTATGATGCGAAATACATCAGAAGATCGATGTCGCACAACATAGTGGCAAGCCGTTCAAAAATTTGGCGTTGCGATGAGTAATGACTTCCGAGATGATGTTTTTACCATCAGTTTTTAGGCGGAAACTGGAGAAAGCTGTGATCGATCACCTGCAAAATCGGACATGGAAAGGCCCCAAAGTCCAGGAAATTGCCAAGCTCGCAGGAGTCGGTCCCGCGACGGTCGACAGGGTCCTTAACAACCGCAGCGGCGTCCGAGAACGAACGAGAGCCCGCGTCCTGGGGGCGCTCGAAAAGCTGAAGAACGAAAGCGCGGACCGCGACATCCCTTTGCACATTCGTCTATTTTGTGACTCCGGCGAAACCTTCAATGCAGCAATGGCGGCCGCTGTAACTGAGGTCAACCGAACCCTTGCCGGCATCGAGATTGAGGGAGATTACCTAACCACGAGCGAAGTCGAGCCTTCATCGTTTGCGCGCCGGATTGAGCAGGAAGGTAGCGCCGCGGATGGTGCCGTAGTCATCGCTCGCGAGCATCCGGCGATCAACCGCGCGATACGCAAGCTGCGGTCCATTGAAATTCCCGTCGTCTGCCTGACGACCGATCTGCCGAGTTCCCGTCGCAGCGTCTACATAGGCAATGACCAGTATGCCGCCGGCAGCGTGGCCGCTCTGTTGATCGGCAATGCGCTTCCGAAGGAGCGTAACAATATTCTGATCGTCATGAGCGTGGCGTTCCGCTGCCAGCAGGAGCGTGAGATGGGGTTTCGAAGGGTGCTCCGTTCCGATTTTCCATACTTGAAGATCGAGGAACGTGTGATTTCTGACGACAGGCCGGAGAGCACTTGTGAGCAGTTGACCCGCTATTTCGAGGCACATGGTCACCCGGCCGCGATCTACAATGTCGCCGGCGCTAATCGCGGCGTGGCAGCGGCACTGGAGCACGCTGGAAGGGCCCGTGACACAATCTTCGTCGGCCACGAGTTAACCAACCACTCGCGAAACCTGCTGGAATCCGGGGTCATGGACTATGTCATTTCGCACGACTTCAGCGGCGAGCTGGCGACAGCCGCCAAATGGATCCGTGACAACGTCGGGGGCGTAACCGTGGAGCCGTCCTATTCGCAGATCCTGGTGCACACCCGATACAATTGCGGTCTGTGACGAAAAAGACTACCGGGTAATGGCGGAGATCTGGGCAGGGGCGTGGAATCACCTCACCCGCGTATCGCCTGAGCGAACGTCTCCGAAGAGCTCCAATCGAGCCATTCATGGCATCTGCCTTCGCTGACCGTTTTGGGTCGACTGCTGACGATGAATGTCATTTCCTCGCAGCAACGGGAACGTCTTCACCTCGACACACCGGATTAGAGAAGCGCCGCCCGCAGGATCGGACCCGGGACCGACTGTCCCCAGCGGTTCTGCTCGATCAAGCCTTTCTCCAAAACCGCTCGGCAACCCCGCCGCCGATTACAGTCAGCAGGACAAACCCGATCAGGCTCACAGTTTCCGGAAGAGCTTCTAGCGGCGGCAGCTCTCCATCTTTGGGGCGAAAACCAAAGCAAAGTGGATTTGCTCCTGGCCTGCATCCACAAGCTCCCAGCCGACGAAGAAATTCAACCGCGCCACGGAACTAGCCGGCAAGTTCATGCCGATTGGCGAGGGCGCGCGCGGCCCGTTCGCCAAGCAGTTTTTTGTGCGATTCACCTCCGGAAGGGTCGCGGCAGGCTCGTTCAGGAAAGTTTCCTTTATCCTGATTCAATCGCCGCCAATGAGATGCTTCCGTGGGACTTGAAGACCATTCTCAACTCCTGTGTTCTCACCACGATCGTGGTAGCCGCTCGGATCGTGTTGTCGAACCTGAGCTCAGCGAGCCTTCTCTTTGCGCCATGCCTCGAACTTAGGCAGATATTCATCCTTGGTCCGGGGGTAAAGACCTATAATCGGCTCGCCAGCCCTTACCTGATCCAGTACAAAGTCTTCATAGCTCTCCATTCCGGTGCATTCCTCGGCGATCTCGTCGGCGAGATGCGCCGGGATCACCATGACGCCGTCGCCGTCTCCAAGCATCACATCGCCAGGAAAGACCGGGGCATCTCCGCAGGAGATCGGCACGTTGATGTCCAACGCCTCGTGTAGCGTCAGGTTGGTCGGTGCGGATGGTCGCTGGTGATAGGCCGGCATGTCCAGCTCGCCAATACCCTCCGCATCGCGAAAGCCGCCGTCGGAGACGACGCCGGCACAGCCGCGCACGGCCAGCCGAGTGACGAGGATGGAGCCGGCGGACGCTGCCCGCGGGTCCTTGCGGCTGTCCATCACCAGCACATGGCCGGCTGGGCAGGTCTCCACCGCCACCCGCTGTGGATGGTCGGCATTGCGGAAGACAGTGATTGCATTGCGGTCCTCGCGCGCCGGAATATAGCGCAGCGTAAAGGCCTGGCCCACCATGTTGACACCCTTCCAGGAGACGGGATGGACATTCTGGATGAACTGATTGCGCAGGCCGCGCTTGTAGAGGGCGGTTGCCACGGAGGCCGTCGACACCTTCATGAGCTTGGCGCGTGTGGCATCAGACAATATATAGTCGGACATGGAATGCTCCTGATCTGGTCAGTTGATCGCCGGTTCATCGACCCTGGGGCCGAAATCCGTCTTGAGAAAATCGAAGTCGCAGCCCTTGTCAGCCTGCTCGATATGTTTCGAGAACATCAGGCCGTATCCGCGCCCGTAGCGCGGGGCCGGCGGCGTCCAGGCGGCGCGTCGTGCCGCCAGCTCATCGTCCGACACAAGCATATTCAGACTGCGTGCGGGAATATCCATCTGGACCATGTCGCCGGTCCGGAGCAGCGCAAGTGGTCCACCGACATAGGCCTCGGGAGCCGCATGCAACACACATGCCCCGAAAGATGTGCCCGACATGCGGGCATCGGAGATGCGCATCATGTCGCGCAGGCCGAGCTTCAAAAGTGCCTTCGGCATGGGGATCATGCCCCATTCCGGCATACCCGGCCCGCCTTGCGGGCCGGCGTTTCTCAGCACCAGCACCGTATCCGGCGTCAGCGGATAATCCGGATCGTCGATGATCTTCTTCAGTTCAGCATAGCTGTCGGCCACCAGCGCCGGTCCCTTGTGCCGGTGGAATTTCGGGTCGCAGGCCGCTGGCTTGATCACGGCGCCACCAGGGCAAAGATTGCCCTTCAGCACGGCGAGCGATCCCTCGTGATAGACCGGATTGGCGAGGGGCCGGATCACATCCTCGTTCCAGACCTTCACCGCTTCGAGCCCATCGGTCAGCGGTCTGCCGGTAACCGTGATCGCGGAACTGTCGAGCTTTTTACCAAGCTGCTTCATCAGCGCGCGCAGGCCGCCGGCATAGTAGAAGTCCTCCATCAGGTAATTGCTACCGGATGGCCTGATGTTGGCGATGACTGGCGTGGTGCGGCCTATCCGATCGAGATCGTCGAGTTCAAGCGGAATGCCAGCCCGTCGCGCCATGGCGATTACATGGATGATGGCATTAGTGGAGCACCCCGTTGCCATGGCCACCGTCACTGCATTCTCGACCGCCGCTGGCGTAACGATCTTATCCGGCGTGAGGTCTTCCCAGATCATCTCGACGACCCGGCGGCCGCATTGGGTCGACATGCGCTGGTGGCTGGCATCAGCGGCAGGGATAGACGAGGCGCCGGGCAGGGAAAGGCCCATGGCTTCAGCGATCGCGGTCATTGTCGAGGCCGTGCCCATGGTCATGCAATGACCGTAGGAGCGAGCGATGCCGCCCTCGATGCCCTGCCACTCTTCTTTTGAGATCGTGCCGGCGCGGCGCTCGTCCCAGTATTTGAAGCCGTCTGTACCGGAGCCCAGATACTTGCCGGCATGATTGCCGCGCAGCATCGGTCCGGCCGGCAGGAAGATGAAGGGCAGGCCCATGCTGAGCGCGCCCATGATAAGGGCAGGCGTAGTTTTGTCGCAGCCGCCCATCAAAACGGCGCCGTCAACAGGATGCGAGCGCAGCAACTCCTCGGTTTCCATCGCCAGCAGGTTACGGTAAAGCATGGTCGTCGGCTTGACGAAGTTTTCCGAAAGCGACAGCGCCGGCAGCTCCATGGGAAAACCACCGGCCTGCAGGACGCCGCGTTTGACCCATTCCACGCGGTCCTTGAAATGCATGTGGCAAGGCTGGGCATCCGACCAGGTGTTGAGGATCGCGATGATAGGCCGGCCCTCCCAGTCCACCGGATCGTATCCCATCTGCATGGTCCTCGAACGGTGGCCGAAGGAACGCTGATCGTCCGGCACCATCCAGCGGGCGGATCGCAGTTGCTCGTAGGTCTTTTTCGGTGTCATTGACGTCTCCGGCCGGTCTTCGACCGCATTGGCTTCGTCAGAAGCGGATTTCGTTTGATGTGATGAATGCCTGCAGTGCCGCATGCTGGGATGACGTGAGCGGCCAGGCCGAAGGCGGCCGGGTGGTGCCGCAGTCATAACCGATTGCTGCCAGCGCCGCCTTGACCCCAGTTACATTGGTGCCGTTCAGTTCCTCGGCGCGAATCTCCTCAAAGGCTCTCATACCGGTGATCAGATCGTTGGCCTTGCGGTAGTCTCCCGCTTCCAGCGCCGCGTGGATAGCAACCGAGCGCTCGGGCCAGACATTGATCAGCCCAGACGTAAAGCCCCGTGCGCCGACCGCATAGAAGGCTGGAGCCCAGACTTCGGCCAGTCCGCCGACCCAGATGATGTCGGGATCGGTGGCGGCGATCGCCTCGGCCAGTTTCAGCGGATTCGGCGTCGCCCACTTTACGCCGACGACGGAGGGCAGTTTGCAAAGTTCCCTTACGGCTTTGATGCCGATGGCGTCGTTGCGCAGGTAGAGCACGACGGGCAAGCCCTCCGCGGCGTCGGCTACGGCTTTCACATAGTCGGCTAGGCCACGAGGGGACGAGAACGGATCCGGCGGCTGGTGGATCATCAGGGCTGCGGCCCCAGCTGCAATCGATGTTCGCGCCAACCGGCACGCATCCCGTACGCCTCGACCGACGCCCGCCAGAAGAGGGACGCGTCCGCCGATATGCTCGGCCGAAGCGCGTACCATGGCCTCGGCCTCCTCGACCGTCAGGGCATAGAATTCGCCCGTATTGCCGTTCGCGACCAGAACGTGCACGCCCGCTGCTATCGCCTTGTCAACAATCGGCTTTTGTCGACCGGGATTTATCTCCCCGGCGTCATTATAAGGTGTGACGAGGATGCCGGAGATGCCTGTCAGGGCCGTGCGTAGATTTTCGGTCATCGGCTGCTTCCTTATCTCGGTAAAATTCGCACCGGGTCACTCCGTGAAGGCTTCGTCGCGCTTGCGGCTGATCGAGGGAGAAAGCACTAGGCCCAGCACGATCACGGCGACGATCAGCAACGAAAGGCTGAGCGGGCTGCGCACGAAGATTGTCGGATCGCCCTGGCTGATTAGCATGGCGCGGCGAAGGTTCTCCTCCAGCATCGGCCCCAGGATGAAGCCGAGCAACAGCGGTGCAGGCTCGAAGCGCAGCTTGGAGAGCGCAAAGCCGACGACGCTGAAGCCCGCCATGATAAAAACGTCGAAAACGCTGTTGTTGATGCTGTAGGCGCCGATGCAGCAGAAGCCGATGATTGCGGGAAACAGCAAGTGATAGGGAATGGTCAGCATTCGTACCCACAACCCGATCAACGGCAAATTGAGGATCACCAGCATCAGGTTTCCCGACCACATGGAGACTATCATGCCCCAGAACAAATCGGGTTCCTCGGAGATGACGTTGGGGCCGGGCGTGATGCCCTGGATGATCATCGCGCCGACCATCAGGGCCATGACCGGGTTACCGGGTATGCCAAGTGTCAGCATCGGAATGAACGAGGTTTGCGCTCCGGCATTATTGGCAGATTCCGGCGCCGCGACTGCCTCGATCGCGCCCTTTCCGAATTCGGCCCTGTTTGGCGAGATGCGCTTTTCCAGCGCATAGGCGGCGAAGGAGGATAGCATGGCGCCTCCGCCCGGCAGCACGCCCAGGAACGAGCCGAGCGCTGTGCCGCGCAGGACTGGACCGCGGATGCGCCTGAAATCGTCGCGGGTAAGCATCAGGCCAGTCACCTTCTTTACTCCGACCGAACGCTCATGCTCGTTCTCGAGATTGCGGAGGATCTCGCAGATGCCGAATATGCCCATGCTGACTGCGACGAAATTGAGACCGTCATAAAGCTCTGGGATGCCGAAGATGTATCGCGGCATGCCGCTTTCCACGTCGGTGCCGACCGAACCAAGCAGCAGGCCGAAGGCGATCATGGCAAACGCCTTCAGGAGCGAGCCGCTGGCGAGCGCCACGGATGCCACAAGGCCGAGGACCATGAGCGAGAAATATTCGGCGGGACCGAAGTTCAGGGCGACCGCGGCGAGCGGCGGGGCAGCGACCGCAAGTAGTATGGTCGCCACGCTTCCGGCAAAGAAGGACCCAAGTGCCGCCGTTGCCAGTGCTGCACCGGCGCGCCCACGGCGGGCCATCTGGTAACCGTCGATCGCGGTAACGACGGACGAGCTTTCGCCCGGAAGATTGATCAGGATCGCCGTGGTCGAGCCGCCATACTGGGCCCCATAGAAGATGCCGGCGAGCATAATTAATGCCGACTCCGGCTGCAGTCCAAAGGTGATTGGCAACAGCATGGCGATCGTCGCAGTCGGTCCCAGCCCCGGCAGAACGCCGATGGCCGTGCCGAGCAAACAACCGATGAAGGCATAGACTAAATTTATCGGCTGGAAGGCGGTCGCAGCGCCCAGCAAGAGATTGGAAAAGATATCCATCACAGAACTCCTGGCGGATGTTGTCGGTCAGTTTCCGAGGAAGGGGATCCATGGCCCGAAGGAGCTGACGGGAAGCGACAGAAGCCGTGTAAATAAGACGACCGAACAGATCGTCATGAACAGTGCGAGTGCGATCGAATGACGCCAATCGGCATATTTGCTGGCAGAGCTGACCGTGACGATCATCAGGAACATGGTCGGGACGAGTCCGAGGCGAGATATTGCCAGCCCGAAGAACACCGGCGCCAAGATGACCAGCGCGTAGGCCTTCCAGTTTGCGGGCGCATCCGGTTCGCCCTTGACGGTAACCACCAGAGACTGAACCATGATGAGAACTCCGATGCCGATCAGCAGCAGGCTCAGCATGACGGGGAAGTAGCCGGGTCCCATCTGGAACGAGTTCCCGACATCGAGGTCTCGCCCGAACCAGATGAACAGTAGGCTGACGATGACCATCGCCGCGCCGCCGACAAAGTCGCGACCGTTTCTAATCTTCAACATGGCTTCACGATCCATAGGTCAGAAAGCACCGGCCGACGCGATGCGCCGGCCGGTGGGAAATGTCACTGCAGCGGGACGTTCGCCGCCTTGATGACCTCTGCCCATTTGTCGGTTTCGCCCTTGATGAAGGTGGCAAATTCCTCGGACGTATTGCCGACCGGTGTTGCGCCCATGCCTTCGATCTTCTCCTTCATGGCAGGGTCGTGAAGGATGGCCTGAACTTCCTTGCTGAGCTTCTCGACGATTTCCGGTGGCGTGCCGGGAGGTGCGAAGAGGCCGTGCCAGGAGGTTGCCTCAAAGCCGGGAATGACGCTGTCCATGGTCGGGACGTCGGGCAGGAGCGATGCCTTATCGAGGCTGGTCACCGCGAGCGCGCGCAGCTTGCCGGCCTTGACCTGCTGGGCTGCCGTCGGAATGTTGTCGAACATGAAGTCGATATGGCCGGCGACCACGTCCATGATCGCCTGACTGCTGCCCTTGTAAGGCACGTGGGTAATCTTGACGCCTGCCCTGGTGGCAAGCAATTCGCCGGCGAGGTGGATAGAAGTGCCCACACCTGACGACGCGTAGGTGTGCTTGCCAGGCTCCTTCTTCAGCAGTTCAATCAGTTCCTGGACGGAATTGACCGGCAGCTTTTCCGGATTGACTACCAGAACGTTCGGCATCCGGGCGATCAGCGATAGCGGCGCAAAGCCCTTTTCTTTGTCATAGGGCAAGGTCTTGAACAGGGTCTGGTTGATCGCATTGGAACTGACCGTTCCCATGCCGATCGTATAGCCATCGGGCTCAGCGCGGGCGAGGTCGCCCAGACCGACATTGCCGCCAGCTCCCGGCTTGTTCTCCACGATGAAGCGCTGGCCGAGGCGCTTGTCCAGTTGTTCGGCCACGAGGCGGCCGAAGGTATCGGTATTGCCGCCAGCGGCAAAGGGAACAATGACCGTTACGGTCTTCGAAGGATAGTCCTGGGCGTGGCCTGCTGCTGCCACTGCACAGATGCATGCGGCTATGGCCGCGAATTTGATGAAACGCTTTAAGGGCATGAATTCCTCCTCCCGCTTTGGCGCTCAGCGCACATTGGAAACCTATATTCCGACTCCTCGCTCGGAATGAAAGCGCTTTCATCTTACCAATTTAATTTTGTCTCGCAAGACTTGGCCGCATCCATTTTTAATGAGTAACTTCAGTTACTTGGGTGAATATTGGAAACTTTTTTACCGGAGGACTTGATAAACGACGAAATGAAAGCGTAAATCATTTCAATTTGGGAGACGGTCATGTCCAGACAGGAAAGTAGCAGCCAAATAGAGCGACCCAGCCCCGTGACGCTGGCGGACATCGCCAGGCTTGCAGGCGTCTCTCCCGTAACGGTTTCCCGCGCGATCAACACGCCGCGCCTGGTCAAGCCGAAGACGCTTGAAGCTATCGAACGCGTCATCGCCAGGACAGGCTATGTGCCGAACCTGCTGGCCGGTGGCCTCGCCTCGCGACGGACACGGCTGGTGGCGGCAATCGTTCCATCGGTATCCAGCACGATCTTCGCTGAGGCGATCGAAGGTTTGAATGCCGAACTCGTCGCGGAAGGCTATCAACTCCTACTGGGCCTGTCCGGCTATGACCAAAAGCGGGAGATGGAACTGACGCGAGCCATCCTCGCACGACGTCCCGATGGCATAATCCTAACCGGCATCACTCACCTGAAGGAAACGCGAGCGATGTTGTCAGGGGCGGGCTTGCCAATCGTTGAGATCTGGGATTCGACGCCGTCACCGCTCGATACCGCTGTCGGCTTTTCGCACCATGACGTCGGGGCTTTGGTGGCCGAATATCTTATGGCGAAGGGGTATAGCCGATATGCGCAAATCGGCGCCAACGATCCTCGCGCCATTCAACGCAGAGATGGGTTCATAAAGCGGCTCTCTGGCGTCGCGGCGGTGGAACTTCCTCATATCGAGATGAACTCGCCGTCGACCTTTAGCGACGGGCGGAAAGCACTGAGTCAGTTACTCTATCGGGGATCGGGATCGCTAGCTGTATTTGGAAGCTCCGATGTGGTCGCGCATGGGGCGCTGACGGAAGCCATAGCAAGGGGGTGCAGAGTTCCGGAGGATGTCGCAATTGTTGGGTTCGGCGACTTCGACTTCGCGCCTCACACTTATCCGTCATTGACAACGGTCCGCATCGACCGGCGCATGATCGGCACAAAGGCCGCGCGGTCAATACTAAGAAAAATTTCCGGCGAGACTGTCGAGCCCATGATTGAAATCGATTTTGAGATCGTCGCGAGGCAGTCCGCTTGATCGCCGATCGCCGATCGCGACTTGGGTGCGGATAACGGGCTGCCACTGGTTCTGGGAGAACGAGCTTGAGGTAAAGCAACATCCGAAGGCGAACGGTTGCGCTCGTTAGACGACTGGTTCAACCACTGGCTCAGCCGTCGGCCGCTGATCATGCCGCACGAAGTGCTGCGCATGCGCAGCGACGAACAGATCGTCTTCACATCAGGCAATCCGCCGCTCAGATGCGGGCGCGCGATTTTGTTCCGGCGTGAGGACATGAAGGCCTGCGTCGGGACGAACCGGTTCCATGGAAACGGGGCGCGCGCCAGATCAGGTGCAGCGAGCGTCACCGTAGCCGCGCAGGGGTCAGGGATGGGGCGACGCAACCGCCGAATGCGGCGACCAACGGCACTTCTACCGGCACCACCGAACGACGCTCAAGGCGGCAGTTCGCTGTCAATTTCACAAGTGAAACGGAGCGCTCAGAAGAAAACCAGAGTCGGCCGGAATGTCGCGGTCGGGTGGAAAGCCGCCGGCCATCACGGTAGATTGCGACCGCTTCCATGCGCCGGCAAGCGGCCACTCTTCGGATATAAGAACTACACCGAAGCATCTTCTTCCACGATGACGCGCACGGTATCGAGATCAAGCCCTTCAAGCGTTCTCGCATTCACCGCGCATTCAGGGTAGTCCCCTCGCGGTGTCCAGGCGACTACACATCCACATTTTGAGCATCGGTGAAAGGTGATGTATTTACGCCCCCAAACATACACCTCAGTCGGCCCCGTGAAGGAGACTTCCTCCACCTTGTAGTAGGCCCACCAGGCACCATAGCGACGACAAATCGAGCAGTGGCATTCCGTCACATCGCAGGCAGGCGGGGCACCGATAGCTGAACCGCTCCACAGTGACACTTGCCATGCGCAGTCTGTGTCATAGGCACTACCCTGTTTTCTCAAGCTAGACTAGCAGGCAGGAACTGCGCGACTCAACGGCCGTTTCGGGTCGATCTTTCGGTTCCATCCGTCGTGGATGGGCCTTTCAAGTTCCTCACAGGTCGCGAGAGGGTGGAAAGTTCACATTGCTGCCGTGGATCTGAACGCGCAGAAAGCGCCAACTTGCGCCAGAGCGATGGTGAACCCGAGCGACCGCGTGGGTCGGACCCTGCCCTTGTGAAACGCCGAGACTGTCGCATTTTTAACCTGCTGGATGCATCGCGTCTCTAAATCGCTTTGACATAGCGCGCAGGAAGCGTTTGCATGCCGCAGCCGAGCGGCAACGCGAGCACGAACCCTACTTGGCAGGGTTCGTATTCCAGATATCCCGATGCAGTCGCCACTCGCCGTCGTCGCCCTTCTTCCATACGACAATGTATTTGCCGATTTCCTCGCTGGTCTTGCCGTCCTTGCCGGGAATCTTGATAGAGTAGGTGCCCTCCTCATACGCGAGATTGCCACTCTCCTCGACCTGCGCCGCTTTCAGTGTCAGATCGGTCAATCCGGCATCAATCCAGCTCTGCCACATCTTCTGAACGCTTTCGCGGCCGGCGATCCGGTTCTCGTTGGGAGGAAACGCTACTGCGTCTTCGGTATAGTGTTGAGCCAGGCCTTTCGCATCCTTAGCGGCAAACTTGGCGACGAAGTCGGCATTGTTCGCCTCTATGCTTGATTGGGCTGTCTGGGCACCGGCAGGTTCACCGATAACGAGTGCGATGAAACAAAAAGACGCTAGAAAGTAGCGCATCGAAATCCTCCCCTGGACGATTCCGGCACTTGTTCTTGGCCGATGGGCACAACTTTATACCGGCAGCCTCGTCAGAGCAAACAACGCTGCGCGGTTAAGTCCTAAAGTTGTTGGAAATTCAGGGAGGGGCGCATCCTTTGCTGAGGGATCAGAGCCCATGCCAGTTGGCGCCGGCCGACGAATGGAACAAAAGCCAGGCTCGGCGCATGTAGCCGGTCACCTTCAGGGTGTTGGCCCCAAGCCTGGTGTCGAGACCTTCTGGGCGCTCTCGCTGACCCGCTCGACAATTGAGTGCGTACCCGTAGCCGATCGCACCGGCGATCAGCAGCCTGATCGCGGCTTAACGACTACCCTAGTGGCTAAAATCTAACGCTTGGTACCGGTGTCGTAGCCCGCTCTGGGTAAGAAACGGGTCGTTCCCCGGGCGAGCGAACGTCCGGAAAGGGTCACAAGTTTCCGTAGCCGCGCTCCGAAGGAAATTGGGTCCCCAGCCAATTTTCGTGCGATCGTAGATTGCGACATCGGAGTAGCGCGAGGCTGCGGCTACCGGCGCGGAAAAGGTAGCATGTGGCTGTAAAATCTGCAGAATTTTTGGAGACGATCGGCAGATCAGAATGGGGCGCTACAGGCGTAAATTGTGCCTACCTGGGGACCTTGGGTTCGAACCAGGACTAACGGAGTGAGAGTGTTCCACCCACCGTTGAAAAGGCTCATCTTTTTTGCTGCATGTCGCGTCTATGTCGGGTCGATCGCGAACAGGGCATGCTCGGCTGCCGCCATTTCCGCTGCTTCATCCACTGTCGGGAACAGGTGCCCATAGGTGTCGAACGTGACCTGAATGGAGCTATGGCCCATTCGCACCTGAACGGCCTTAGCCGTCAGCTCTAAGCCTCCATCTGCCTTCCGGTTGATGCACCAGCTCGCGAACCAATGGCGTAACGCATGAAAGCCTGAATACTTCGGCGCAAGGATCGGCTTTCCATCCTTGTCCAATTCGTCGGTGGTGGTGGTGACGCCCGCGGCGATCAGAATCGGCCACAGACCGCGCTTGAGCATGTTCTGGTGGTTCTCGATGTTCCCGACCGAATTGGGGAAGGCAAGCCCGGCCTCGCTCTTGGGGCAAGCCAACTTCCATTCCTTCAGTGTGTTGACGGCGATCGGGGGCAGGGGAACGGTTCGCTGCCCTGCTTCGGACTTTGGCATCCCGACATCGCCATAGCGGTCGGCTCGCTGCCTCACGTGCAGGATTGCTTGCTTCAGGTCGACATCTTCCCACCGCAGTCCGCGCGCCTCGCTGGCTCGGATGCCAGTGAAGATCATAGTCACCAAGAGCGGGCGATATCGGCCGGTAGCAGCGTCGAGAATGGCCCGGATCTCAGCATTGGTCGGAATGTCGCCGCGAACGTGGTGCGCTGCTTCATCGACGGCGTCCTGCAGTCGATCAGCAACACCAACACCGCGACGCTGCCTAACAGTTTCGATGTCGGGCGAGCTTCCACCGCCCCCGACAACTGTTCGTGGAATGGCTATCTCGACGAGTTGCGCGTCACGGAGGCTTGCCGATTTACCGCGAGCTTCACGCCGCCGGCCGAACGGTTCCCGGCGTCCTAAACAAAGGAGTTGACCATGTCCGAAGCGCTCGCCCGCTCCATATGCGATGAATACGGAATCAAGATCGTTCCGGGAAACGTCTTCCCCATGCCTGGTGAGACTCGCGCCGTAGCCACGATGGCCCGGATTATCGCGAAACACGGCGAAGGGCATTTCCGCATGGTCATGACCGAGTTGGCGGAAACTAAAGGCAAGGAAGGGCTGATCGACGTGTTCACGCTCTGGGCTTTCAGTGATCTGATTAGGGCATGCCCTGAATGGGTCGAAGAACATACGTCCCAGTTCCTCGACTGGCTCGACGAGCTCCCGATGGGATGGATCTGCTACATCACTTCCCAGCTTCGCGGCGTTGTTCGCCAGCGCTATGCCCTGGCCGGCGTCATCCATTACCAGCTCTGGGTGAAGGCGCAAAAGAGCCTGGCGGGGAAGGGCGCAACCGAAAAGTACGCGAAGCGCGTCCGCCGAACCAAGGAACAGGAGATTCAATACGGTCGCGAGCTGACCGGGATCAAACGGAGCTTGCCACACGGCCATTTCACGCTCTGGGTCCAGGAAAAGTCGGGTTTATCCCTGCATATCGCGCACAAGTTCATGCGCATGGCCCGAGAGGCGGATGCCGTGGAACTGAAGGCCGCCGCATAGATATCCGATCTGCCGCAAAGATCAGGCCGTGCCAGAACCGACCGTCAAAATTATTTGCGCCGAGTCTCGCAACTCACGCGCGCAGCTCTGCCTCTACTCGACTCACTGTCTCCTTTGTGCTTCCATATGAAAGAGGGGTTTGTGCAGTTTCGGTTGAGGGGACCAGATGCGCGTCACGCCATCCCAGTTAAGCCGCCGCGCTTTGGTGCTCGGCCCACTTCTGCTTTTGCTTCCAAATGACGCCGAGGCGCGCAGGCGAGGGGGCGGTGGAGGCGGAAGTCGCTCGCCCTTCGCGCTGGTCATAGGCGGCGTGCTAGTTTGCGCGATACTTGTCGCCAATTCCTTGTTTGGTCGGACAGGCAAGAAGCCGCGAGCGTCGCGGGAGGCCGTGGGGGGATTCACCGAATTCAATCCGATCAAAGGCCCGGCGGCGCCTAGAAGGGGTTTATCCCCCTGGGTGTTTATGTTGCCTCTCGCTGGCATCGTGATAGGTGGAGCCTACGGCTGGGCAACCGTGCCGCCGGAAGACACCATTTCCGCATCCTTCCCCATATGCGCATCGGACGCGCGGATAACCTGCGTCGTGGACGGTGATACATTCTGGCTCGAGGGCATCAAGTACGGGATCTCGGACGTCGACACGCCGGAGATCAGCGAGCCGTGTTGCGCAGAGGAGAAGGCGCTAGGCGAGCAGGCCAAGCTCCGCCTTCAATCGCTTCTGAACGCCGGCGCCTTCGGTCTCAAAGCAGGCCTCAGCGATGAGGACAAATACGGTCGGAAGCTGCGCGAGGTCTACCGAGGCGGCCGATCGCTCGGGGCACAACTCGTCGACGAGGGGCTTGCTCACCATTGGCTTGGCTTCAAGCCGTCGTGGTGCGGATAAGATGGCACGCCCCACGAGACCAGCAGGAGCGATCGGCGGCGTAACGCGAGCCTACGGGTATTTGTAAAAGACGTGACCTTTTACCCAGGTCACTGTTCCGTCCTCTGCTCGCTCCCAAGCTATCTTCGCATTCATCGGGTACGGGCAACCCTCTTGGTGAAACTGACCCAGACGCACTCTCGGAGCACGCTCACCACAAGGTGAGGAAATCTGGAACCCTTCTCCCTGCAGGTATCGTTCCAACGCCGCCGCATCACTGCCGGCCGGGAACCGCATCCGCAATCGCTTTGTGAGCTCCGGTGAAACGCCTTCTCGCATGCGGCTACGAAGAAAATCTTCGGGAGGGGGGCACCCGTTGGTCCACCAGCCTCCCGAGGCTTCTAAATCGCGCAGCAGCGGAGGCAATGGCGGATAGCACTCCCCTGGCCAGCATCCAGAAAGGAAGGTGCAGAGGCAGACCAGCGCTGCGCTCCTAGAAAAGTCGCGGATCATCGGCGTCCGTCCCACGCACTACAACCAGGAGCTTGAAGGGTCGCACAGTGCACGCTGCAGTCAAGGATTATGGCGCCGCCCAAAGGGGTTAGTGTGATTGCAGACGGCATTTGCGTACAATCACGAGCTCCAACGTCTTTCCTGTGCAATAACCTCGCCGACCCGGAACCCGGAGAAATCGATCCATGGGCATGATTGAAGAGCACATCGCATACGCCGAACCTGAAGTCCGCCCCATTCTGGACGGACTGAGAAGGCGGATTTTGATGCTAGACAGACGAATAAAAGAAGATGCGACGCCCCAGCAACGGCTTACCTACTCGATCAATCGCATATTTGCCGAAGTGAAGGTTCGCAAGAAGTATGTACTGGTAAGATTCTACAATTCTCGCACACCAGACCCGAGACAACTGGTGCAGCATATTGACCACGCTAACAAAAATCATTGGCCGCATGACAAGGAAATGCGCCTGCACAGTACCGAAATGGTGGATTACGTGATGCCTTTCCTGGAAGCTTCGCTACGCGAGAGTCTGAGACCGTAATTGGCGGGAAGAGGTTAGAGAAAAGGGCGGGCCTCCGGGATATGCCCTCCGCGCTGCTTGTGTGCGCATTCTGTATGCCTCCAAAGTCCGCCCTGATTGAATTTAATCAAACGGAAATCAAACCCGCGCCGAAGCCGACGGCTCCCCACAGCAGGAAAATGCTCGGGCAAGGCTTTCCCTATGTCTCTGTATCGGCGCGATGTCGGCCGGCAGAAATCCGTCTCCTACGCGGGGATTTTGGGCGGGAAGGCTATGTCTGATCGAGAGCCTGCAGCGATCGGCAAAGCAAGAGATCGCCCGCTTCCTCGGTATTACGCACCCGGCAAGTCTCCTGGCATGACGAGCAAGGGGAACCTACCGGCCTTCCGGATAGGCAGAACCGTGGCCGCCAGGAAATCCACCCTCCTGCAATGGATCGAAAAGCAGGAGAAGGAACAGGCTAGACGAGGTGCGAAGAAAAGGGCTGACTAAGGCCTTTTGGGGCAAGGGGCTTTAATCCGACATGAAACTTCAGCTTGTTGCGGCTCTCATACTTTCGCTTTCGACCGCTGTCTCCGCACAGGAACGGAAGCGACACGTCCCCAGGTATCACTACTTCCACTGCACTGCCGTGCACAGGATCTTAGCGGAAGCCTACAGGCACGCAGGCAACAAGGTCTCAGAGGCAGCCCAGAGGGTGAAGGCAGACCGTCTCTACCAGGAAGGCAAGAGAGACCTGATTGAAGTAGGTAAGGACCCTTCTGAAGCTGACGGAAGGGTGCAGAAATTCATCGATGAAATCATTGGAAAGCTAGAGGCAGACCCTAAGCTAATCCGGGTTTATGTCTTTGGATGCGATGAAGACGAAAAGGCTTAACCGCCTGTATTTTCTCGCTCTCTGGCTTTGCCGATCGGAATCATGACTGATCGCCTCCGCTTCTCAGCCTCACTCCAGGGCCGCCGTCGACCATCTCGCCTTCAGCCTGGAAGATCACGCCGGCCGCCTCCATCGCTTCCCGCATGTCCTGCAGGGTGCGATCGTATGGCGTCCGTTTACCCGCCTCGAAATTGGCAATCGTCGCCTTGGCTACCTTCGAGGCACTGGCGAGCTGTTCTTGAGACCATCCCAATATGGCACGACCCGCACGGCACTGTTCCGATGTGATAGACAAAATTAGCAACCTTACATCAAAAGTGTTGACTTGTGATTTGTGCAAGGTTGTATCAGAAGTGTAATCTTAACTCAATGGGGACGAGACCAATGCTGCATCAACCCACGCCTGCCGTCGCTGAAGCCCTGCCCAAGCTCGACCGTCTGAACAAAGAGGCTGAATCCATCGTTGCCCAGACCAATGGCCGAGCGGTCGTCTCATCCATGCGCGAACTCGAATGCGAGGTGGGCGCGGTCATGCAGATGGCGACCGTGCTTCACGACCTCATCGAGTTTGAGTTTCAGGCGGCACTCGGTTTCAGAAACACCGATCCCGATGCGGACGCGATCGTCTGCGCCGAATCGCGAGCGAACATCACCTTCATGGCCTATGAACTCGACCGGCGCGCGCGCCAATTGCATAAGGCCTACCAGGCAGCATATTGGGGCAAGAAACAGTCATGATCATCATGAGAAGGGCATAAGGGCCGCCATCAGAAGGCCTTGCCAGATCACGACAACAGACTCGCCCTGCCCTTTTTGCTTGGAGGGGCAGGATTTTCCATGAGCGATGATCAAGATCGGCCGAAGCTCACTGTAGTCGCGGACAATCCACATCCGAAGCCTAACAAGCGCATGGCCCAACAGCACTTCGACAGCGAACTGGTGGCTTGGCCGCAAACATCACCCGGGTCGTGAGAGGCGCTGGCCGGCCTTATGAGGTGATTCTGCGATGCGACGAGGTGGTGAAGGCCGCGATCGAATTCCACAACAGGGTCGGAAGGATGCCGTCTGAAGCCTCCGTCGCAAACGCGCTGATGCTCGAGGACGAGGAGATAAGAGACTACGATTCGCTGTTTGGCCGAAGGAAGCTTGCAATGCAGCGGACGGTCAGAGGTGCGCTGCAAGTGACCGCGTCGACTTTGCTTCATCAGCAACTTCAAATTAAACACGGTCAGCGCGAAATGGATGATGCTTTTGACGACCTTGAGCGCCTCTACGAGGATCTTCGGAGGAAGCGCGAAGCCGAGGCGAAGGCGGCCAGAGCGAGTGCGGCACCGAAACGCAAGCCAGCCAAGAGGAAGCCGAGAAAGGCTAAGGGCGTCGACTCGCTGTGAGCCATGTCGGCGTGGGTCGCCTTCTTGGAGCCGGCATAAGCAATCTGTTCAATCTTTGTGAAGGACTGGCGGCGATTGTAGCCCCATCCGCAGGCGAATCGCCTGGCAACGATGGAGGCGGCATGACGGTTCTGCAGTTCCCGGCCGATCGGCGCACGGGCGATGTCAAACGATGCGCTGAAGCCCTCCAGCGGCTCCATGGAGAGCAAGCAAACCGTTTCTGGCGGTCTGAAATGGCCGACTTTGCCGCGGCGCTGAGAAGGTCGGGCGTTGTCGAGGAAGAGATATCGCGCCAAGCCGGCCTATTCATGCACGCGGTACAGATGGAACTGCAGGTGGCGTTTGCCATCGAAGAGAACAACGCGTCCGCTTAACCTGATCCGGCGCGATTGGAAATCATTCCCCGGTGGTCATCTCCTAAACATGTTGCATTCCGTGTTGCGTGGAGTCGCCGTGTCTGCACGGTAGTCGTTGAAAATCAACGGAATTCTTTTGCAACATGACGCGACATGAAAAAGGCCGTTTGGCCAAGATGGCGTTGCCTTAACTTCTTGATTTTGCTGCTGAAAGTGGTTGGCTGGGGAACCTGGATTCGAACCAGGACTAACGGAGTCAGAGTCCGCTGGTCTACCGTTAACCTATTCCCCAAGGCTCGCTGGCAGAGCGTGGCCCGCCGCGTCGGTGTGGCGGGCTTATAAACAAAAGAATGGCCGATGCAAATACCTTCTGGCAAAAAAATGCGACTGGCCTGTGGCCAGCCACTTTATTTCACGCGCCAGGGCCGGGCAGGGGGCGGAACGACCGGCACCTGACTGTCTACCCGTAAGCCTAGGACCGACCTCGGTTTGCCGGCCTCAAGCGCGGCGCGCCTCACCAGACATGCAAAGGATGCTGCCGCACTTGGAATCACTGCATGTTTTTGTCCTTAAATCGATTTCGATTTAACGAAACGTGCAGCCACCGCACGTCAAAAAAGGTTTGGCGAAAAGGGGCGGCGCTGGTACAGTCGCGCCAACGCAAAATCGAGAGAGCGCCTTGAGCGGCCATCAGGCTTCGCGCGGCGCCATGGTTGAGACACGTGAGAGACCCCGATCACGGCGAAAAGCCGTCTGAATCTGGGGCGTCGGCAGCAGGTCGTGGCGAGGTGCGCAAGGGCGCGCCGCGCGGCGGAAAAGGCAAGCGGAGGCGGCGCAGGCCGTCCGGCTCGCCGTCTGCAGTTGCCAGCCAATCCGGCCAAGCCGGAGAAGCAGGGCGTCCCGCAGGACTGGAAGTGACGGAGCCGGCGCGCAAGCGCAAACGGCGCCGGCGCTCGAAAGCAGCAAGACCGCAGGGCCAGGTCGTGGCCGCCATTTCCGGCGAAAGCGTCGAGCTTGTCGTTGCGGCTATCACCGACAAGAAGGGCCATAAGCGCAGCAAGAAGGCACGTCATCGGCGCGGGCTTCAGGGACGGCCGCTTGCTTCGAACGGCAAATCGCATGCTGCTGACCGGCCGGGCGATACACGCGGTGCCGAGGCTGCCGCGGCTTCGCAGCCGGCGCAGGCACCTCGGCCGGAAAATCTGCGCGCACCCTTTGTTGCGACGGGTGAACCGCCGGCACCGCTTTACGCAGCGCTCGACCTCGGCACCAACAATTGCCGCCTGCTGGTCGCACAGCCGACCCGGCCGGGTCAGTTTCGCGTGGTCGACGCGTTCTCCCGCATCGTCCGGCTCGGCGAGGGGCTCGGAGCGAGCGGGCGCCTTTCGGACGACGCAATGGAGCGATCCGTCGAGGCACTCAAGATTTGCGCCGCGAAACTCAATGCCCGTTCGATCCGCCGCCGCCGACTGATCGCGACGGAAGCTGCGCGTTCGGCCGCCAATGGCGAATCCTTTTTGAAGCGCGTGGCGGAGGAAACCGGACTGGAACTCGAGATCATCGATCGCCAGACCGAGGCGCGGCTGGCGGTTTCCGGTTGCTCGTCGCTGGTCGATCGCGAGACGAGATCCGTCGTCCTCTTCGATATCGGCGGCGGCTCGTCCGAGATTGCCATCATCCGCATCGGCGACAACCGGTCGAGCCGGCTGGCCAACCACATCACCCATTGGACGTCGCTCCCCGTCGGGGTCGTCACCCTTTCGGAACGCCATGGCGGCGAACATGTGACGCCGCAGAGCTTCGAGGCGATGGTGCGCGAGGTCGAGGGCATGCTCGCCCGCTTCGACAGCCCACCGGTCGAGGCTCTTGCGAATGGCGGCGACGGCTTTCATCTGATCGGAACCTCGGGAACGGTGACGACCCTTGCTGGCGTTCATCTCGATCTGCCGCGTTACGACCGGCGCAAGGTCGATGGGCTGTGGCTGTCCGACGACGAGGTTTCGGCGATGCAATCCCGCCTGCTTTCCTGGGATTTCGCCGCTCGCGCCGCAAATCCTTGCATCGGGCCGGATCGTGCCGATCTGGTGCTCGCCGGCTGCGCGATCCTCGAGGCGATCCGCCGCCGCTGGCCGTCGACGCGCATGCGCGTGGCCGATCGCGGTCTGCGCGAAGGCCTGCTGACCGATATGATGGCGGACGACGGCGCCTGGCGCCGCGGGCGCCCGCGCCGGCACCAGCGCAGCTTCAATGGCGGATCGGCGAACCAGGAAGGAAACAAGGCCCACGAAGGGAACAGGACCCACGAGGGGAACAAGGCCCACGGGGGAAATGAAGCATGACGAAATCGCCGATCGGCGGCAACCGCAGCGGCCGCAAGCTTGGCCAGAAGGTGAAGAAGGGCAAGCTCAAGGCTTCCTCGCGCCGCTGGCTGGAGCGCCACATCAACGATCCTTACGTCCAGCGGGCGCAGCTCGAAGGTTATCGCGCCCGGGCGGCGTTCAAGCTTCTCGAAATCGACGAAAAGCACAAGATACTTGCCGGCGCTAGGCGAATCATCGACCTTGGTGCTGCACCCGGAAGCTGGTCGCAGATCGCCGCCAAGGTGACGAATTCGACCGACGCCGACCCGCGTGTGGCGGCGATCGACTTTCTTGAAATGGACCCGATCCCCGGTGTCCGCTTCCTGCAGATGGATTTTCTCGACCCTGAGGCGCCCGACAGGCTGAAGGAGGCGGTCGGTGGAACGCCCGACCTCGTGATCTCCGACATGGCGGCGCCGACGACCGGCCATCGCCAGACCGACCATCTCAGGACGATGCATCTTTGCGAGGTCGCGGCACATTTTGCCGTCGATGTGCTCGCCGAAGGCGGCCACTTCCTGGCAAAGACGTTCCAGGGCGGCACCGAGCGTGAACTCCTGAACATGCTGAAGCAGAATTTCCGTCAGGTCATCCATGTCAAGCCGGCCTCGTCTCGCGCCGAATCGGTCGAGATGTTCCTGCTCGCCAAGGGCTTCAAGGGGCGGCGGGCGACGGAACCAGCGGAAGATGCCGCAACGGAGTAGAACATGCTGCTTTACGTGACGCTCGGCACGAACGACCTCGACCGCGCAGGCGCCTTTTACGACAAGACGCTCGCGACACTCGGTCTTGAGCGCCGGAAGCAGGACGAAGTCGAGATCGGCTACGGCGCCGAAAGCGATGTCCGCTGCCGCCTCTGGGTGGTGACGCCGTTCAACGGCAAGGCGGCAACGATCGGCAACGGTTCGATGGTCGCGCTCCAGGCGGAAAACCGCGCTGCCGTCGATGCCTTCTACGCCGCCGCACTCGCCAATGGCGGCACGGACGAGGGCGCACCCGGCTTAAGGCCGTTCCATCCGAATTTCTATGCCGCTTACGTCCGCGATCCGGACGGCAACAAGCTGTCGGCCGTCTGCGAGCGGCCGGAATAAAGCGGCGCTGTCGCTATCGAGCCTTCCCTATTTGGCCGTCGTTTCGGCTTCGCGCATCTGCAGGCGGTGGCCGGAAACGGAAGCCCCGGCATTCTTCGCCATCGTCAGGAAGGGGATCGCTCCCAGCAGATTCGCGCCGGCGATGATCATGAAGGCGATGTGGAAGTCTTCCAGACCCAGCGGGTCGCCGCTGATCGCCGTTTCCACTTCAAGAATCGCGCCGGCGACGGCAACGCCAAGCGCGAGGCTGATCTGCTGCAGCACTGCGCTCATCGAGGTTGCCTTGCTGGCATCCGCATCGTCGATATCGGCGAAGGAAAGAGCGTTGACGCTGGTGAAGAAGAACGACCGGGCGAAGCCGGCAATCAGCAGGATGGACATCATCACCAAATAGGGTGTCGCGGGCGTGAAGAAGCCGTTGGCGAAGGTCATCAGGGCGCCGACGACGGCCGCAACGATCAGCGTGGTGCGGAAGCCGGCAAAGGCGAGAACGCGGCGCGCTAGAAATTTGGTGGTGATGGCGCCGACCGCGCCGACGAAGGTGATGAGGCCCGACTGGAATGGATTGAGACCGAAGCCGATCTGCAGCATCAGCGGCATCAGGAAGGGGATCGCGCCGACCGAGATGCGGAAGATCGTGCCGCCAATCGTGGCCGCGCGGAAGGCGCTGTCCCTAAACAGCTTCAGATCGAGCACCGGTGCGGGATGCCGGCGAGCGTGGACAATATAGAGGAACGTGGCGGCGATACCGGCCGAAACGGATGCAAAGCCGATCGCCGTCGGCAGCGCCGGCAGGCTGATGACCGACAGGCCGAAGACGATGCCCGAGGCGGCGATGCCGCCAAGCAGGAAGCCCAGAATGTCGACCGGCGGCGGGTTTCGCCGCTCCATCTCGGGCAGGTAGATACCGGAAAGCACGTAGCCGGCGATGCCGACTGGGACGTTGATCAGGAAGATCCAGTGCCAGGAAAAATAGGTGGTGATGAAGCCGCCGAGCGGTGGGCCGGCAAGCGGTCCGACGAGTGCCGGGATAGTCAGCAACGCCATGGCCGAGACGAGCTCACTGCGCGGCGCGCCTCGGACGAGAACGAGGCGAGCGACCGGCGTCATCATTGCGCCGCCCATACCCTGCAGGAAGCGTGACAGGACGAAGGCGATGAGGCTGTTCGAGATGGCGCAGAGCACCGAGCCGACGATGAAGACGAGAATCGCCGTGCGAAAAATGCGCTTGGCGCCGAAGCGGTCGGCCATCCAGCCGCTCAACGGTATGAAGATCGCGAGCGCCACCATGTAGGACGTCAGCGCCAGTTTCAGGGTGATTGGGCCAACACCGATGTCGTGGGCGATTGCCGGCAGTGAAGTCGAAATAACCGTGGAATCCATCTGCTCCATGAACAAAGCTATGGCAAGGATCAACGGGACGACACGATTCATGCGGAAAGGCCCTGGCGTGAGTGGCACGGGCGTGGCGCGACAATGACGGCCTATAGCATAATTCCCGGAAGTTGAATCGAATTCAGGAAATTATGGTCGGTCAAAGCGCAACCGCGACCCTACAGCGCCGCGCGTCTTATGAGACGCGCAAAGGACGCCGTAGCACTTTTGAGTTGCTGCATGTTTTTGTCCTTAAATCGGCTACGATTTAGGGAAACATGCAGCAGGCGTCTAAAAACACGAATGCCGTCGAAGCGCAAACCAAACCAGCGATTGCAGATCAAAAGCCTGTGAACCCGTCTGTCCATTTTCATCGGGACCCTACTTCCTGCCTGTCACGCACGTCGTGGCAACGGGCATAGTTGTAGGATGGAGGGACGACGATGACGTTTTCACTGACGCGCCGAACGCTGTTCGGAACGGGAGCAGCGGGCGCTCTCGCGGCTCCGACCTTGTTGACGGAGTTCGCCAGGGCTCAAGACGCGACGGAGCCACCGGTCATGACGAACGGCACGGCTTTCAAGACGCTCAAACTCGGCACCGCCAAGATCACGGTGATCAGCGATGGCACGCGCATGTCGGGGAACCCACACGAGACCTACGGGCTCAATCAGCCGGCTGATGCGGTTTCAACCCTGCTCACGGAGAATTTCCTGCCCGCCGACGGCTTCGTCAACGGGTTCTCACCGGCGCTGGTCGATACCGGAACCGATATCGTGCTTTTCGATACCGGCTTTGGTGAGGCCGGCCGGCAAATGGGAACGGGTAAGCTCGTCGATGGGCTGAAAGCCGCCGGCTACACGCCCGACCAGGTCTCGGTGGTAGTGATCACCCACATGCATGGCGACCATATCGGTGGCCTCATGACAGCCGGAAAGCCGACCTTTCCGAATGCGCGCTACGTCACCGGGCAGGTCGAGTACGATTTCTGGAAGGACGAGGCACGCGTCGGCACGCCTGCTGAAAATGGCCACAAGGCCGTGCTCGAAAAGGTCGTTCCACTCGCGGAAAAGACCACTTTCATCGCCGATGGTGCCGAAGTTGTGCCGGGCATAACGGCGCTCGCGGCCTTCGGCCATTCTCCGGGGCACGTGGTGTTCCGGCTTGATTCCGACAACGAGGCGCTGATGCTGACGGCGGACACGGCCAATCATTATGTCCTGTCGCTGCAGCGGCCCGATTGGGAAGTTCGTTTCGACATGGACAAGGCCGCTGCAACCGCTGCGCGCCGCAAGGTCTTCGACATGATCGCCACCGATCGCCTGCCCTTTATCGGCTATCACATGCCGTTCCCAGCGGTCGGTTTCGTCGAACGGAATGATCTCGGCTACCGCTTCGTGCCGGCGACCTATCAGTTCGATATCTGAGCAGCGGAGAAATGTTGCCCTGCAACAAGAATTTCCAGGGCCCGGGAGATTTCCGGGCCTTGACTATTCCCATTCCGACATATCCGTGTTACGAGCCCTCGCCAACTTCCAAGACAAGCTTTGAAGTCACCCGGTGGACAAATCGCTGACCGTCCCCGGGGATTTTCGTTTATTGAAGAGGAACTGGCCATGGCGCGTATCATCGAAACGGCAACCGGTCTGGAGGCTTTGACCTTCGACGACGTTCTGCTTCAGCCGGGACATTCCGAGGTCATGCCGGGCCAGACCAACATCTCGACCCGCATCGCACAGGATATCGACCTCAACCTCCCGATCCTGTCTTCCGCAATGGATACGGTCACCGAAGGCCGGCTGGCGATCGCTATGGCGCAGGCCGGCGGCATTGGTGTCATTCACCGCAACCTGACCCCGGCCGAACAGGCCGAAGAGGTTCGCCAGGTCAAGAAGTTCGAGAGCGGCATGGTCGTCAACCCGGTCACCATCGGTCCGGATGCGACGCTCGCAGACGCGCTGAGCCTGATGAAGGTGCATGGCATTTCCGGTATCCCGGTCGTTGAAAACGGCGGCGCTGGTGGGCAGAAGCAGGGGCGCCTCGTCGGCATCCTCACCAATCGCGACGTCCGCTTCGCCTCCGATCCGGGCCAGAAGATCTACGAACTGATGACCCGGGAAAACCTGATCACGGTCAAGGAAAACGTCGACCAGCAGGAAGCCAAGCGTCTCCTTCATAAGCACCGGATCGAGAAGCTCCTGGTGGTGGATCCGGACGGCCGCTGCGTCGGTCTGATTACGGTCAAGGACATCGAGAAGTCGCAGCTCAATCCCAACGCGTCGAAGGACGCGCAGGGCCGGCTTCGCGCCGCCGCCGCCGTCAGCGTCGGTGACGACGGCTTCGAGCGTGCCGAGCGGCTGATCGACGCCGGCGTCGACCTGATCGTCGTCGACACTGCGCACGGTCATTCACAGCGCGTGCTCGATGCCGTCGGCCGGATCAAGAAGCTGACGAATTCCGTGCGCATCATGGCAGGCAATGTCGCGACGGCTGACGGCACCAAGGCGCTGATCGATGCCGGTGCAGATGCCGTCAAGGTTGGAATCGGCCCCGGCTCCATCTGCACGACGCGCATCGTCGCTGGCGTCGGCGTGCCGCAACTTGCGGCGATCATGGCGGCCGTCGACGCCGCGCAGGCGTCCGGGATCCCGGTGATCGCCGACGGCGGCATCAAATTTTCCGGCGATCTCGCCAAGTCCATCGCGGCCGGCGCCTCCGCTGTAATGATCGGCTCGCTGCTGGCCGGCACCGACGAGAGCCCGGGTGAGGTTTTCCTCTATCAAGGTCGCTCGTTCAAGGCCTATCGCGGCATGGGGTCCGTCGGCGCCATGGCGCGCGGTTCGGCCGATCGCTACTTCCAGGCCGAGGTGCGAGATACACTGAAGCTCGTGCCAGAAGGCATCGAGGGTCAGGTCCCTTACAAGGGGCCGGTAGCGGGCGTGTTGCATCAACTCGCCGGCGGCCTCAAGGCCTCCATGGGCTATGTCGGTGGCGCGACGATCAAGGAGTATCAGGACCGCGCGACCTTCGTGCGCATCTCTGGTGCCGGCCTTCGCGAGAGCCATGCGCACGACGTGACGATCACTCGTGAGAGCCCGAACTATCCGGGCGCCGTCTGACATCTCCACGGGACGCCGTCCGGCGTCCCGCTCCACCCGATACTTTGACGCGGAACACCGATGACAGGCTTCGAGATCTTCTGGCCAATGGTCGCGCATGCTGCGCTGGTTTTCGCGCTCTATGCGCTGCTCTCGGCACGTCGCGCTTCGCTTGTTCGAACGGGCAAGGTCGAGGCGTCGCAGTTCCGCGAAAACCGCCACGAGCCGGCCGAGAGCCTTGTCGTCCGCAACAGCATCGCCAACCAATTCGAGTTGCCGGTGCTCTTCCATGTCTGCTGCGTGCTGCTCTACATCACCGAAGCCGACAACCTTGTCTCCCTCGGTCTCGCCTGGCTCTTCGTCGCTCTGCGCTACGTCCATGCCGGCGTTCACGTCACCAGCAACCGGCTCCGTTATCGCCGCCCGCTGTTCATCACCAGTTTCGTGACACTGCTCGCCATGTGGGGCTGGCTCTGCATCTGGATGGCGACCAGCTGATCGCTGTTTGCCGGCACGACTGTTTCAGATCTGAGACGATTTCTCCACCGAACGACCCCTCCTTGATGCGTGACCGAGCGCTCTGGACGAGGCGCTGGAATTTGCGGGCGAGGGCAAGGTCGCGGCCCACTTTTCCTGGGACAAGCTCGAGAACATGAACGCCATCTTCGAGCGCATGGAGGAGGGCAGGATCGACGGTCGCATCGTCCTCGATCTCAACGGCTAGGCAGTGAAATGGGACGGGGCGGGGTTCTCGCCCCGCTTCGCCCGATCCAGTGCTGCCGGTAACGTAGTTTTGTACGCCATGCGCGCGCCGGTTGACCTATCTTGTCGGCGGGCGGCTTTCCTTCCGATACCGCCTACGGAGAGGATAGCCGAAGGAGGGCGCTATGAACGAACCCGTCATCACCCAAGCGATGATCGATGCCTATGACGAATATACGCATCTGACACTGGACCGCCGCCGTTTCATGGAGACGCTGACAGCGCTGGCCGGTTCCGCCGCGGCCGCTGCGGCGATTGCTCCGATGCTGGCGGCAAATAGTGCCAAGGCGGAGATGATTGCCGACACCGATCAGCGCATCAAGGGCGAGGACATTACCTATCCGGGCGCCGACGGCGACATGA
The DNA here is from genome assembly GCF_029892065.1 of Sinorhizobium garamanticum. NCBI lineage: Bacteria > Pseudomonadati > Pseudomonadota > Alphaproteobacteria > Hyphomicrobiales > Rhizobiaceae > Sinorhizobium > Sinorhizobium garamanticum. Next base: position 452,431 of record NZ_CP120373.1, on the reverse strand, counting down.
AGGGGTACCTCGTCAGGCCTGCCGATGCCTCCGGCAAGCTGCCGGCGGTGATTGTCATCCACGAAAACCGCGGTCTCAACCCGCATATTCGCGACGTCGCGCGCCGTATGGCGCTGGAGGGTTTTGTCGCCCTTGCGCCCGATTTCCTTTCTCCCGACGGAGGAACGCCGAGCGACGAAGACAAGGCCCGTGAGATGATCAGTGCGCTTGATGCCGGCGCAACCAACGAAAACGCGGTTGCGACTGTCACCTTCCTCAAGGGCCACGAAGGAAGCACTGGCAATGTCGGTGCCATCGGCTTTTGCTGGGGCGGCGGGCTCGTCAACCGCCTCGCCGTAAGCTCACCCGACCTTAAGGCCGGGGTCGCCTACTATGGTGCCCAACCGAAGGCCGAGGATGTTCCGAAGATCAAGGCCGCAATGCTAATGCATTATGCCGGGCTCGACGAGCGCATCAATGCCGGCATCGAAGACTATCGCAAGGCGCTGACCGCCAGCGGCAAGGACTTCACGATCTATGTTTACGACGGCGTCAACCACGCCTTCAACAATGACACGTCGGCAGCCCGCTACGACAAGGCCGCAGCCGATCTCGCCTGGAGCCGTACGGTCGAGTTCCTGAAGGCAAAACTCGCCTGACAACCGAATGGGCTGCCGGGCAGGTTGAACGGGCCAGCTTCGGCTCCGGCATCAATCGAGAAGGCCATGCCTCCCTCCGGATGCGCGGCCTTCGCTTTGACGAAAAACGCGTGGCTCTTACCACCCGGGCAGCATATGGCTCTGCCTGAGGCGCGGATAACGCGGATAGCTCTTCAAATCGCCGTCGAGGTCATCGTTGACCGTGATCGGCGTGATGTTGTCGAGGCAGGCGGTGATGTGGTTGGTGATCGCGTTGGAGAGTGACGGCGACAGGCCGGGGCGCTTCATGATGCCGATCTGAACCGGAGCCAGCGCCGGGAAGCCATCGGCCAGTGTCAGCACCTTCATGCCGGGCCGCAGCGCCGATTCCGGCAGCACCGAAACCGCCATGCCGGCGAGCACGGCCGCGGCGACGACGGTCGACGACCAACTCGTGAACAGGATCTGATATTCCTTGCCCGTCGCGTCAAGCGCCGCGCAGGCGGCCTGCCGCCACTGACAGTCGCGGCGGCCGACAGCAAGCGGGATCGGCGCGTTTTCCGGCAGCGGGTGGTTGATCGAACTCACCCAGCAAAGCGGCTCCGTCCGCACCACGTCGGAGGCCCGCGCCCTGGGATTGTGGGTGACGAGCGCGATGTCGAGATCGCCCTTTGCCATTTTTTCGGCGAGGTCGACCGAGGGCTCGCAGACGATGTAGAGCTCGACGTTCGGGTGGGTCTTGGCGAAACGGACGATGATCTCCGGCATGTAGCGATCGGCATAGTCGTCCGGCGTGCCGATCCTGAGTGTGCCTTCGAGCCGGTTGTCGTCGAAGGAGGCAATCGCCTCGTTGTTGAGGCGGATCATCCGGCGCGCGAAATTCAGGAGTCTATCGCCTTCGACGGTCAGCCGGTTGCCGCGCCCGTCCTTCATGAAAAGCGCCTTGCCGATGCGCTCTTCCAGGCGCCGCATCTGCATCGACACAGCCGATTGCGTCTTGAACACACGATCGGCAGCCTTGGTGAAGCTACCCGTATCTGCAATGGCAACGAAGGTTTGCAACTGGTCGATATCGAGCGGTGCTGACATGGCCGTATACCCATAAGATTGTTTGATGAATATCATTAAAAACATTCGTTGGACTGATCAATAAGCATTTGCGACTAATAGCGTGCAAATCACATCAGTCCTGTCCGCGAAATTCGTCGCTGACTCCGAAACTTTACTGCCTGCCCCTGCGTATGACCTCCCCGCAGGGAGTGGGCTTCTTCGTGCCTGAAAAAGGAGTACCGCCATGCGCACGACCCAACACGCCTTCGATCTCGACCTCGTTGCAGGAAAGCAGCCGCTTGCATCCCGCACGGCAGGCGTGACCGGCGTGCTGACGACTGTCTGGCGCCTGTTCCGCAACCGCCGCCAGATCGCACGTCTGCAAGATCTTGACGACCGGCAGTTGCTCGACATGGGATTGAAACGCGAAGACCTGCACGAGGCTTTGACCTCCTCGTTCTTCGACAATCCGGGCAGCTATCTGACGCGCGCCTCCCGAAACCGGGCGAACCTCTTCTACCGGGGGGTACGCCACGATTAACCCCTTGGCGCATCCCTCCGCCTTGGATGCGCCATACGGCATGATCCGCGATCGGTTGCCGCCTTTGCGGATCATGCCGTCGAAATCCGGTTCACGGTGCGCCGACCCGCACCGAAACGTTCCCCGCAGGGTATGAGCCAATAGACCCTGCCGCTTGCCCGGTGCATGACCAAGACATGCACCGGGCTTTTTTACGCGCGGTTCTGCAAGGGCGCTGTCGAAGGCGTCAGATGAATCCGTTTGAATGCAATGTGCCTTCAAGCAATTCCAGGAAAAGTGTGTAACGGTGTTCCGTCCGGGATTGCGTCGTTTCAGAGCTTATTTCGCTGTTTCAATGAAGCGGTGAAATGATCTATGTCTTGTCGCCGGAACTTTTCTTGTAGCTCTCGAACAGGGCGTCGATGTTCTTCTGATATTCCTTCTGCATCTCGAGCCCGCTGTCGAACATCGTGTTCATCATCTCGGAAAACTGCGCAAAGGCCGGGTTTTCCGCGGGTGTTTTTTCGGGTGTGCTCGCACCTCTTTGCATCATGTCCTGAAACGCCTTGAAGAAAGGATTGTCGGCGAAGATGTCCGGCGTCTTCGGCTTGCCTTCCGTCTTTGCCGTACCGAAGAATCCCTGCATCGCCTGAATGAAGGGATTGTCGAAGGCGGTCGGGGCGGGATCGGGTTTTTTGGCCAGCCCCGTTGCCTCCATCCATTGCTGCATCATCACCATCATGGGATTGTTGGCGAAGGCATCTCCGGACGCGCCGGTCGTTTGTTTGAAGAGGCCGCCCATCAGGGTGCTCGCCATCACCGGCAGCATCTGCTTGTAAATCTCCTGGCCGATGCCGGTCATCTGTGCGGCTTGTGCGGCAATCGCGCGCGACATCTCCTTGGAGCCGAACAACTGACCGAGGACGCCGTTGCCGTCGGCCATGCCCTGCGGCGTGAAGGCTTGGCTCATGTCCTCGAAATATTTTGCATAATTGCCGGTTGAAAGCGCGCCCAGCAGCGCACCGAAATCATAAGGATTGGCGGTGTTGCGCTTGAAGGCCGTTGAGAAAGCGGGCAGAAGCGCCGCCGTCGCCTTCATCATTTGTTCCTGGGCGAGGCCGTATTGCTTCGCCATCATCTCGATGGCCTTGCCGTTCTGCGCCTGCGCGAACATGTCAAAAAGCGGTGCCATCCCAGTTCCTTCCCAGCCGAACGACGCATCTCACCGCACTATAACGGGAAATGGGGGACTGCAAACCGCCTTTTTAAGCGAGCGAATGCCTCGGCGCGCTCAATACTGGTATTCGGCGAATACCGGCTCGACAGAACCGTTCCAGCGGCCGTTATAAAGCGCCAGCAGGTCTTCGGCGAGTGTCGCCTTCTTCGCCAGCACTTCGTCGAGTGGCGCCAGGAACTGGCTTTCGTCTACTCCATCGCCGTTCAGTCGATTGCGCCGCTTCAGGCCAGCGCGCGAAATCGCCAGAACTTCACGCGCGATGTCGAAGAGGGAGGTCGTGCCGAGCTTCGCGGAAAGCGCCTGGGCGGGCACGGCATCGCGCAACGCCTGAACGTTCTCGTAGCTCCAGCTACGGGTCAGTCCCTCGGCCGCGGCAAGCGCCTCGTCATCATAGAGCAGGCCGACCCAGAAGGCCGGCAGCGCGCAGATCCGGCGCCAGGGGCCGCCATCGGCGCCGCGCATCTCGAGGAAGCGCTTCAGCCGGACATCGGGGAAGAGCGTCGAGAGGTGATTTGCCCAGTCGCCCATATTGGGCTGCCATTCGGCGATCTCGCCCTTGAGCGCACCGGCCATGAATTGCCGGAACGTCACGTGGGTACAGTCATGGTAGTGCCCATCGCGTACGACGAAATACATCGGTACGTCGAGCGCCCATTCGACATAATCGGCAAAGCCGAATTCCGGCCTGAAGGCAGCTGGCAGCAGACCGGCGCGCTGATTATCGGTATCGCGCCAGATGTCGCCCCGCCAGGAAAGCAGGCCGTTGGGCTTGCCGTCGGTGAAGGGAGAGCTTGCGAAAAGGGCAGTCGCGAGTGGCTGCAGTTTCATCGATACCTGCATCTTGCGCCGCATGTCCTCCTCGGAGGAGAAGTCGAGATTCACCTGGATGGTGCAGGTGCGATACATCATGTCGAGGCCCTTGGTACCGACCTTCGGCATGTAGCGCGTCATGATGCCATATCGCGATTTCGGCATGCGCGGCGTCTCGGCAAATGTCCATTTCGGACTGCCGCCGATGCCGAGGAAGCGAATGCCGAGTGGTTCGGCAATTTCCCGAAGAACGGCCAGGTGCTGGTTGGATTCCTTGCAGGTCTGATGCAGGTTCTCGAGCGGCGCGCCGGAGAGCTCGAACTGCCCGCCAGGTTCCAGAGAAATGGCGCCATTGCCAGAATGCTCGGCGAGTCCGATGATGTTGCCCTCGTCGAGGATCGCTTCCCAGCCGCTTTTCTCGGCCATCCCGTTCAGAAGCGCCTGAATGCTGGCTTCGCCGAAATAGGGCACGGGACTGTTGTCCGCCTTGAAGAAGGCGAATTTCTCGTGCTCCGTACCGATCCGAAACTTCTCCTTCGGCTTCGATCCGGACTCCAGGTAGGCGGTCAGTTCAGCGACAGAGGTAACCGGCGTCTGGTCGGTGGTATCTCGGGCCATATGCGTCTTCTTTGTTTGAGCGGCGCCCGCCGGGCAGCAGGGGCAATGATGGGTGCTTGAACCGTAATTACGTGCGGCGCAAGTGAATTTCTTTCAAGATCTCCTCAAAAAAACTCCGTGCTGCGGGATTCCTTAAATCGGAGTCGACTTAAGGGCAAATCATGCAGCAATTCAAAGAGCTACAGCGTGCTTTGCGCATCTGGTTGGACGCGCGGCGCTACTGCATGCTTTCTTAAATCGTAGTCGATTTAAGGGTGAAAACATGCAGCAAATTCAAAGTGCTACAGCGTCCTTTGCGCGTCTGATTGGACACGCGGCGCTGTAGAGAGCGTGCGAGAGGGCGACGGATCATCGCCAGTCGCCGACCGCCGCCTGGATGACGGCCATTGCCGCGACGGCCGCCGTATCCGCCCGCAGGATCCGCGGTCCGAGCGGGATCGCCGTCACGAAGTCGAGGCTGCGCAGCAGCGTCCGCTCGGCTTCGGAAAAGCCGCCTTCGGGGCCGATCAGCAGGGCGAGCTTGCGCTCGGTAATTGCTTGCAGGATCGGCAGCGGATTCTGGCTTTCGTTGCCTTCGTCGCAGTAGACGATGCGGCGATCACGCGGCCAGGTCTGAAGAAGATCTTCGAGTTTTCTCGGGGTGTCGACCGGAGGAATGCCAAGCACGCCGCATTGTTCGGCCGCTTCGATCACATTCGCACGCACCCGGTCGAGGCTGCCGATCTTGCCTTGAACGTGCTGCGTCATCACCGGCTGCAGTCGGCCGGCCCCCATTTCGACGGCCTTCTGGACCAGATAGTCGAGCCGGCCGACTTTGAGCGGCGCGAAGAGATAGACGAGGTCGCAAGGAGCGGGCTGCGGACGCGTCTGTTCGACCGCGGTAAGCAGGAGACGCTTCTTGGACGGCAGCGAAAGCTCCGCCCGCCATTCGCCGTCGCGACCATTGAAGACTAGCAGCGACGCGCCTTCGTCGAAGCGCAACACATTGACGAGGTAGTTGTACTGTTCCTTGCTGGCCTCGTGTATCGAACCGGCATGAAGCGGGCTTTCCAAGAACAGGCGCTGCATACGGAAATTGGCACGCAATTCGGTCACCTTCAGAGGAAAAAGCCGGAAAGGATGAGATAGACGAATGCGGAGAGCAGGGCGGACGCCGGCACGGTGATGACCCAGGCCGCAATGATGGTCAGGAAATGGGAGCGGCGCACCAGCCGGCGTCGACGCACCTCGGCGAAGTTGGCTTCCGCCGCGCCCATGAAATCTTCCTGCCCCGTCTTTCGTCGAACGTACTCGAGCCGGCGCCTGGAGCGGCGCGTGTACCACTCGCGGAAGAAGCCGACGCCGAAGACCGCGCCGACCGCCGTGTGCGTAGAACTGATCGGCAGGCCGAGTGCGGATGCAAGCAACACGGTGACTGCTGTGGCAAGCGCAACGCAGAAGGCGCGCATGGGATTGAGACGGGTGATGTCTTCGCCGACGACCCGGATCAGAAGCGGCCCGTAGAGCAGCAGGCCGAGCGAGATACCGAGCGCGCCGATCAGCAGCACCCAAAAGGGCGCCCTCGCGCTTTCGGTTGATACGGCGCCATCGACAGCGGACACGATCGCGGACAGCGGACCAATCGCGTTGGAAACGTCATTGGCACCGTGCGCAAAGGAAAGCAGCGCCGCTGAAAATATCAACGGCATGCGGAACAGCTTGCGCAGCGACTGATTGCGGTTGTCGAGACCCTCCGACTGGCGGTGGATCCACGGCTTGCTCGACACATAGCAGACGATGCCCATGAACAGGCCGATCAGAAGACAGGTCGAAAGCGAAATGACGGCCACATGAACGAGCGCGAAAACCGCCACGTAGGCGGTGAAGGCGCCCGCCGTCACACCCAGGACGATCGGCATCCAGCGTCGCGCGGCCTCGATCTTGTCCTCGCGATAGATGATGAATTCCTTGAGGAAGGCCAGGAAAATCGCTGCGATGGCGCCGCCAAGCAGCGGCGATATCGACCAGCTTGCCGTAATGCCGGCGAGCGCCCACCATTTGACACTGGAAAGACCGGCGGCGGTCATGCCGGCGCCGGCGATGCCGCCGATGATCGAGTGGGTGGTAGATACCGGCGCGCGCGAATAGGTGGCGATGTTGATCCAGGCTGCGGACGAGATCAGCGCGGACATCATCACCCACACGAGCGTGTGAGGATCGACGAGCCCGCCGTCGACGATGCCCGCCTCGATCGTAAGCGTGACCTTCCGCCCCGCGATCAAAGCACCGGCGATTTCGAAGACGGCGGCGATCGCCAAGGCCGTCGCCATCGTCATCGCCTTTGCGCCGACGGCGGCGCCGACGTTGTTCGTCACGTCGTTGGCGCCGATGTTCATGGCCATGTAGCCGGCCATCGCCGCTGCCGCGACGACGATGGCGGCACCCGACGAGCCGACCACATAGATTGCCGCGAACGCCATGCTGAGAAGGAGGAAGAGCAGCGCCAGGCCGGGGGCCGCCAACCTGCGCCTCACGTGATGTGACGCTTCCTCGGCAAGACTGAGCTTGTCGAGGTCCTTGTCCAGGGTCAGCTTTTCCAGGCGCGGACGCGGCACGGGTCGATCTCCATTGTCATAATCGCCAGTAGCGGTACGGGCGAGCGCGTTCAAGCGGAATTGAAGGGAGAACGGCCGCAATGGCCGATGGCCGGTTTTTCAAGTACGGCCGATGCCGTCCGCCGACGTCCTGCGTCAGCCGTTTGCGCTCTTGGGAAGGGATGTAGGCGCCGCCATCCGTTCGCCGAACGCCAGTATGAGGCTCTTCAGCGAGGGTTCGGCAACACGGCTTGCCGCTTCCTTGTAGTCGACCCATTCAAGGCGCCGCGTGCCCTTTTCGGGGAAGTTCTTGCAGAAGTCATCGAATTCGAGCGCGTGCACCTGGACCTTGCAGGAGATCTTGAGCCCGTGGTTCATGCGCTTCTGGTAGACATAGGCGCCGATTGCGGCCCTCTGCGCCTTGCCTTTCACTCCGGCCTCTTCATAGGCCTCGCGTTCCGCGACCTCATGGGCCCGCTTGCCTTGCATCGGCCAGCCCTTGGGAATGACCCAGCGGCCGGTATCGCGGCTGGTGATCAGGAGGATCTCCAGCGCACCCGTCTTCTTGCGGATCCGGTAGCAGAGCGCAGCATATTGCATGCGCGCCGGGCGACGCAGCATCAGATGCACATCAGCAGCTAACCGGTTCAAAAAGTTCAAGGGGATCAATACTCCTTATGCGAATCAACAGGCATTAGCAGTTTCGCAAGTATGACTCGTCCAGCTTGCCTGTAAATGACGTTTGTACACCCCATAACCGGCGAGATGACGGCGAAGTTCCGACACGTCATCACTCGTTGCGACTATACATAACGCAAAGGCCCCGGTCCCGTTCCCGGCGAATGCGTTTCCATGAAATTCTGATGACAGGCCTACAGCGCCGCGCGTCTAATCAGACGCGCAAAGGTCGCTGTAGAACTTTGAATTGCTGCATGATTTTGTCCTTAAATCGACTCCGATTTGAGGACTCATGCAGTAGAGCGCCGCACGTTCAAATGAACGCACAAAGGACGCTCCTATCCGCTTTCAGTGATGCCACTTGAAAGCGGGATGCTCTAGGATCGGGCGCGGTCCCGCTGCTGAAGCCGCAGCCGGGCGATGCGCGCCCATTCGCCCGTGCGCTCTGCTTCGTATGCCGCAGCGGCGACGAAATCGATATGGCTTTGCGCCGCAATCTTGGCGGCCTCCGGGTCGCGGGCCATGATGGCGTCGTAGATTGCCTCGTGCTGCGCGAGAAGCCGGTCGCGCGCGCCGGGAGCGCCGAACACCGAAGTGCGGTGGAAGAATATCCCTTGGGTCAGAAGCCGGTAGCAGGCGCGCAGCGTATGCAGCAGGATGATGTTGTGCGCACTCTCGCCAATCGCGTTGTGCAGCTCAATGTCGGCCGCGAGCTCCTCGTCGAAATCGCCGTTGCGGTGGGCCGCCCGCATCCGCTCGATGACGCGCGTGAGGATGTCGCGGTCGAAATCGGTGGCGCGGCTTGCCGCCAGCCCCGCCGTCAGGCCCTCGAGTTCCCGCCGGTATTCCAGGTAGTCCTGCGTCGCCTTGTGGTGGCGCCCGATGAGCTCGATCAGCGGTTTCGAGAAGATCTGGCCGACCACGTCGGCGACGAATGTGCCGCCGCCATGCCGGCTTTCCAAGAGTCCACGTGCCTCCAGCTCCTTGAGGGCTTCGCGCAGGATCGGTCTCGATACGTCGAAACGCTTCGACAGTTCCCGCTCGCCCGGCAACCGGTCACCGTCGCGCAAAACGCCTTCGAGGATCAGAAGCTCGATCTGCTGCACGACCTCGTCCGCCGTGCGGCTGTGGCTGATGCGCGCATAGAGGTCGAGCTGGTCTTCAGTCACGGCAATTTCTCCTGATGGAGCAAGACGCTTCCCGCCTTCTCCTCCATGCCGGCTGCAATCTAGCAGGCTGGGAAAAGTGGTCAAATTGATTGTCCACTTTGTCACGGTCGGGACTGACAAAAGTCAAACTGCGTCAATGCGTCCTGTTCAATTTGCCCGACTGGTTGATAAGAAGGTGGTGATGAACGCGTGAGGGGGATGAAGCGCTTCATGGCAAAGGGCAGTTTCGCATTTCCGTCCGCGCCGCTGCGAGCGCAGGTTCTCGGTGAGGTTCACTCGCGGCCCTATGCACTGGTGACGACGCCTCGTGTCATCTTTCAGCTTGCCTTCATGACTGACGGCGGCGCGATCGTCGACCACGCAGTATTGTCCGAGCTGTCGCGCTCACGCGGCATCGCGCCGCCCGGCCGTGATGCCAATCACCATGCCCTTCCTTGGGGGAAAGGCACGTTGCGCTGGGAACGCCACACGGAATTCTCCACCTATTTCTTTGACGCCCCGGCGCCCGACCATTTCGGCGGCGAGGTGCCCATCCACCCGTTCGGTGACGGGTTTTCGCCGCCGGGCACATTGATTTCCGGTATTCGGCTCGAAATCCGGCCGGACGCGCCGGAGACGCGTGAGGCGATCAAGGTCTTCGACCCGACCAGCCTCTGCTGCAGCGAAACCAAGAACGGCCAGGCCGTACTGGTGACGGATTTTCGCCAGAACGGCGACGGGCTGACGCAGATTCTCGTCATTGACCGTGGTCTGACGGAGGCGGGCACGGGCGCGCTCGTGCAGCGCCTGCTCGATATCGAAACCTATCGCACCCTCGCCATGCTCGGCTTGCCGCTGGCGCAATCGCTGTCGCCTGAAATCCGCCGGACGGAGGACGGCCTGACCGGGGTTACCCAGCGGATGAAGGAAAACGTCCGCGAAGAGGCCGACGATATGCTCTCCGAAATCACCCGGCTTGCCGCCGACGTCGAGGCCGGTGCCGCCCTCAGCCTCTATCGTTTCGGTGCCAGCCGCGCCTATTACGGTATCGTGCAGGAGCGCATCCGCACGCTGTCCGAGACGGCCGTGCCCGGCTACGAGACGATCGGCACGTTTCTCGAACGCCGGTTGGCGCCGGCGATGCGAACCTGCCAGTCGGTCGAGGAGCGCCAGGCGAACCTCTCGCGCAAGCTCGCGCGCGCCACGGCGCTTCTCAGAAGCTGGATCGATGTTGAGCTGGAAAAGCAGAACAGCGCCCTGCTGAATTCGATGGACCGTCGGGCCAAGCTGCAGTTGCGCCTCCAACAGACCGTCGAAGGCCTGTCGGTTGCCGCCATTTCCTATTATGTCGTCGGGCTGTTCGGCTATCTCGCCAAGGCCGTGAGCTACGAACTGCCGGTCGATCCCAACCTTTTGACCGGCCTTGCGGTCCCTTTTGCCGTCATAGGCGTCTGGCTCGTCGTCCGGCGCATCCGTCGCCACCACGAAGAGAGCGTGCAGAAATAACATTCGGGTCGCCGCGCGGCTATTGCTCCCAATAGGGCACCGGCCCGTAAAGTGCCGCAAGATAATCGATAAAGAGACGGACCTTGGCCGGCAGGAATTGACGGCTTGGATAAACGGCCGAGAGCGCCAGGTTGCGGGAACCTTCCCATTGCGGCAGCACCTGGACCAACTGTCCGGCGCGCAGTTCCTTGCCGACGTCCCACGTCGAGCGCAGGGCGATGCCGGCCCCGGCGATCACCGCCTCGCGGATGATCTCCGATGAGTTGGTGACGAGAGGTCCCTCCGGGCGATAGGTCAGGCTGCCGCCGGGACCTTCCAGCTTCCAGTTGTCGTTGTTGTGGGCCGGTAGGCATACATGGTTCGCGAGATCGTCGATCTCACGCGGGAGACCGTGGCGGGCGACATAGCTCGGCGCGGCGCAGAGGAGGCGGCGGACAGGCGCAAGCTTGCGCGCGACGAGGCTCGAATCGGTGAGTTCGCCGATCCGGACGGCAAGATCGAAGCCATCAGCGACAATGTCGGCGAAATCGTCGCTGAGAACAATGTGGAGTTTCAGGTCCGGATGATCCTTCATGAAGCCGGTCAGATGTGGTGCGATGTGCATGCGCCCGAAGGACGTTGGCGCGCTGATCCTCAGCGTGCCCTGCGCCTGCGACGAGCGGCCGGATGCGTAGGCTTCCGCATCCTCGATACCGGCGAGGATGCCGAGGACGCGGTCGTAAAAGCCCTGTCCGGCCTCCGTCAGCGAAATTTGCCGCGTGGTGCGCTGGAGAAGCCGCGTGCCGAGTCTATCCTCCAGCCGCTTGACGCGCTTGGAGATCACCGCGGGAGACAGGCTGAGGAGGCGTCCTGCGGCCGACATGCTGCCGGATGAGACGACCCGCGCAAAGATCTCGAGATCGCCGAGATTTGTCATCAATCTTGACCATTATTGCCAAAACGAAAAGGTCACTAGCATTTGCCGCGTGCCGATCCTACTGCAAGTTTCCTTAAATCGTCGCCGGTTTAAGAAAAACATGCAGCAATTCAAAGTGCTACAGCGTCCTTTGCGCGTATGATAAGACGCGCTGCGCTGTAGTGCATTCCGCTTTCACAAAGCGAATGAGATGCTCTAGATTCGTATTGCTTTACACGTGCATTTGAACGCGTGGTGCGCTGGTGGTAAACAAAAAATACCACTTGGTTGCGGTTTGTTTGGGAGGATCCTATGCCGGAGATGATCGGGTTTCTAAAACCGAAACAAGCCGTTCTGGATCGCCGGCAGGAAATTGTTGCCGATCTCAAGGACCTCTTGCCCGAGGGCTGCCTGATCAGCAAGGAGCGAGAGCTGAAGCCCTTCGAGACCGATGCGTTCCTCGCCTATCGGCGGTTGCCCCTTGCCGTCGCTCTGCCGGAAACGACCGAACAGGTGGCTGCCGTGCTCAAATATTGCAGCCGCTACGGCGTTCCCGTCGTGCCGCGCGGCGCCGGCACGTCGCTCTCGGGCGGCGCCATCCCGCAGGAGGATGCCGTCGTCATCGGTCTTTCGAAAATGTCGCGCATCCTCGACATCGACCTCTTCAACAGAACGGCCACGGTTCAGGCGGGCGTCACCAACCTCAATATCTCCGAGGCGGTCTCCGCCGATGGCTTCTTCTATGCGCCCGACCCGAGCTCGCAGCTTGCCTGCACCATCGGCGGCAATATCGGCATGAACTCCGGCGGCGCCCATTGCCTGAAATACGGAGTCACCACCAATAACCTCTTGGGCGTGAAGATGGTGCTTTTCGACGGCACCGTGGTCGAACTCGGCGGCAAGGCCCTGGACGCGGCCGGATACGATCTGCTTGGGCTCGTCTGCGGTTCGGAAGGCCAGCTCGGCATCGTCACGGAAGCAACGGTGCGATTGATCGCCAAACCGGAAGGTGCGCGGCCGGTGCTCTTCGGCTTCGCCTCGTCCGAGGCGGCCGGTGCCTGCGTCGCCGATGTCATCGGAGCGGGCATCATTCCAGTTGCGATCGAATTCATGGACAAGCCGGCGATCGAGATTTGCGAAGCCTTCGCGCATGCCGGTTATCCGCTCGACGTCGAGGCTTTGCTGATCGTCGAGGTCGAGGGATCCGAGGCGGAGATGGACGCGATGCTTCAACGCATCGTCGAGGTCGCCCGCCGCCATGGCGTCACCACGATCCGGGAGAGCCAATCCGCGTTGGAGGCGGCGCTGATCTGGAAGGGGCGGAAATCGGCTTTTGGCGCAACGGGCCGAATTGCGGACTATATCTGCATGGATGGTACCGTGCCGCTAAGCCAGCTTTCGTATGTGTTGCGCAAGACCGGCGAGATCGTCGCCGGCTATGGCCTGCGGGTGGCGAATGTCTTCCATGCCGGCGACGGCAACATGCATCCGCTCATCCTCTACAACATAAACGATCCGGAGGATGCGGCGCGAGCCGAAGCGGCCGGCAACGATATCCTCAAGCTCTGCGTCGATGCCGGCGGCTGCCTGACGGGCGAACATGGCGTCGGCATAGAGAAGCGCGATCTGATGTTGCACCAGTACAGCCGGACCGATCTCAACCAGCAGATGGCCGCGCGCGCGGCCTTCGATCCCGAGTGGATTCTCAATCCGTCGAAAGTCTTTCCGCTCGAAGGGCGGCCGGCAGCATGATCGTCCATTTCGAGCCGGCCAGCGAGGAGGGGATCGCCTCCGTGGTGCGCTCCGCTGCAGCAGAGCGCGTCACTCTGGCAATCGTCGGCGGTGGCACGCGCGCGGGCCTCGGCAATCCGGTGCGGGCCGACCGGACGCTCTCGACGCGTCGCCTCTCCGGCATCGTCACTTACAATCCGGCAGAAATGACCATGAGCGCACTCGCCGGAACGCCGCTTGCCGAGGTGGAAGCCGCGCTTCGAGCCAAAGGCCAGATGCTTTCCTTCGAACCGATGGATCATAGGCCGATCTTCGCCACGTCGGGCGAACCGACGATCGGTGGGGTGTTCGCGGCGAATGTTTCTGGACCGCGGCGCTACGTCGCCGGTGCCGCGCGCGACAGCCTGCTCGGCGTGCGCTTCGTCAATGGCGCCGGCGAGATGATCAAGGCCGGCGGCCGGGTCATGAAGAACGTCACCGGGCTCGACCTCGTCAAGCTCATGGCGGGCTCCTACGGCACGCTCGGGATCCTGACGGAAGTCACCTTCAAGGTGCTGCCCGTTCCGCCGGCGGCCGCGACGGTGGTCGTTTCGGGCCTCAACGACGCGGAAGCTGCCGCGGTCATGGCCGAGACGATGGCGCAGCCGGTGGAAGCTTCGGGCGCGGCGCATCTGCCAGAGAGTGTGCGCGGACGATTCCTGGATGGCGCACTTCCCGACGGCGCCGCAACCGTGCTGAGGCTGGAAGGCTTGGCAGATTCCGTCGACCTGCGTGCTGAGAAACTCACCGCGGCGCTTTCCCGCTTCGGGCCGGTCTCACGCCTCGACGCCGAGGCGACGCATCTATTGTGGGCGGAAATTCGCGACGTGAAACCCTACGCCGATGGTACGAGGCGGCCATTGTGGCGGGTTTCGGTCGCGCCGTCCGCTGGGCACCAGCTCATCGCTGCGCTGCGTCTTCAAACAGGTGTCGATGCTTTTTATGATTGGCAGGGCGGGCTCGTCTGGCTGCGGATGGAGGCGGATGCCGAGGCGGCACTCGTGCGTCGCTATGTCGGCGCGCTCGGTGGGGGCCACGCAAGCCTCGTGAGGGCTGGCGACGACGTGCGGGCCGGCGTTCCGGCCTTCGAACCGCAGGCACCGGCCGTCGCGCAACTGACGGAGCGCATCCGCGCTCGGTTCGATCCAGCGCGGATTTTCAATCCGGGGCGGATGGCAGCAAGGCCTACTGCATGATTCCTTAAATCGGAATCGATTTGAGGACAAAATCACGCAGAAACTCAAAGCTCTACAGCGATCTTTGCGCGTCTGATTAGATGCGTGGCGCTGTAGGCGCCACCGCGATCCGTTCGAAACATGCCAAGGGGGAACTCGATGAGCGATACCGGTCCACGGACACCGCTTTCCCGCCAGACCGATCGCTGGCTGGAGCCGGGCAAGGTCAATATTCAGATCATCTACGTGCTCTACCTGATCGCATTTGTCATCGGTATCACCGCGCTCATCGGGATCGTGCTCGCCTATCTCAACCGCGACAAGGCGGAGCCATGGGCAAGGACCCATTATATATGGGCGATCCGTACCTTCTGGATCGCCTTGCTTTTCTGCATCGTTTCGGCGCTGCTCACTGTTATGATCATTGGCGTTCTAGGCTTTGTCGTCACGGCGGTGTGGATTGTCGTCAGATGCGTAATCGGTCTCCAGAGGGCGGCCCGGGAGGAGCCGATCACCAATCCCGAGAGCTGGCTGGTCTAGCTTGGGAACCCAGGGCGAAATGCGGCGCGCTGATGTCTTCGCCTGCATTCCGCCCTACAGCGCCGCGCGTCTTATCCGACGCGCAAGGGACGCTGTAGCACTTTGAATTGCTGCATGTTTTTATCCTTAAATCGAGTACGATTTAAGGAAACATGCAGTAGGTTATAGGAATGGTTCGACGGCCATGGATCGGTCCGATCCGAATCGTCGCGGCCTACAGCGCCGCGCGTCTTATCAGACGCGCAAAAGGACGCTGTAGCACTTTGAATTGCTGCACGTTTTGTCCTTAAATCGGCTACGATTTAAGGAAACATGCAGTAGGCTCGCAAGGCCTGCCAATTGGAGTATTCGGTTGCAGACCAATTTCTCACCCGCGCAACTCGCCGATCCGCATGTCGCCGAATCCGAAAAGATCCTGCACAGATGCGTTCACTGCGGTTTCTGCACGGCCACCTGTCCCACCTACGTTGTCCTCGGCGACGAACTCGACAGTCCCCGCGGGCGGATCTACCTGATCAAGGACATGCTCGAAAACGGCCGGGCGGCGGACCGGGAAACCGTTACGCATATCGACCGCTGTCTTTCCTGTCTTTCCTGTCTCACCACCTGTCCGTCGGGCGTCGACTACATGCATCTGGTCGACCATGCCCGCATCCACATCGAGAAGACCTACAAAAGACCGTTGAAGGATCGCTTCGCGCGCTCCGTTCTCGCCGCGGTGCTACCCTATCCCAGACGGTTCCGCTTCGCGTTGCGCGCGGCCGGCGTTGCCCGCCCGTTGGCGGGGCTGGCGAAGCGGATCGCGTGGCTGAAGACCTTTGGTGTCATGCTCGACCTTGCTCCGAAGGCGGTGCCGCCAGTGTCTGCAGGGACAAGGCCCGCCACTTACGCGACGAAGGGCGAGCGCCGCGGCCGGGTCGCGATCCTGACCGGCTGTGCGCAGCCGGTCTTGAAGCCCGAGATCAACGAAGCGGCGATCCGGCTGCTGACCGGACAGGGGATCGAGGTTGTCGTCTCCGCCGGCGAGGGCTGCTGCGGCGCGCTGGTCCACCACATGGGACGGGAGGAGCAGGCGCTCAAGGCTGCGCGCCGTAACGTCGATATCTGGCTGAAGGCAGCCGAAGAAGACGGTCTCGACGCGATCATCATTACCGCCTCAGGCTGCGGCACCACGATCAAGGATTACGGCCATATGCTGAGGCTGGATCCGGGATATGCGGAAAAGGCCGCGAAAGTGTCCGCATTGGCAAAAGACGTCACCGAATACCTGGCTGGGCTCGAACTGCCGCAGCGGGAGGCGCGGGGGATGACGGTTGCCTATCATTCCGCCTGCTCGATGCAGCATGGCCAGAAGATTACGACAGTGCCGAAGGAGCTCTTGAAACGAGCGGGTTTCACAGTTCGCGAGCCGGCGGAGGGTCATCTTTGCTGCGGATCGGCCGGCACCTACAACATCCTGCAGTCGGAGATATCGGCGAAACTCAAGGCGCGCAAAGTCCGAAACATCGAAGCGACGAAACCGGACGTGATTGCGACGGGCAATATCGGTTGCATCACCCAGATCGCGACCGGGACGACGCTTCCGATCGTGCATACCGTCGAACTGCTGGATTGGGCCTATGGAGGGCCGAAGCCCGCGGGGTTGTGAAGCCTGAAGAGTGATCGCGTCTGCCCCTCATCCAGCCTGCCGGCCACCTTCTCCCCGCAGGCGGGGCGAAGGGGACTTGCGGCGTCCGCTCAAAACCCCCTCTCCCCGCGTGCGGGGAGAGGGCTGGGGAGAGGGGGCAAACTACCCGCCTATCCCATCAGCCGCCGAAGATCTGGCGGAAAATGTCGACGCCGCGGTCATCATAGTGGACATCGCCGGGTTTGCTGCCAGGCCCGATGACGATTACTTTCGTACCGATGCCGGCACGATCGTAAAGGTGCTCGACATCCTCGTTCATCATCCGGATGCATCCCGACGACATGTTCTGGCCAATGGTCCAGGGCTGGTTCGTTCCGTGGATGCGGAAGATGGTGTCGCGGCCACCCTTGTAGAGATAAAGGGCGCGAGCGCCGAGCGGATTGTCGATGCCGCCTTCCTGGGTGATCGGCAGGATGCGGCCCTTCGCCCGTTCGCGCACGCGCATTTCCGCCGGCGGCGTCCAGGCTGGCCACTCGGCCTTGCGGCCGACCTTGACGACGCCGGACCAGCCGAAGCCTTCGCGGCCGACGCCGATGCCGTAGCGCGTCGCGCGGTTCGGGCCGTCGATGTAATAGAGATACTTGTTGTTCGTATCGACGATAATGGTACCGGGAGCCTCATTCGTCCGGAAACGGACCTTGGTGCGCCAATATTTTTGCGGCGGCCGCTTTTGATGGGCGACCAACAGAACGTCGGAACGCTTGGCGGCGGGCTCCGGTGCGTTCGCCGGCGTGAACGCCGATGCATTTGTCACGGCAAACAGCACCGTCGCCGCGGCAGCGAACGCCACCACCTTCTTGGCATGAAATTTCATTAATGATTCCCTCTCAACCCTTGATCGCGTGCAGGTTCGGTAAATTACCTGCAAGGTCAAGCCTGCGCCATATCAGATAGAGCACAGCCGATGGCGTAACTTGTATCTATCGGAACAGCTGTTGCGTTTGCACCACTGTTCCCCAGTGCAAACGCAAACCGCGCGCGGGTTATTCAGCGCACAAGCGCATTTATATCACGATAACCTTGGTGCCGACATTCACCCGTTCATAGAGATCGACGACATCCTCGTTGCGCATGCGGATGCAGCCGGACGAAACGCCGTAGCCGATCGTCCAGGGCGCGTTGGTGCCGTGAATGCGGTAGAGCGTCGAGCCGAGATACATGGCCCGGGCGCCGAGCGGATTTGCCGGGCCGCCGTCCATGCGGGCCGGCAGATAGTGTCCCTTCGCAGCTTCCCGCGCGATCATTTCCTGTGGCGGCGTCCAGCTCGGCCACTCTGCCTTCCGCGTAATCCGGTGCGCGCCGGCCCATTCGAAGCCCGGCTTGCCGACACCCACGCCATAGCGACGGGCCTCACCTTTGCCGGTGACGAGATAGAGAAAACGATTGTTGGTGTCGATCACGATCGTGCCGGGTTTTTCCGGACCGTCATAGGCCACGGTTTGCGGCAGGAACTGCGGATCGAGCTTCGTCTTTACCGGCTTTTGCGCGCGCACTGCCGCAACCGGCTGAACCAGTGCCGGCCCGGACCTGCGGTTTACCTGGCGTCTTTCGAACTGTTTCCGGGTGGCCGCCGGCATCTGCGGACGGTAAGCGACCGGACGCGCCTGTTGGCCGCCGAGCCGCGTCACCCCAAGCTGCATCAACCAAGGGGCCGTCAGGTCCGGGCTGACGATGACCGGCGGACGATTGTGATACCGGTCGCGCGCTCCGGCCTCAGCGGCAACGACACACAGGAGGGATAGGGCAAGAAAAAGGGATTTCTTCATCATGGGGCGGACTCGCTACATTACGCCAAAATTTTCAAAGAAGGGCTCCATGGGCGGAAAAGGCACCTTTGCGGGCCAGGAGCGCTTGACAATGGCCTGATCGTGGCACCGCGTTGCCACCGAAAGGTAAACGGCCGTTCATTAAAAGGCCGGCGGGTGGATAAAGCTCCGGGTAGGGTTATCGGCCACTTTATGAAAGTGGTTTCAGAGTGGTAAACAGAACAAAAGAGCAACTGAAGCGAGAAAGAGACAATGGCCGCGAAAGGCTTGATTACCGGAGATGATGGACGTGATCGTTGCGCCTGGCACGGCAATCTCGAAGACTACCGGCGCTACCATGACGAGGAGTGGGGCCGCCCGGTCACGGACGATCACCGGCTGTTCGAGAAGATCTGCCTGGAAGGCTTTCAGTCCGGCCTGTCGTGGTTGACAATCTTGCGGAAGCGCGAAGCGTTTCGCGCTGCATTCGCCGGTTTCGATTTCGACCGGGTTGCCGAATTCGGCGAGGCCGATATCGAGCGTTGCCTCGCCGACACCGGTATTGTGCGCCACCGCGGCAAGATCGTCTCGACCATCAACAACGCGCGGCGGGCCAAGGAACTGCGCGCGGAGTTCGGATCGCTTGCCTCCTATTTCTGGTCCCACGAGCCGGATGAGAGCGAGCGTCCGCAGATTGTGAGCTACGAAGCCTTGATCGCTAATCCGACGACCGCCACGTCGACTCGCATTTCGAAGGACCTGAAGAAACGTGGCTGGACCTTTGTCGGACCGACGACGATCTACGCTTTCATGCAGGCCATGGGCCTCGTCAACGACCATATCGAAGGCTGTTTTTGCCGCGCGAACATCGAGGATATGCGGCAACAATTCAAAAGGCCGGCGCGCGGGTCCGCGTGAACCGACGCGCCGGCCGAAAAATCTCTCCCGCGGGCGTCCTGCTTTGTTCAAGAGTAGAATGCCTTGATGGGACAGAAGGTCTCGTTCGTTAGCCGCCGTTCTTGGCGAGCCATTCCTTCATCATCTTGATCTCGCCTTCCTGGGCCTTGATGATGTTTTCCGCCAGCTTGCGGATCTCTTCATCCGTGCCGTGCTCCAGCTCGATCTTGGCCATGTCGATCGCTCCCTGGTGGTGGGCGATCATGCCGCGCACGAAGTCGAGGTCGGTTTTGCCGGTGAAGACGATGTCCATGTCTTTGTGCATCTTGGCGTTTGCCACGGCGAAGGCCTTGGTGGAAGGCGATGTGTCGCCCGCAGGGTCTGCCGCTTGCTTTGAGCCATGCGTATGGCCGCTTTCCTGTGCGAACGAAGGGGCGGTGGCAAGTGCTGCCAACATCAAGGCGGCGGCGATGGTTTTCAGGGACATGATGTTTTCCTTTCGAAATCTATCCGTCATTCGCGCGTGCTTATCGCGATGTGTGGGACTGGTCCGTTTCCGGGCGGAGGCACCGAAAAGCGGAGAGATGTTTCAGACGTTCGGAACGTTCCTCGCGGGTTCGAACAACCGCGGCGTCCTAGATCGAAAGGAAGGGCTTGGGAGGCGGAACCGGCGGTCTCACCTTCACGTCGTCGGGCGCCGTGTAGTGCCGCAATGAAAGGCGGCTGGACGGGGTTACCGGCGGCGTCACCTTGGACTGTGCGGGACTGATTGCCAGACACGCCGCGCAAAGCACGGGATGCAGCAGCTTTGTTGGAAGGTCGCAGCGCTCCCTCGTCTCGCAACGCTCGTCATGGCCTGAAGCATGATGCTCCTCGGCAACGGCCGCCAGATGATGATGTTCCATGCCTGTGGCGGCGACATCCCGCGCCTGTGTCGCGGCTGGCAGGGCGCCGACCACGGGCGCGGACAGGAACAGCAGTACGAGGGCGAGGCGGCGCAGCATGCATGTAAGATAGGTTAAGTTGGCGCGGGTGGAAGAGGTGTTGGCGGCCGCGTCGCGTCGCCTACGGTTCCGCGTGCCGGGGAAAAGCAAATACGCCCTGCAGCGTGCCGTCTCCAACGTCACCGGCAAGCGTCGAATTTCCGACGCAACAGAGCGGCGAGGACTGTCCAGATGGACCACGCACGAGCGTGGAAAAGCAGAAGGAGGATGGCGCCCCGGTCGCCTGCTCCAGAATGTTCAGAATTATCGATCTGTCGTCTCCGTCGTGGGCGCGCAACAGGTCGACGATGCCGCAGGGGTTCCGCGACGTGCCGAGAAGTGCGAGCGTTCGCGGTCCCAGAAGGAAGGTGCCGCTGGCAAGGTGGCAGCGCCACGGCTCGACGAGATAATCCTCTCGCTCCAGATCGCGCGTCCAGCCTTCATGCGCCAGCAGATAGGCGGGCTTGATGGCGCCGTCACCGGAATTCACAAATTTCAGCATGCCGCCAAAATCTCCGCTGAACCCTTGCGTCGTTGACGGGCTCTTCCTCCGCGTCGACTTAACCTATAGGAGAGTGCCGCAATAAGTACAATCACGGATTTGTTATTGACGGGCCGTGCAGTGCGACAGAGCGCCGGAGAGCGCGGGCACGCATCAAGAGGATCTCTCGTTTCCGGTATGTGCGCCCTTTATGCCCGCTGCCCTTGCCGCCCTTGACGTGATCCGGTAGGGAAAGCACCGACCGAATTTGACAGTCCGGAACACTCTTTATGAACGAAAAACAGAAGAAACCGCAGAAGCTCAAGGCGCGCCTGCCGCGCGGCTTTGTCGATCGTTCGGCGGCGGATATCCGCGCCGTCGACGAAATGCTCGCGAAGATCCAGGAGGTCTACGAGCGCTACGGTTTCGATCCGGTGGAAACGCCGTTGTTCGAATATACCGACGCGCTGGGAAAGTTCCTTCCCGACAGCGATCGGCCGAACGAGGGCGTCTTCTCGCTGACGGACGACGACGACCAGTGGATGAGCCTGCGCTACGACCTGACCGCACCGCTTGCGCGGCACGTGGCGGAGAACTTCAACGAGATCCAGCTTCCCTACCGGACTTATCGGGCGGGCTACGTCTTCCGCAACGAGAAGCCGGGCCCCGGCCGCTTCCGCCAGTTCATGCAGTTCGACGCGGATACGGTCGGCGCGGCGGGCGTCCAGGCCGATGCCGAGATGTGCATGATGATGGCCGACACCATGGAAGCGCTCGGCATTCAGCGCGGCGACTATGTCATCCGTGTCAACAATCGCAAGGTTCTCGACGGTGTGCTCGAGGCGATCGGTCTCGGTGGCGACGAGCACGCGAATGCGCGTCTGGCGGTTCTGCGTGCAATCGACAAGCTCGACAAGTTCGGCCCGGAAGGCGTGCGACTGCTGCTGGGCGAAGGCCGCAAGGATGAAAGCGGCGACTTCACCAAGGGTGCGGGCCTGAACGACGAGCAGATCCGCAAGATCCTGTTTTTCGTCGGCATCGCCGACTATGCAAAGAGCGCTGCGGAGCTCGCCGAGCTCGTTGCCGGAACCGCCAAGGGCGGGGAGGGCGTCGGGGAACTCAATACGATCCGCAGCCTCGTGCTCAGCGCGGGCTATGAAGCGGACCGCATCAAGATCGACCCCTCGGTCGTGCGCGGCCTTGAATACTACACTGGCCCGGTCTTCGAGGCCGAATTGCAGTTTGCGGTGACGAACGAGAAGGGCGAGAAGGTCGTCTTCGGCTCCGTCGGCGGTGGCGGCCGCTATGATGGCCTCGTCTCGCGCTTCATGGGGCAGCCGGTCCCGGCAACCGGCTTCTCGATCGGCGTGTCGCGACTGATGACGGCGCTGAAAAACCTTGGCAAGCTCGGGACCGAGGAGGTGATCGCGCCGGTGGTCGTCTGCGTCATGGACCGTGACATCGAAAGCATGGGCCGTTATCAGCGCTTCGTCCAGGAACTGCGCCACTCCGGCATCCGGGCCGAGATGTACCAGGGCAACAAGAAGAATTTCGGCGATCAGCTCAAATATGCCGACCGCCGCGGTTCCCCGCTGGCGATCATCCAGGGCGGCGATGAACGCGCCTCGGGGGTCGTGCAGATCAAGGACCTGATCGAGGGCAAGCGTCTCTCGGGTGAAATCCAGGACAATGTTGCCTGGCGCGAGGCGCGCGTTGCCCAGATTTCTGTGCCGGAAAGCGATCTGATCGAGAAAGTCCGTGAGATGCTGGCGGCACAGGCTGAGGACCGAACGAAGGCGAACTGACGGCGATGCCTCTGATCAACCTCCCCGCCTTTGCTGGCGACCTGCTTGCCGATTTCGAGCGGATGGAGACGCTGCGTGTCGATACGCCGGTGATCCAGCCGGCCGAGCCCTTTCTCGATATGGCAGGCGAAGACCTGCGGCGGCGCATTTTCCTGACGCAGAGCGAGACGGGCGAGAGCCTTTGCCTTCGTCCTGAATTCACGATTCCGGTTTGCCTTCGCCATATCGAAACGGCGACCGGTACGCCGCAGCGCTATGCCTACCTCGGTGAAGTGTTCCGCCAGCGGCGCGAAGGTTCGAGCGAGTTCTATCAGGCCGGCATCGAGGATCTCGGCGAGCCGGACACCGCGCGGGCGGACGCGAGAGCCGTCGGCGACGCGATGCAGGTTCTTGCGAACAGATTGCCGGGACGGCGGCTGAAGGTGACGCTGGGCGACCAATCGGTGTTCGAAGCGGTGATTGCCGCCTGCGGGCTGCCTGCCGGCTGGCAGAAGCGGCTGATCCATGCCTTCGGCGACCCGAAGCAGCTGCAGAAACTTCTGGCAGAGCTCGCCGATCCGAAATCGGCGGGCGTCTTCGGCCATGAGGTCGAGCGGCTCGCCATCACGGGCATGCTGGAGGACGAGGGCCGGCTCGTTGCCCATATCGGCCAGATCATGGAGGCAACCGGCTACTCCACCAATGCCAGCCGGTCGCCGCGCGACATCGCTCGCCGTCTCAAGGAAAAAATGGAGCTGGTAAACACGCGGCTGGACAAGGCCACGCTCGCCGTCATGCGCGAATTCCTGACGCTGGACTTGCCGCTTGCCGATGCGCCAGCCGCACTTTTCCGCTTCGCCGCGAAGTCCGGGTTGAAAATCGAAGCCGCATTGTCGCTCTTCGATGAACGCGTCGTTGCCCTTTCTCGCGCAGGCGCCGACATAAGTCTCATCCGCTATCGCGCCGCCTTCGGTCGTCCGCTCGACTATTATACCGGCCTCGTCTTCGAGATAGAGGCCGACGGGACGGCGGCCGTTCTCGCCGGTGGCGGACGCTTCGACCGGCTGCTGACGCTTCTGGGCGCCCGCGAACATATTCCGGCGGTCGGCTTCTCCCTCTGGCTTGACCGGATCGAGCAGGCGGTTTCTGCCGCAGGGGGCGCGAAATGACGATCACGATTGCACTGCCTTCGAAGGGGCGGATGAAGGACGATGCTTCGGTGATCTTCGAACGGGCCGGGATGAAGATCGTCGCGGTCGGCAACGACCGCTCCTACCGCGGCCGCGTCGAGGGCTGGGACGACGTCGAGATCGCCTTTCTCTCGGCCTCGGAAATCTCCCGCGAGATCGGCAGCGGCTCTGTCGATTTCGGCGTCACCGGCGAAGATCTCGTTCGCGAGGGCCTGGCCGATGCGGATGCGCGCGTAGAATTCTGCGCGCGGCTAGGCTTCGGCCATGCCGATGTCGTCGTGGCCGTGCCGGAAATCTGGTATGACGTCGACACCATGGCGGACCTCGGCGACGTTGCTGCCGATTTCCGTGCCCGTCATGGCCGCAGGCTGGCGATCGCCACCAAATACTGGCGCTTGACCCAGCAGTTCTTCTCCGGAAGCCATGGCATCCAGCTCTATCGCATTGTCGAAAGCCTGGGCGCGACCGAAGGCGCACCGGCGTCCGGTTCCGCCGACATCATCGTCGACATCACCTCGACCGGCTCGACGCTGAAGGCTAACCACCTCAAGATCCTCTCGGACGGTGTAATCCTGCGGTCGGAAGCCTGCCTCGTCAGGGCTAGGAAGGCTGCCCATGCGGGCGATCCTGTCGTCGACCGGATCATGGCAGCGGTGCGCGCAGCGCTGTGAAAGCCCGCGGCAGGCCTGAGGTGGCACGCAGGAAATTTTGCCACGGGTGCTGACAAATGGAATCGTGACGACCTATGTAGGGGCGGCACATCCCACCTTGGCCCACCCACCTCGAGGCATCCTTATGGCTGATCTTTCCTCTTTCCCGATCACGACCCGCTGGCCGGCGACCAACCCGGACATCATCCAGCTCTATTCGCTGCCGACCCCGAACGGCGTGAAGATCTCTATTGCCCTGGAAGAACTGGGCCTGCCCTATGAGCCGCATCGCATTGCGTTCGATGCCAACGAACAGAAGTCGCCCGAATTCCTGTCGCTCAACCCGAACGGCCGCATCCCGGCGATCATCGACCCGAACGGACCAGGCGGAAAGCCGATCGGTCTTTTCGAATCCGGTGCGATCCTGGTTTATCTGGCAGAAAAGACGGGAAAGCTCATCCCGACGGATGCCGCCGGCCGCTACGAGACGCTTTGCTGGGTGATGTTCCAAATGGGCGGCGTTGGCCCGATGCTCGGTCAGTTCGGGCATTTCTTCAAGTTCGCGGCCGAAAGGGTTGCCAACAACTCCTATCCCGTTGAGCGCTACCGGGACGAATCGAAGCGCCTTCTCGGCGTTCTCGAGACGCGACTGAAAGGCCGGCAATGGCTGATGGGCGACGAATACACGATCGCCGACATTGCCACTTACCCGTGGGTGGAAGGCGCGCGCAGATTCTATGGCGGTGCCGAAGTGCTCGACTACGAGGGCTTCCCGAACGTCATGGCCTGGGTCGATCGCGGTCTCGCCCGACCGGCTGCGCAAAAGGGGATGGAAATCCCGCGGAAGCCCTGATCCTGCGGGCGGTGTTGCCGTTCCGTCCGAGTTGACGAAGCTCGGGCGGAGAGGGTACGGCTGGCGGAACGCGAGCATCAAGAGACGGGTGGAGCAGGTGTCGGGAAGACTTGTTGTTGTCGGCGGCGGTCAGGCCGCGTTCGCCTTGGTTGCCAAACTTCGCGCTTTGAAGGACGAGCGGCCGGTGGCGATCGTGTCTTCGGAGTCAAGCCTTCCCTACCAACGGCCGCCTCTTTCCAAAAAATATCTGCTTCGCGAAATGACGCTCGATCGGCTGCTCTATCGGCCAGAGGCCTGGTATTCGGAGCACGACATCGACATTCGCCTTTCGACGACCGTCACACGCCTCGATCGCCGGCAAAAACAGGTCAATTTGAGCGACGGATCGGTGCTCGACTACGAGACGCTTGCCTTCGCGACCGGGGCGACGCCGCGCCGATTGCCCGCCTCTATCGGTGGCGATCTTGCTGGCGTCTATGTCGTGCGCGATTTCAAGGATGCCGACCTGCTCGCCGAGGAAATGCAGCCCGGGCGCCGGGCATTGGTGGTGGGTGGGGGCTATATCGGTCTCGAGGCCGCGGCGGTCGCCCGGACGTGCGGCATGGAAGTAACCGTCATCGAAATGGCGGATCGCATCCTGCAGCGCGTGGCCTCGGCCGCGACGTCTGCGATCGTCCGCGAGATTCATCGCTCCCGCGGCGTCGATATCCGCGAAGGCATGGGGCTCCACCGCCTGGTTGGCGACAACGGGCGCGTTACAGCCGCGGAGCTCGCGGACGGCTCGACGATCCCCGTCGACGTGGTGATCGTCGGCATCGGCATTATCGCCAACGATGCTCTGGCGCATGAGGCAGGCCTGGAGACCGCCAACGGCATCATTGTCGACAGCTACGGCCGAACGTCCGATCCCGCGATCTTTGCCATGGGCGACTGCGCGGTCCTGCCGTGGCAAGGCATGCGGATCCGCCTGGAATCGGTTCAGAACGCCGTTGACCAGGCGGAGGCAATTGCTGCCATCCTCACGGGTAGCTCCGAGCCCTACGATCCGAAGCCCTGGTTCTGGTCGGACCAGTACGACGTGAAGCTCCAGATCGCCGGCTTCGGTCTCGGCCATGACGAAACACTTGTCCGTCCGGGCCAGCGTGAAGGCAGCATATCGGTCTGGTATTTCCGCCAGGGCAAGTTCATCGCCGTCGATGCGATCAACGATGCCAAGGCCTATGTGACGGGAAAGAAGCTGCTCGAGGCGGGGGCGACACCGGATCGAGCGAAACTTGCCGATCCTGACACCGATCTCAAGTCGCTGCTCGTATAGGCGGCGGCATCGCTCGGATTTCGGAATCCGTTAACGAAGAAAGCACTGTTCCGTTTCGGAGCGGTGGCCTTCAACCGATCTTCACGCTTCCTTAAAGGACGAAACGTCAACAGATACGACCGAGGCGGCGCGGGTGACCTGCGTCCGCGCACTGCTTTATTTAGGCGATCTGTGATGTTCAAGATCCTGACATGCCTCGTGGTGGAACACGATCCGCGAATGGTCGTACTGGCGGCGTTGATTTGCTTCCTGTCGAGTTTCGGCGCGATTACCTTGCTTCAGCATGCGCGCGCTGCGGTCGGCAGACCACGCGCAGTCTGGGTCGCCGCTGCCGGCATCGCCAGCGGCTTCGGGATATGGGCGACCCACTTCATCGCCATGCTTGCCTATGATCCGGGTGTTGTGGTCGGCTATCAGATGAACCTCACGACACTGTCGCTGGCGGTCGCAATTGTCCTGACGACATCGGCCCTCGGCATCGCAACCTATGTGACGGGACGTGGCGGCTGGTTGTTCGGCGGGCTGGTGCTTTGTGCCGGCGTCGCCTCGATGCATTTCCTCGGCATGGCGGCGCTTGACGTCGCCGGCTCCATCCGCTGGGACGGGATGCTCGTCGTCCTTTCGATCCTTGCCGGATCGCTGTTCGATGTGGCCGCGCTCTTTGCGGTCGCCCGCAGTGATCAGCCGCTGCGGGCCAAGTTGCTTGCGACGTCCGCAATGACGCTCGGCATCGTGGTGTTGCATTTTACCGCGATGGGAGCGGTGACGATCGAAGCCGGCCCGGTCGCCCAAGCGGGCGCAGGCATGATGCAGCCGCATCTCTTGGCCTTCGTCATTGCCGGAACGGCATTCTTCCTGCTGTCGATCGTTCTGATTGCCGCTGGTTTCGCCCGTCAGGCGGAAGTCCTGGCTGCCGCCTCGCAGAAGGAGTTTTCCCGCTTCGTCCGGAGCGTCAAGGACTACGCAATCTGCATGCTCGACATTGATGGTCACGTGACCAGTTGGAACGCCGGCGCCGAGGCGAACAAGGGGTACATTGCCGACGAGATCATCGGCAAGAATTTTGCCTGCTTCTACGCACCGGATGAAAGGCAGGCCAACCTGCCGCAAAAGGCGCTGCGCCTCGCCCTTCTCGACGGAAAATACGAGGCGGAAGGCTGGCGCTATCGCAAGGACGGCACGCGCTTCTGGGCGCATATGGTGATCGAACCGATCATCGATGAAGCCGGACGGCACGCCGGCTTCATCAAGATTGCCAAGGACATCTCCAAGGAAAAGGCGAATGCCGATCGTATCGCCGAAGTCAGCAAGAATCTCGACATCGCGCTGGAGAACATGACGCAGGGCATATGCCTGTTCGACAAGGCCGACCGCCTGCTGATCTCGAACGGGCGTTGCCTGGAGATCTTCAATCTCTCGGAATCGATGGCCGGCAGGGGACTGACATTCCGGCAAATTCTAGCGCGGGCCTTTGCCAGCGCCTATCCTGATCCGGCAGTCGCCAAGGCCAAGGCTGATGCGGCCTATCAGAAACACCGCATCGACATTGTTGGCACGGGCGGAGCCGATCTTGTCGAGAAGCTGCCGAACGGGCGTTCGATCCTGACGAAGCACCGCATGTTGCCGGACGGCGGCTGGGTTTCCACCTATGAGGACATCACCGAGCGACTGGACTCCGAGGAGCAGATTTCGTTCCTCGCCCGACACGACAGCCTGACGGGTTTGCCCAATCGGTTGCAGTTCAACAGCTACCTCGAGGAGGAGCTCGATGCCGCTGCCTGGTTCTCGCGCAAGGTGGCCGTCATCGGCATAGACCTGAACAAGTTCAAGGAAGTCAACGATTTGCATGGGCACGCTGCAGGCGACTTCGTGCTGGTCACGATCGCGCAGCGGATGAAGGCGCTTCTTCAGGAGGGCGAGTTCGTTGCCCGTTTCGGCGGCGACGAATTTGCGGCGGTGAAGCGTTTCGAGCAGCTTGCTGAACTCCATGATTTCCTGCGGCGCATTGAAAATTGCCTGCATGAGGAAATGCGCTTCGGCGATTTCGAGCTGAAATCCGGCGGTAGCATGGGTGTCGCGATCTATCCGCAGGACGCCGAAACCGCCGACATGCTGATCAACAATGCCGATCTCGCCATGTATCGCGCCAAGGCGGCATTGAACCAGGCGGTCTGCTTCTACGAGGTCTCGATGGACGAGGCGGCGCGCAAGCGCCGGGCTCTCGCCAACGACCTATGGGATGCGATCAAGAAGAGGCAATTGGCGCTTCACTATCAGGTGCAGAAGTCGGTGATGACCGGCGACGTCACCGGCTATGAAGTGCTGCTGCGCTGGCACCATCCCGAGCGCGGCATGGTCCCGCCGAACGAATTCATCCCGCTGGCCGAAGAATGCGGGGCGATCCTGCCGATCGGTGAATGGGTCCTGCGCGAGGCCTGTCGCGAGGCGGCCGGATGGGACAGCCAACATAAGATTGCTGTCAATATTTCGCCCGTGCAGTTGGCCAATGGCGACATCGTCAGCCTTGTCCAGCAGGTGCTCATGGAGACCGGACTCAGCCCGAAGCGGCTCGAATTGGAAATCACCGAGTCCACCATTATCGACGACAAGGAGCGCGCGCTGCTGACGCTCCGCCGGATCAAGGAACTTGGCGTCACCATCGCCATCGATGACTTCGGCACCGGTTACTCGTCGCTCGAGACATTGCGGTCGTTTCCCTTCGACAAGATCAAGCTCGACAAGAGCTTCATGTGGGAGGTCGAAGGCAGCCCCCAAGCCAAGGCGATTGTCCGGGCCATCCTCGCCCTTGGACAAAGCCTTTCCGTGCCGGTCCTGGCCGAGGGCGTCGAAACGCAGAAACAGCTCGACATCCTTCAAGCGGAGGGTTGTGACGAGGCACAGGGATACCTGCTTGGGCGACCTGCGCCCATCGGCGCAGTCGCGGGCACTCGGGTACAAGCCGCCGTCGCTTGACGCGCCTGCGGCGGTGGGGCCAGAGACCCAAGGCCAGAGACCCAAGGAAAGTGCGTGACGTCAGGAGTTGCGCAGTTTCATGGAGCTAGGTCACTGCCGATGAAACCATGAAATGGCCTATTGCCTAACCATCGCCTGCGCACCCTCGATCAGAAAGCGCGGGAAGAAGAAGACGCCCAGCATCGAGCCTGAATAGCGCTCTTCCAGGCCGGACGACTCGCCGATGCAGAAGAGGGGCTGCCTCTGCCCCGTTTCGAGGATGATCGTCGTGGAAAAGCAGAAGGTTGAGGAGGACGTTGCCGCCTGCTCGAAGAGTTCGAGCACGTGATTGCGATCGGCCGGATCGTAACAGCGGACGAAATTGAGCAATCCGCACTCGTTTTCACGCAGGCCGTGAATCGCTGCGGCGTTGTCACCGAGGACGAAGAGGCCTGTGGTGAGATCGCCGGACCAGGCCTCGGAAACGCAGAATTGCGCAGGTATTTCCTGATGCGGCAGGCCGTGAATGCCGGAAGATAGGGGAGTTGTTCTTGCGATCTTAAACACGGCTTGCCCCAGTAGCGAACGTCCGCATCTAATTCCGGACAGACGCATTCCAAAAAAGACCGCTCGCTGCTGCTTATCCGAGGGCCAAGCCACTCGTGGGCATACTGATCTCTTGTCGATAGGTCCGACGCAGAAATGACAGCCCGCCAAGCGAAGTCATTTCGCAAGAAGGTCGGCTATACTGGCGATCAAATATCTATACGCTTTTGTGTATTATGTTCTCTGCGAGGACCAGGTACACAAGCCAGCATCGAAACTCGAGCAAATGCTCGTTCAGTTTGTGTCTGCTTTCCGGTCTCGCGTGAATCTGGCGTTCACTTGGGGCGTTGTTATAGTTCGTTTTTTTCCAACTTCAACGGTTTTTTGCACCAATTTGAGGCGGCGCTTACTTTTACGTGCGCCTTGTTTCGGGATTCGGTCTCTTGGTTTGACAAAAA
Organism: Sinorhizobium garamanticum; assembly: GCF_029892065.1. Taxonomy (NCBI): domain Bacteria; kingdom Pseudomonadati; phylum Pseudomonadota; class Alphaproteobacteria; order Hyphomicrobiales; family Rhizobiaceae; genus Sinorhizobium; species Sinorhizobium garamanticum. The sequence continues at coordinate 421,753 of NZ_CP120373.1, read as the reverse complement.
GCAAAGAGGGCGGCTCGAAGGCCGCCCTCAGATCCGGATGGATCTCTCTGTGCTAAGGCCTTCGCCTTATCACATCATGTCCATGCCGCCCCGTTCAGCGCTCTTGACGCGCTGAACTCTCTTAAAGAGCATGGGCGAAGCTTTACGGACCTGCTGTGTTAAGGCTGTTGCCTTATCACATCATGTCCATGCCGCCCATGCCGCCCATGCCGCCAGGCATTGCCGGAGCGTCCTTCTTCGGCAGCTCGGCGATCATGGCTTCGGTGGTGACGAGGAGGCCAGCAACCGAGGCTGCGTCCTGCAGGGCGGTGCGAACGACCTTGACCGGGTCGATGATGCCCATGGCGATCATGTCGCCATATTCACCGGTCTGCGCGTTGTAGCCGAAGTCGTCGGTGTTCTTCTCGAGGATCTTGCCGACAACGATGGAGGCTTCATCACCAGCGTTTTCAGCGATCTGGCGGGCCGGAGCCTGCAGAGCGCGGCGAACGATGTTGATGCCGGCGTCCTGATCGTCGTTTTCACCCTTGACGGTGATCTTGACGGAAGAGCGCAGCAGGGCAACGCCGCCGCCCGGTACGATGCCTTCCTGAACGGCAGCGCGCGTCGCGTTGAGAGCGTCGTCGATGCGGTCCTTCTTTTCCTTCACTTCGACTTCGGTCGAACCGCCGACGCGGATGACGGCAACACCGCCAGCGAGCTTTGCAAGACGTTCCTGCAGCTTTTCGCGGTCGTAGTCGGACGTGGTTTCTTCGATCTGGGCCTTGATCTGGGCAACGCGGCCTTCGATGTCCGACTTCTGGCCGGCACCGTCGACGATCGTCGTGTTTTCCTTGGAGATCGAGACCTTCTTCGCACGGCCGAGCATGTCGAGCGTGACGTTTTCGAGCTTGATGCCGAGGTCTTCGGAGATCACCGTGCCGCCCGTCAGGATGGCGATGTCTTCGAGCATGGCCTTGCGGCGGTCACCGAAGCCAGGAGCCTTGACGGCAGCGATCTTCAGGCCGCCGCGCAGCTTGTTGACGACGAGCGTTGCAAGCGCTTCGCCCTCGACGTCTTCAGCGATGATGAGGAGCGGCTTGCCGTTCTGGACGACAGCTTCAAGAACCGGGAGCATGGCCTGGAGGTTCGAGAGCTTCTTCTCGTGCAGGAGAACGAAGACATCATCGAGATCGGCGATCATCTTTTCCGGGTTGGTGACGAAGTAGGGCGACAGGTAGCCGCGGTCGAACTGCATGCCTTCGACGACTTCGAGTTCGGTCTCGGCGGTCTTGGCTTCCTCAACCGTGATAACGCCTTCGTTGCCGACCTTCTGCATCGCTTCTGCGATGTCGAGGCCTACCTGCTTTTCACCGTTAGCCGAAATCGTACCGACCTGGGCAACCTCTTCCGAGGTGTTGATCTTCTTGGCCTTGGCCTGGAGATCCTTGACGACTTCCGTGACAGCGAGATCGATGCCGCGCTTCAGGTCCATCGGGTTCATGCCGGCAGCAACTGCCTTGGCGCCTTCGCGAACGATCGCCTGGGCGAGAACCGTTGCGGTCGTCGTGCCGTCGCCGGCGATGTCGTTGGTCTTCGAAGCGACTTCGCGGACCATCTGGGCGCCCATGTTCTCGAACTTGTCTTCGAGTTCGATTTCCTTGGCGACGGAAACGCCATCCTTGGTGATGCGCGGAGCGCCGAAGGACTTGTCGATGATGACGTTACGGCCCTTCGGGCCAAGTGTTACCTTGACGGCATCAGCGAGGATGTCGACGCCGCGAAGCATCTTCTCGCGCGCGGTACGGCCAAATTTGATCTCTTTAGCAGCCATGTGAGAAAACTCCCGGGCTCATTGCCCATTGGTTGTCATGAATGTGGGAAGTGGGTCGACCAGTCAGCCGATGATGCCCATGATGTCGGCTTCCTTCATGATCAGAAGGTCTTCGCCGTTGATCTTGACTTCGGTGCCGGACCACTTGCCGAACAGGACACGGTCGCCAGCCTTGACATCGAGCGGAACAACCTTGCCGCTTTCGTCACGGGCACCCGAACCGACAGCCACGATTTCGCCTTCTTGCGGCTTTTCCTTAGCGGTGTCCGGAATGATGATGCCGCCCTTGGTCTTTTCCTCAGACTCGACGCGGCGGACGACAACGCGGTCGTGCAGCGGACGGAAGTTGGTGCTTGCCATTGTCTAATCCCTCGATCAAATGACATTGCGGATCGTTCATCGACCCGGTGGATGGGTGTTAGCACTCATATCTTGCGAGTGCTAGCGTCGCCGAAATAGGACCGTGCGCTGAACGAGTCAAGGATCGGTCGACAGATTTTTTGTCGGCTGCGATCGTTGACAGGCCGCGAGCTTTTTTGTTTAACAACGGCATGGGGCGAGCGAATGCCCCACGAGGCGTCATGCCGGAATTTCGCGTCCAATAGCAATCATCTAAAGGACGTAAACGATGGCCTCGTTCAATTCCATTTCCACAGACAAACTTGCCAAACTTCTCGGAACCGAGAAGGCACCGGTGATCATCGACGTACGCGATGACGACGACTTCGCCGCCGATCCCTATCTTGTGCCCGCCTCCTTCCATCGCTCTCATGCCGGCGTCCGGCAGTGGGCGGAGCTTTATCGCGGGCAACACGTCGTCGCGCTCTGTCAGCATGGCGGCAAGCTCAGCGAGGGTGTTGCCGCGTGGATGCGGCACGCCGGCGGCACTGCCGAAATACTGGAGGGCGGTATCGATGCATGGCGCGAGGCAGAGCTGCCACTCGTTCCGGTCGCGAGCCTGCCGAACGCCGATCCGTCGGGCGGCTCGGTGTGGGTCACCCGATCCCGGCCGAAGATCGATCGTATCGCCTGCCCCTGGTTGATCCGCCGTTTCATCGATCCGCGTGCCACCTTTCTCTACGTCACGGCGGCCGAGGTCGAGGCGGTGGGCGAGCGTTTCGGCGCGACGCCCTTCGATATCGAAGGGGTCTTCTGGAGCCATCGCGGGGAGGACTGCACCTTCGATACGATGGTCAAGGAGTTCCGACTTTCCTTCCCAGCCCTCGAACATGTCGCGCGGATCGTGCGGGCAGCGGATACCGACAGGTGCGACCTCGAACCGGAGGCAGCCGGCCTTCTGGCAGTCTCCCTGGGGCTCTCCCGGATGTATTCCGACGACCTCGAGCAACTCGAGGCGGGCATGACCCTTTACGATGCGCTTTACCGTTGGGCGCGCGACGCCACGCAGGAGAAGCATGATTGGGTCTCGCACGGCGGCAAGGGGAAGCGGACGTGAACGAGAAAACATCGGCGGGCCTCGCGCCCGCCCACCCTACCTTTGCCGAGGCGGCGAAGGTCTGGGCCAAGATCGGTCTGTTGAGCTTTGGGGGACCAGCAGGACAGATCGCCCTCATGCATCGCGAACTGGTAGAGGAACGCCGCTGGGGCCTCTCTCGGTCCCGTATCCGAATTGGACGACGCTTGATCCCTCCGCGCTCGGTCTGACGATCGCCGCTGCCGCCTTGCTGTTGTGGTGGAAGCGCGGCATTTTCCAGACCTTGGCCATCTGCGCCGCTGCCGGCTGGCTCCTCAGGTCATTCTGACGTCGCCGGCAACATTGCGCGGCTGAATTCTTGGGAAGGGCCGCGTTTTTCTAAACGCGAGACTTGTATTCTTTGCCCTTCCTTGCGATGTGAGCCGAGAAGCCGAGTTTGCGGGAAGCCGATATGGCCGTAAGGATCAACAGTTTTCGGGAAATCGCCAGCCGATACGACGTGGTGCTCTGCGATGTCTGGGGCGTTCTCCACAATGGCATACAGGCTTTCGCTTCGGCTTGCGAGGCCCTCGCAGAGGCGCGGGCAAGCGGCCTGACTGTCGTCCTCATTACCAATTCGCCGCGGCCGTATCCCGGCGTCAAGGTGCAGATCCGCGGCCTCGGTGTTCCCGACGAAGCCTACGATCGCATCGTTACGTCAGGCGACGTCACCCGGGCGTTGATCTCGGCAGCGGCGAAACGCATCTTCTTCATCGGGGCCGATCGCGATCTTCCACTGCTCGAAGGTCTCGGCACCGAGATCGTTTCTGCGGAGGATGCAGAGACGATCGTCTGCGCCGGTTTTTATGACGATGAAACGGAAACGCCCGAACATTACCGCGCGACATTGACGGGGCTCGCCAAGCGGAAGATCCCGTTCATCTGCGCCAACCCCGACCTCGTCGTGGAGCGCGGGCATCGGCTGATCCCCTGCGCCGGTGCCATCGCTAAGCTTTACGAAGAACTGGGCGGCGAAGCACGCATTGCCGGCAAGCCCTATATCGCGATCTACCGCGCCGCCCTGACCGAGGCAAAGGCGGCGCGCGGCGCATTCGACCTGTCCCGCGTCATCGCGATCGGCGACGGCATGCCGACCGATGTCAAGGGCGCGCAGGACGCTGGCTTCGACCTCCTCTATATCAGCGCCGGCATTCATGCGCAGGAATACATGCATGAAAGCCGCACCGACGAGGCGAAACTTGCAGCTTTCCTGAAAAGGGAAGGGGCCGCGCCGAAGTGGTGGATGCCGCGGCTCGGCTGACAGGAAGACGGACATGACGGTTTTTCATCGCAACGAAACCCGTGATCCGCTTCCGGAGCGCCTGCGCGGCGGCGTCATCGCGATCGGCAATTTCGATGGCGTTCACCGCGGCCATCAGTCGGTGTTGAACCGTGCGCTGGAGGAAGCGGCGAAACGCGGCGTTCCCGCGCTCGTCCTGACTTTCGAGCCGCATCCACGCACGGTCTTTAGGCCGGACACGCCGGTCTTTCGTCTGACGCCAGCACCGCTCAAGGCCCGTATCCTCGAAGGCATGGGCTTTGGGGCCGTCATCGAATATCCCTTCGACCGGACCTTCTCCCAGCTTTCGGCATCCGATTTCATCCATCGCATACTGCGCGAATGGCTGCATGCATCCCATGTGGTCACCGGCTTCGACTTCCATTTCGGCAAAGGGCGCGAAGGCGGCCCGGCATTCCTGATGGCGGCCGGCGAGCGGGAGGGTTTTGGCGTCACGCTCGTCGATGCCTTCCGCGATGAAAACGCCTCGGTGATCTCGTCAAGCTTCATTCGCTCCCTGCTCGCCGAAGGGGATGTCGCGCATGCGGCAGGACTCCTCGGTTACCGCTACATCGTCGAGGCGGAAGTGATCGGCGGCAAGAAGCTCGGACGCGCGCTCGGCTTTCCGACCGCCAACATGAGGCTGCCGCCGGAAGCAGAGCTCAAGAATGGTATCTACGCCGTGCGGTTTCGCCGCGCGGATGGCTCTCTTTACGACGGCGTCGCAAGCTACGGCCGCCGCCCGACCGTCGACTGCGATGGCGAACCTCTACTCGAGACTTTCGTCTTCGATTACTCCGGCGAGCTTTACGGTGAAGTCTGCAGCGTCTCCTTCTTCGGTCATCTCCGCGATGAGCTCAAGTTCGATGGACTGGAGCCGCTGATGGCGCAGATCAAGCGCGACGAGGAGGAGGCGCGCCTGCTCCTTTCCGGCGTCCAGCCCTTGAGCGAGATCGACCGGAGACTTAATTTCGCCTGAGCGCTGCTGGGAGGACGCTCGTCCCTTCCGCTGCCAAAGAATTCGCCCGTGCGACGTTGGCGGACCTTTTCAAAAGGTTGAAAACGCCTTAAAGAACCGGCCACTATGACCCGGCACCGTCGATTGATAATCGATCAGCGAATTATTGGCCCGGCCCTCCGCGCGCGCTAGGCAGCGCCGGGAGGACCGGGATTTCGGCGTTTCCAACGCCCCCATCATCTTCGAAAGACCGAACCCTTCCGCATGCGTGACGATATCCGCGCGGAAAAGACGATTGCAAAGACCATGACAGAAACCGCTGAAAAGATCGATTATTCTTCCACCCTCTTTCTGCCGCAGACGGAGTTTCCGATGCGCGCCGGTCTGCCGCAGAAGGAGCCGGAGACGGTTGCCCGCTGGCAGAAGATGGGCCTCTACAAGAAGCTCCGGGCGTCGGCTGCCAGCCGCGAGAAGTTCGTGCTGCATGACGGCCCGCCCTACGCGAACGGTAATATCCATATCGGCCATGCGCTCAACAAGATCCTCAAGGACGTGATCAACCGCTCGTTCCAGATGCGTGGCTTCGACGCCAACTACGTCCCCGGCTGGGACTGCCACGGCCTGCCGATCGAGTGGAAGATCGAGGAAAAGTACCGCGAGAAGGGCAAGAACAAGGACGAGGTTCCGGTCAACGAGTTCCGCAAGGAGTGCCGTGACTTCGCCAGCGGCTGGATCGAGGTCCAGACCGAGGAGTTCAAGCGCCTTGGCATCGAAGGCGATTTCGAGCGGCCCTACACGACGATGAACTTCCACGCGGAAGCGCGCATCGCCGGCGAATTGATGAAGATCGCCAAGGCCGGCCAGCTCTATCGTGGCTCGAAGCCGGTCATGTGGTCGGTCGTCGAGCGCACGGCGCTCGCCGAGGCCGAGGTCGAGTATGCCGATGTCGAGAGCGACATGATCTGGGTAAAGTTCCCGATCACCGACGGTCCGGCCGCACTTGCCGGCGCCTTCGTCGTGATCTGGACCACGACGCCCTGGACCATCCCCGGCAACCGGGCGATCGCCTATTCGTCCCGTTACGCCTATGGCCTCTATGAGGTCGCGACCGCTGAAAATGACTACGGCCCGCAGCCGGGCGAAAAGCTGATCTTCGCCAAGCGCCTTGCCGACGAGTCGGCTGCCAAGGCGAAGGTGACGTTCAACTTCGTCCGCGATGTCGAAGCGGATGAACTCGGTGCGATCACTTGCGCTCATCCGCTCCATGGTCTCGGCGGCGGCTATGCCTTCCACGTGCCGCTCCTAGACGGCGATCACGTGACCGACGATGCCGGCACCGGCTTCGTTCACACGGCCCCCGGCCACGGCCGTGAAGACTTTGACGCCTGGATGGATAGCGCGCGGGCACTCGAAGCGCGCGGCATCTCCTCTGCGATCCCGTTCACGGTCGACGATGCCGGCTATTTCACTGCCGATGCACCCGGCTTCGGCCCGGATGCCGAAGGTGGCGCCGGTCGCGTCATCGACGACAAGGGCAAGAAGGGCGACGCCAATGATCGCGTCATCAAGGCGCTGATCGCCCGCCACACGCTTTTCGCTCGTGGCCGCTTGAAGCACTCCTATCCGCATTCCTGGCGGTCGAAGAAGCCGGTCATCTTCCGCAACACACCGCAATGGTTCGTCTACATGGACAAGGACTTCGGCGACGGCACGACGCTGCGCTCGCGCGCCTTGACGGCGATCGACGGCACCCGCTTCGTGCCCGGCGCCGGCCAGAACCGCCTGCGTGCGATGATCGAGCAGCGGCCGGACTGGGTGCTCTCGCGCCAGCGCGCCTGGGGTGTGCCGATCGCGATCTTCGTCGACGACCAGGGCGAAATCCTCATCGATGACGCCGTTAACGCGCGCATCCTCGAAGCCTTCGAAAAGGAGGGCGCCGACGCCTGGTTCGCCGAAGGCGCCAAGGAGCGTTTCCTCGGCAACGATCACGACCATGCTAAGTGGCATCAGGTCATGGACATTCTCGACGTCTGGTTCGATTCCGGTTCGACCCATACCTTCACGCTGGAGGATCGTCCCGACTTGAAGTGGCCGGCCGATGTTTACCTCGAGGGCTCCGACCAGCACCGCGGCTGGTTCCACTCGTCGCTGCTCGAAAGCTGCGCGACGCACGGCCGCGCGCCCTATAACGCCGTCGTCACCCATGGCTTCACCATGGATGAGAAGGGCGAGAAGATGTCGAAGTCGAAGGGCAACACCGTCACCCCGCTGGAGGTGATGAAGGATGCCGGTGCCGACATCCTGCGGCTGTGGGTAATGACGACGGATTATTGGGAGGACCAGCGTCTCGGCAAGACGATCATCCAGACCAACATCGACGCCTACCGCAAGCTCCGGAACACCATTCGCTGGATGCTCGGCACGCTCGCCCATGACAAGGGCGAAGTGATCGCGCTTTCCGACATGCCGGAACTCGAACAGTTGATGCTGCACCGTTTGGCCGAATTGGATCGGCTGGTGCGCGACGGCTACGATGCCTTCGACTTCAAGCGGATCGCCCGCGCGCTTATCGATTTCTCGAATGTCGAACTGTCGGCCTTCTACTTCGATATCCGCAAGGACGCACTCTACTGCGACGCACCGTCCTCGGTCCGCCGCCGCGCGGCGCTGCACGTCATCCGCACGCTGTTCGATTGCTTGGTGACCTGGCTCGCCCCGATGCTGCCCTTCACGGCCGAGGAAGCCTGGCTCTCCCGCAACCCGGAAGCCATCTCGGTGCATCTGGAGCAGTTCCCGACCGTACCGGCGGAGTGGCGCAACGACGCGCTCGCCGAGAAGTGGCGCAAGATCCGCGAAGTCCGCAAGGTCGTGACCGGTGCACTCGAAATCGAGCGCAAGGACAAGCGCATCGGCTCGTCGCTGGAAGCGGCACCCGTCGTCCACGTTGCGGACGCGGATTTGCGCCAGGCGCTCGAAGGCCAGGACTTTGCCGAAATCTGCATCACCTCTGCGATCGAGGTCGTCGGCTCCGAGGGGCCGGCCGATGCCTTCGCGTTGCCGGACGTCGCCAAGGTCAGCGTCGTGCCGAGGTTGGCCGAGGGGCAGAAATGCGCTCGCTCCTGGCGAATCACCACGGATGTCGGGTCCGATCCGCTCTATCCGGATGTTTCCGCCCGTGATGCTGCTGCCCTGAGAGAGCTCCGATTCAAGCTTTGACGGATCGTTTTGCCGGGTGAATTGCGCTTGCCGCGTTCATCCGGTACAACCTGCCCGAAATTTGGCGGATTTTTCAGCCAAGGGGCGCTGAGTGGCCGCGGCATGTGGGGTGCGGCTGGCTAGAAGGAAATTCATGGAAATGACGCGAGAGTTGCGAGTTGTCGCCAGCATTGCCGCGATCGTGGCGGGCGGTTTGGTGCTTTCGGGCTGCATCGGCGGTCCAACCTACGGTACGGACAAGACGGCAGGCGAACATCTGCTCGACGACCTCGGCAGTGCCGTGAGCCTCGCCCCGCCGAAGCGCGATCCGGTCAAGTATCAACCCCGCCCGGCCCTCGTGCTGCCGCCAGATGGACAGAAGACAGCTCTGATCGAGCCGCAGCAGTCGTTGGCAAGCCGCGAGACCAATCCGGAATGGGTCGAGTCGCCGGAGGAAGTCCGCCAGCGCCTGCGTGAAGAGGCCGACGCTAACAAGAACGACCCTAACTATGTCTCGCCGCTGGCGAAGGCGAGCGCCAATGGCCGCCGTCTTTCGGCCAAGGAGCAGCAGGAGGCCTATCGCGAGGCCCGCAAGATCGAGAAGGGGGCGTATTCGGACAAGCGTCGCTTCTTGAGCGATCCGCCGATCGACTATCGCCGTCTTCCGGACGGTGCCGAAACGGATCTCGGCGAGCCGGAAAAGGTAAAGGAGCGCCGCCGCAAGAAGGAGGCGCAGATCGCCAACTCCGGCACCAAGTGGTACTGGCCGTTCTAAGCCATGAAGACCAGCATTCGCAACGCCGTTCCGGAAGACGCGGAGACGATTCTGCGCTTCATCACGGAACTCGCGATCTACGAAAAGGCGGGGCATGAGGTCGAAGCGACGGTCGAGCACTTGCAAGCTTCGCTCTTCGGTCCGGATGCCGTCGCTCATGCGGTTATCTGTGAGGTCGACGGCGCGCCCGCCGGCTTCGCCATCTGGTTTTACAGCTTTTCCACCTGGCAAGCGCGCAAGGGTCTTTACCTCGAAGACCTCTATGTCACGCCTGAATACCGCGGCTCAGGCGCCGGCAAACTGCTTCTGAAACATCTCGCGCGTATCGCCATTGCGGAAGGATGCGGCCGCTTCGAATGGAGCGTTCTCGATTGGAACGAGCCGGCCATCCGAGTTTACGAGGCAGTCGGCGCCGAGCCCATGTCAGAATGGAAGCGCTACCGGCTCGCGGGGGCGGCGCTGAAGGCACTTGCCGACGGCTGACCGCTGCACCGGTCAGCGCTTGCCGGCAAAGAAATCGCGAAGGATATCGGCGGCTTCCCGTTCGGCAAGGCCGGAATACACATCCGGGACGTGATGGCAGGTGGGCGACGCATAGAACCTGACGCCGCTGTCCACGGCGCCGCCCTTTGGGTCTTCCGCACCGTAATAAAGGCGGCGTATTCGGGCGAAGGATATCGCCGCCGCGCACATGGTGCAGGGTTCCAGCGTGACGTAGAGATCCGCGCCTGTCAGCCGTTCGTCGCCAACGCTGGCGGCGGCTTGGCGGATCGCCTCGATCTCGGCATGGGCGGTGACGTCGTTCAGTTCGCGTGTACGGTTTCCGGCGGCGGCGACGATCTTGCCGTCGAGCACGACGACAGCGCCGATCGGCACTTCGCCGCGGGCTGCTGCTTTCCGGGCCTCTTCCAGGGCCGCATCCATGAAGCGCGTCGTATCGGTCATCGCTCGATCAATAATTTCTCTTAACCCACGGCGCTTGACCTGATAGGACAGCCGCAAAAGGCAGGCAACACAAATGACATCCAAAGACAAGTCCACACGGCCCGGCGGCAAGACCAACGGACGGGAAAAGAAACCTCGTTCCGGTGACAAGAAGGCGGGCGCCACCCCATCCGCCAAGGTCCGGCCGGCTGCGACGACGCCCGGTGCGGATGAGCCGCAGCGCATCTCGAAGATCCTCTCGCGCGCCGGCGTTGCCTCCCGCCGCGACGTCGAGCGAATGATCATGGAGGGGCGCGTCAAGCTCAACGGCGTCGTGCTCGACACGCCTGTCGTCAACGCAACGCTGGCCGACAGCATCGAGGTCGACGGTCATCCGATCCGCGGCATCGAGCGCACGCGTCTCTGGCTTTATCACAAGCCCGCGGGGCTGGTGACGACCAATGCCGATCCGGAAGGCCGGCCGACGGTTTTCGAGAACCTCCCGGAGGGGCTGCCGCGCGTACTTTCGATCGGCCGCCTCGACATCAACACCGAAGGCCTGCTGCTCTTGACCAATGACGGGGGGCTCGCTCGCGTGCTCGAGCTGCCATCCACCGGCTGGCTGCGCCGATATCGCGTGCGTGCACACGGCGAGATCGATCAGGAAGCGCTCGATCGGCTGAAGGACGGCATCGCCGTCGACGGCGTGCTCTACGGAGCAATCGAGGCGACGCTCGATAGGGTTCAGGGATCGAACGTCTGGATCACCATGGGCCTGCGCGAAGGCAAGAACCGCGAGATCAAGAACGTACTCGGCGCGCTCGGCCTTGATGTGAACCGACTGATCCGCATCTCCTATGGTCCTTTCCAGTTGGGCGACCTGCCGGAAGGCCATGTTCAGGAAATTCGCGGCCGCACGCTGAGGGATCAGCTCGGTCCGCGCCTGATCGAGGACGCGAAGGCGAATTTCGACGCGCCTCTCTACAATGATCAGCCCGCGGCCGAGAAGGATCATCACGACGAGGTCGCCGAGGATGCCGGCAAGACGGAACGCGCCGGACGGCGAGAAAAGCCGGAGGACAAGCGCGAGCGTGCGCTTGCGCGCCTCGACACGCGGCGCGACGAAGGCCGCTCGCGCGATCGGGGTGAGCGTAGCGATCGTTCCGGCGGCCGACCTGCCGACCGTCCGGCTCGGGTTCCGGCGAAGCGCAGCCGCACCGCCAATGTATGGATGGCGCCGGGTGCACGCCCGATAGCCGAAAAGAAGTCGAAGTCGGCGGATGATCAAGCGGCGACGCCTGTCCGCCGCGAGCGTCCGGAAGGTGCGCCGAAGACAAAACGCTACGGCCGCACCAAGGATGGCCTGGCGATGAAAGCCTCCGGCAAGTTCGACCCCGACCGCAAGGCAAGCGCGGCAAAGGGCTCTACCAGGCCCGAGCGCGCTCTGCGGCCGTCGGTGAAGCGCGATGTCGAGGATGGGGAGTGGATCGGAGCGAGCGCACCGGTTCGCCGCAAGGATGACAGGCGCGACGGTGGTTTCGACCGACGCCGGCCTGACGCAGCAGAGCGGAAATCGCGCGATCACGGCGATCGGCCGCCGCGGCGCGAAAGCAGTGAACGCGCGCGCGCGGAGCGCCCCGCACGCGCCGGGGGCGAAGATCGCGCATTCTCCGGAAAGCCGCGGGCAAGCCGTAGCGAAGGCGATCGGCCTCAAGGTCGCGAGGGCGGCAACCGCCCCTTCGGCGACCGCCCGCGCGGAAAGTCGGCCGGAAAGCCCAGTGTGGGGAAATCGCCGAGCCAGCGCTCCGGCGGCCCCCGCGGCGGCAAGCCAGGTGGTGGTAAACCAGGCGGCCGCCCTGGCGGCGGCAAGCCCCGGGGCAAGGGGAAGTAACCGGCCGTGCGGATCGTCGGGGGAGAGTTTCGCGGCCGCGCCCTGGCCACGCCCAAGTCCAACGATATCCGTCCGACCACCGATCGGACGCGCGAGAGCCTGTTCAATATCCTGAGCCACGCTTATCCGGAAGTGCTCGATAGCACGCGCGTACTCGATCTCTTTGCCGGTACTGGAGCTGTCGGGTTCGAAGCCCTGTCGCGCGGCTGCCGGCAAGCGCTCTTCGTTGAGCAGGGCGTGGAGGCCAGGGGTCTGCTCCGGGTCAATATCGAGACGCTCGGGCTTCAGGGGCGCGCCAAGATATTCCGTCGCGACGCCACCGATCTCGGGCCGGTCGGGACGATGGAACCGTTTCATCTGGTTTTCGCAGATCCGCCCTATGCCAAGGGGCTCGGCGAGCGTGCACTTGCAGCGGCCGCGGCGGGGAAGTGGCTCGTCCCCGGCGCTCTGGCAATTCTGGAGGAACGGGCCGACATCGAGCCGCGGCTGCCGGTAGAGTTCGAACCGCTTGATGTGCGCGTCTTTGGCGACACGCGGATGCATTTCTACCGATTCCGCGGCGAGTGACTACTGCAGCGTCCCTTGCGCGTCCGATTGGACGCGCGGCGCTGCAGGCCCGCATGCGGCGACCAATCGAGTGCCCGTCGGATGAACGGAGACGAGCGTGATGAGGAAGGATACCCTGTCTGAAGTCGCGAAACCGTCCGCGAGGCGAAGCCCCTCGGTCGCGCTGGCGCTCGGAGGCGGGGGCGCGCGGGGACTTGCGCATATCCACGTCATCGAGGCCCTCGACGAGATGGGCATTCGGCCCGTGGCGATCGCCGGCTCGTCGATCGGTGCGCTCATGGGCGCCGGCATGGCGGCCGGAATGCGCGGGGAGGAGATCCGGCACCATGTGCTGTCGACCGTCGGCCATCGCGGCGAAGTGCTCAACCGGCTGTGGCGGCTGAGGCCGACGACTCTTTCCGAGGCGGTGTCGAACGGGCTCCATTTCGGCCGGTTCAACATCGAGCGTGTCCTGAAGGCCTTTCTGCCCGAAGCGATTCCCAGCCGCTTTTCCGATCTGTTGATCCCGCTGAAGGTCATGGTGACGGACTACTACGGTCAGACGGAACGCGTTTGTGAAAGCGGTGACCTGCGTAAGGCGCTTGCCGCCTCCGCTGCCCTGCCGGCCGTGTTCATGCCGGTGAAGATCGATGGCCGCGTTATGATCGACGGCGGCATCTACAATCCGATCCCATTCGATCACTTACGCGGCCTGGCGGATATCCTCGTCGCTATTGATGTCGTCGGTGGTCCGGACGGCGACGGGCGAACGATACCGAGCCGTATCGACAGCCTGTTCGGCACGAGCCAATTGATGATGCAATCGATCATTGCGATGAAAATGAAAGACGGCGCGCCCGACATACTGATGCGCCCCGATGTCGGGCGTTTCCGTGTTCTCGATTTCCTGCGCGCCCGCGAGGTCCTGGCCGCGACGGCGGATACCAGGGAGCAGTTCAAGCGTGCGCTTTCCGAGCGGATCGAGAGCTGGAAGGATATCGGCTGAGGCCTGCTCTTCGAAATTGCGGAATTCCGGACGGACCGTTACACACTTTTCCTGGAATTGCTCGTTAGCGAGGTCTCTGTCAGTCGGTCTGCGCCAAGGTCTCGTCCTTCTGCTGGCGATCTTCGGCCGGAAGGCTCGGCAGGATCCGCTCCTCCGTGTCGGCCGTGTGATTCACCTCGCGCTTCGGCTTGACCAACGGCTCCGGCCGGACGGGTCGCGAGTGCAGCATATCGCGGCCCGCGGTGATTCCCTCGGCCTCCTGCAGAACGAGCCGCGCTTCGTCACGACGGCGGATATCGTCCATGATGGCGATTGCTTCGTCGTCGCCCACGCCCAGCGCTTCCAGCGTCTTGCGACCGAAGAGCAGGCCGGATTCGAAGGTCTCGCGCAACTCGTAGTCGACGCCCTTCGCGCGCAATTCCAGCGTGTGCAGCCGGTCGTAGGAACGGGCGAAGATGCGGGCGTTCGGGTACTCGGCCTGGACGAGATTGATGATCCTGTCCGTCGTTTCCTTCTTCTGCGTGCAGACCGCGACGATCTTGGCGCGCTCGATGCCGGCGGCTCTAAGCACGTCGAGCCGGGTGCCGTCGCCGAAATAGATGCGGAAGCCAAAGGTTGCGGCCTGGCGCACACGCGCGGCGGAGTGATCGATGATAGTCACGTCGCGGCCGCCGGCGAGCAGGATCTGTGCGGCAATCTGTGCGAAACGCGAGAAGCCGATCATCAGCACATCGGCGCCAGCGCCTTCGAAGTCCTCCTCAATCTCGTCCGCCATCTCGTCCTGCTCGTGCATCAGGCGCTTCGAGAGCATGGCTGCAACAGGTGTCAGCGCCATCGACAGCGTCACGATGGCGACGAGCAGCGACGAGGTTCCCTGTGAAAAAACCCCCGCCGCGGCCGCCGCCGTGAAAAGCACGAAGCCGAATTCGCCGCCCTGGGGCAGAAGCAGGCCGATGCGCAGCGCGTCGTTATGGCGCGAGCCGGTCATCCGGCAAAGCCAGTAGAGCGCGAGGCTCTTGACCAGCATCAGCAACGGCACCGCGACGATGATCAAGAGATAGTTTTCGACGATGACGTCGAGTTCCAGCGATAGGCCGACGGCCATGAAGAACAGCGCCTGCAGGATGCCGCGAAAGGGCTCGATGTCGGCTTCGAGTTCGTGGCGATAGGACGATTCCGCCAAAAGCACGCCAGCGAGAAAGGCACCCATGGCCATGGAAAGGCCGGCAAGCTGCATCAATGTCGCCGCGCCCATAACGACGAGAAGGGCGGCCGCGATCATGACATCCCGCGCTCCAGTGCGGGCGATCACCTGGAAGAGCGGATTGAGCAGATAACGACCGGCGAAGAAGAGGATGGCGACGGCGCTGACCGCAATCGCGAAGTCCTGAAACGGCGTCGTCGCGTCTTCCGGTGCCTGCGCTGCCATTAACGGGATCAGGGCGAGCAGCGGAACGATCGCCAGATCCTGCAGCAGCAGGATGGAGAAGGCGCGCTGGCCGTAGCGCGTATTGGTATCGTTGCTTTCGTCGAGGATCTGCATTGCAAAGGCCGTCGACGACAGCGCAAGCCCGAAACCGGCAATGATGCTGCCCCGCCATTCGAGAAGGCCGGCGAACGAGATCAGCAGGGACAAAGCGAGACCGGTCACGACAACCTGTGCCGCACCCAGCCCGAAGATATCGCGCCGCATTTGCCACAGGCGCGATGGCTTCAATTCAAGACCGATGACGAAGAGCAGGAACACGACTCCGAGTTCCGAAACGTGCAGGATCTCCTCGCCCTCGGTAATTGATTGCGCGACCGGGCCGATCAGGATACCGGCTGCGAGATAGCCGAGAATCGTGCCGAGCCCCAGGCGCTTGAAGATCGGTGCCGCAAGCACGGCGCCGCCGAGCAGCATTAGCGCCTGGGTATAGAGAAACGATGTCGTTTGCATGCTCGATGCTCTCGCTGTCACGGCTGCCGCAGGCCCCGCACGCAGGGCTTTCTGCCGAATATCATTTGGATGCTGGGACGGGAATCACGAAGATACCCTTGATGCATGGTTCAGTGCACAATAAATGGGGCAGGAATGAAAGGCCAAATCATGTCTGAGATGATCGATTCCGCTGCTCTGGAGAAGCAAGCCGCCGAGCTCGTCGAACTCGCGCGCCGGGCAGGCGCGGACGCGGCGGATGCGGTCGTCGTACGCGGCCGCTCCCGATCCGTTTCTGTCCGCCTTGGCAAGGTCGAAGCGACGGAGGCCTCCGAAAGCGATGATTTTTCGCTCAGGGTTTTCGTCGGGCGCCGGGTTGCAAGCGTCTCGGCCAATCCTGGTTTCGATCTGAAGGTGCTTGCCGAGCGCGCGGTCGCTATGGCCAAGGCTTCACCCGAGGATCCGTACGCGTCGCTTGCGGATTCCGACCGGCTTGCGACCTCCTACCTGGATCTCGATCTGTTTGATGGCAGCGAAGTGTCGACCGAAATGCTGACGGAGGCTGCGCTTGCCGCCGAGGAGGCGGCCCTTGCCGTGTCCGGCGTCACCAACTCAAGCGGTGCCGGTGCCTCGGCCGGTATGGGCGGACTCGTTCTGGCCACCTCGCATGGCTTCTCGGGATCCTACATGGCAACCCGCTTCGGCCGCTCCGTCAGCGCCATCGCCGGCGAGGGCACGAAGATGGAGCGCGACTACGATTTCGACAGTAGCCTCTATTTCGATGATTTGCGAACGGCCGAGGACATTGGCCGTGTCGCAGGCGAACGGGCGGTCGCACGCCTGAACCCGCGCCAGGTCCCGACCGCAAAGAACGTCACCGTCGTCTTCGACCCGCGCATTGCGCGCGGTTTCGTCGGTCATCTGGCCGGTGCGATCAACGGCGCATCAGTGGCACGCAAGACGAGCTTCCTGCGCGACATGATGGGCAAGCAGATCATGAAGGCCGGCATTGAGGTGACCGATGATCCGCTGATCGTCCGCGGCGCCTCGTCACGCCCCTTCGATGGCGAGGGGGTGAGCGGTTCGAAACTGTCGATGGTCGAGGACGGCGTGCTGCAGCACTGGTTCCTGTCGACCTCGGCGGCCAAGGAACTGGGGCTTGAAACCAATGGACGCGGCGTTCGCGGCGGCCCCACGGTCAATCCCGCCTCGACCAATCTCGCCCTCGAACCCGGAACGATCTCGCGCGACGATCTGATAAAGAGCGTCGGAACGGGTTTTTACGTCACCGAGCTCATCGGCCAGGGCGTGAACATGGTGACGGGGGAATATAGCCGCGGCGCTTCAGGTTTCTGGATCGAGAACGGCGAAATCACCTTCCCCGTGTCCGAGGTAACGATTGCTTCCAATCTCAAGCAGATGTTCATGGCCCTGACGCCTGCCGATGATATCGACAGGAAATTCGGCATCGCCGCGCCGACCCTTGCCATCGAAGGCATGACGCTCGCCGGAACCTGATCGCTACCGCATGTCCTTAAATCGATCCCGATTTAAGGACATGCAGCAATTCAAAGTGCTGCAGCAACTTTTGCGCGTCTGATAAGACGCGCGGCGCTGTGGCGGCGTGTCCCGCCAACATTGAGGCGCGCGGGTCGGTCTCGCGCGTATGGAGTTGAATGTCAGAAACAGCCCGACCGCTCGCGCCTGCCTGGAGCGAGGACCTTGAGCTGATCCTCGCTGCGGCGATCGCCGCAGGCGACACGGCGCTCGGATATTTTCGCAAGACCTTTGACGTCCGCTGGAAGAACGAGGGCCGTTCTCCGGTGAGCGAAGCGGACCTCGCCGCCAACGACATCCTCAAGACAAGGTTGCTTGGTGCGCGACCCGACTATGGCTGGCTTTCCGAGGAGACCGATGATGACGAAAGCCGTCTCTCCCGGGAGAGCGTGTTCGTGGTCGATCCCATCGATGGAACGCGTGCCTTCATCGCCGGCCGTGATCTTTGGTGTGTGAGCGTCGCCGTCGTCCATCGGGGCCAGCCCGTTGCGGCCGCGCTCTATGCGCCGGCGCTCGGCGAGATCTTTCAGGCGACCCGCGACGGCGCGGCGCTAAAGAACGGCGCCGCGATCGCTGTGCGCGTGCCCGAGCGTCAGGAGACGCTAAAGGTCGCGATGGCCGAGGATCTGGTCGGCAAGCTGGCGTCGCCCTATCGCGAAGAAATCGTGCGCGTTCCGCATGTGCCGTCGCTTGCCTACCGGTTGGCTATGATCGCGGATGGACGGATCGACGGAACGATCGTGAAAAGGAACTCGCACGACTGGGATCTTGCCGCCGCCGACCTCATCCTTGCGCGGGCGGGCGGTGCGCTCTGCGGGCTCGACGGCCTGCCTTTGACCTATAATCGCCCCATTGTCACGCACGGCATTCTTGGCGCAGCTTCGAAGCCGGCGCTGCCGGCCTTGTTGGCTGCCTCCCGCCCGCTGGAGCCCCATTGACCTTTGGAGGCGAATGCCGCAAATCAACACCCTTCAAGAAAAAATGGAACTACGATGGCTCAAGACTCCGTGAAAAAGCAACGTTTGCATCTTGTCTTCGGCGGCGAACTGACGACGCTTAAGAATGTCGAATTTCGCGACCTGGACAAGCTGGATATCGTTGGCATCTTTCCCGATTACGAAAGCGCTCATGCCGCCTGGAAGGCCAAGGCGCAGATGACGGTCGACAACGCCCATATGCGCTATTTCATCGTTCATATGCATCGTCTGCTCGACCCGGAAAATGATTGATGTCGGTGTCGTTGGGACACACGCAACGCGCCTCCGCTCAGGCTGTGCATGACATCTGTGTCAGGTTGCACATAGGCGAAGGCGCGGTTTCATGAGCAGTCTTCGTGCACGGCTCGCGCTTTCCAGCTATCGCTGGATCGGGACGGCGATCTATCCCCTGGTCTGGTCCTACCTCGCCATACGCGCGGCGAAAGGCAAGGAGGATCCTACACGCCGCCGCGAGCGATACGGCTACGCGAGTGCGCCGCGCCCGCAAGGGCCGCTTGTCTGGTTCCACGCAGCCAGCGTCGGGGAAACCGCGGCCGTCACACCGCTGATCAAGGAAATCCGCCGCCGCGGCATTGCCGTGGTGCTGACCACAGGTACGACGACGTCGGCGCGAGTGGCCGCTGAGCGACTGGGCTCTGCCGTCGTTCACCAATATGTGCCGCTCGATTTCAAGCCGGCTGTAAGCCGCTTCCTCGATTATTGGGAGCCGGACCTGGCGATCATTGCGGAGTCGGAGATCTGGCCGATGACGATCGTCGAACTCGGCAGCCGGCACATTCCGCAGGTCCTGGTAAACGGCCGTCTATCGGACCGGACCTTCGCGCGATGGAAAAAACGGCCCTCGCTCGCCGAGGCGCTCTTCGAGAATCTGGCGCTCGTGATCGCGCAATCCGACGTGGACGCCGAACGCTTTCGCACACTCGGCGCGCTCCCGGTCATGGTCTCCGGCAATCTCAAGGTCGACACCGACGCCCCGCCTCATGATCCGAAGGCGCTCAAGGAGTATCGCCAGCAGATCGGCACGCGTAAGACCTGGGCGGCGATCTCGACCTTCGAGGGCGAGGAGAATGCCGCGGCGACCGTTCATGGTGCGCTGAAGGACAGGACGGGTCTCCTGACGATCATCGTGCCACGCCACCCGGAGCGATGCGAAGCGATCGAGGCAGCACTGGTCGCCAAGGGATTGAAGGTCGCGCGGCGGACGCGCAACGACCCGCTGACGCCCGACGTCGACATTTTCCTCGGCGACACGATCGGCGAAATGGGTCTCTATCTGCGCCTGACCGAGGTGGCCTTCGTCGGTCGCTCGCTCTTTGCCGAAGGCGGGCAGAATCCGCTGGAGCCGGCCATGCTCGGCTGTGCGGTGCTTTCCGGCGGCAATGTCCAGAATTTCCGCGACACCTATCAGATGCTTGCCAAGAACGGCAGCGCCAAGATCGTGCGCGATGTCGAGATGCTGGCCAAGGGCGTCAACTATCTGCTCGGCAACGACGACATGCGTCGCTCGATGATCGACGCCGGTCTCGAAAGCGTGCAACAGATGCGTGGCGCGCTGACAGCGACGATCAAGGGGCTCGAGCCCTATATCAACCCGCTGGTCGTGAAGGCGCGGCTGGAGCCGCGCGTCGAAGGCTGAAGCGTCAATTTGCGGATCGGATCATGGTTGCATCGAAAACCATCGTCGGCATCTTGTTCGACAAGGACGGGACGCTTCTCGACTACGTGAAGAGCTGGGTTCCGGTGAACTACGAATTGGCGCGCATCGCCGCGAAGGGCGACGAGGCGCTCGCGAGGGTGCTGCTTCAGGCGGGTGGAATGGACCCGGACAGCGGCTATGTTGCACCCGACAGCCTGCTCGCCGCCGGCAATACGGTGGAAATCGCCACCGCCATGGTTGGCGCCGGCGCGCCCTTTTCGGTCGAGGAATTGACGACGCTCTTCGACAGCCTTTTTGCGCAGTCCGCCGACTATGCCGTTCCGGTGACCGATCTCGGCGTCTTCTTTGCCGGTCTTCACGCGAAAGGCTATCGTCTCGGTGTCGCCTCGAGCGACAACGAACGGTCGATCCGGGAAACCGCCAGGCGCTTCGGCTTCGATAGTTACCTGCACTACGTTGCCGGCTATGACAGCGGCCATGGCGTCAAGCCGGAGCCGGGCATGGTGTTGGCATTCTGCGCTGCGACGGGGCTGGAGCCGCATCAGGTGGCGGTCGTCGGCGACAACAATCACGACATGCATATGGGGCGTAGTGCCGGCGTCGGTCTGACGGTCGCGGTTCTGACAGGCACCGGCTCGCGCCAATCGCTTGCCGCGGCCTCGGACCATTGCCTGGCCGACATAACGGAGCTGGAGGCGGTGCTGTAGGTCTACAGCGCCGCGCGTCTAGTTAGACGCGCAAAGGCCGCTGTAGCACTTTGAATTGCTGCATGTTTTTATTCTTAAATCGGCTACGATTTGAGAAAACATGCAGTAGGCACCGGCCGTCTTGCCTTTTTTCCAGTTCTGACGTCTTTTGTCCGTCGCGTCGTTCAGTCCAGCGCGGCGGCGCGGAGCTACTGCACGTTTCCTTATGTCGAAGCCGATTTGAGGATTAAACAGGCAGCAATTCAAAGTGCTACAGCGACCTTTGCGCGCCTTTTGGACGCGCGGCGCTGTAGGGGCAGCGTTCCTGGCCGGTTTGGGGGCAGGCAGGTCGTGGAGGCAGATTAGGCAGGATGGTTTCAGAAGCGCCACCGTTCTGGTGGACCAAGGCCGATTGGCGCGCCTATGCGCTTTGGCCGTTTTCCTGGGTTTACGGCCGCATCGCCGGAATGCGCATGGATCGAGCCCGCCGCGCATCGGCGCCGGTGCCGCTCATCTGCGTCGGCAACTTCACAGTCGGTGGAGCCGGAAAGACGCCGACCGCTATCGCGCTTGCACGCGCCGCCAAGGCGAAGGGGCTGAAGCCGGGCTTCTTGAGCCGCGGCTATGGCGGCTCGCTGGACGTCACAACGATCGTCGATCCGCATCACCACCGTGCCCGCGACGTCGGCGACGAGCCGCTGTTGCTCGCCCGCGAAGCCTTGACCGTCGTCTGCCGCCGCCGTGTCGAGGGTGCACGCAAACTCGCTGCCGAAGGCGCGGACATCATCATCATGGACGACGGCTTCCAGAGCGCGCGGCTTGCGTTCGACTTCGCCTTGCTTGTGGTCGATTCCGGGCGAGGCATCGGCAATGGTCACCTAGTCCCCTCGGGACCGGTTCGCGCACCAATCGGCGACCAGCTTCGCCACGCCACAGCGCTCCTCAA
Organism: Sinorhizobium garamanticum; assembly: GCF_029892065.1. NCBI lineage: Bacteria > Pseudomonadati > Pseudomonadota > Alphaproteobacteria > Hyphomicrobiales > Rhizobiaceae > Sinorhizobium > Sinorhizobium garamanticum. Next base: position 400,130 of record NZ_CP120373.1, on the reverse strand, counting down.
GATCGGCAGCGGATCAGCGGCCGACCCTCTGGTCCGCCGGGCCGCACGGGCGGGCAAGCCCGTCTACGCCGCGGAAACCATCCGGATCGACGACGGTCAGCTCACAGGTGTCAAGGTTCTTGCCTGGGCCGGTATCGCCGATCCGGAGAAGTTTTTCCGGACCGTGCGCGAGACGGGTGCGATCATCGAGGAGACGCGGAGCTTTCCCGATCATCACCACTTCTCCGACGATGAAATTACCGACCTGCTCGATCGCGCCGCGAGCCAGGGCTATACGCTGGTCACCACATCGAAGGACATGGTCCGCCTCGAACCCGGACATGGCCGGGCAGGAGAACTGGCGGCCAAGAGCAAGGTGATCGAAATCGACGTGCGCTTCGACGATCCGTCGGTGCCCGGCAAAATCATCGACCGGACGCTTGCCGCCGCGCGGGCGCGTAAGCTGCGGGAGGCCAAAGCAGTCACGCTGCGACGGGGTCGTTAACGAATTCAACGCCGCTGGTTGGGAAGCGCACCGGCGCGCTTTTCCGCTTCGAGGGAGGCGGCGGCGTCGACATAGGGCTCCTGCCGGGCGACGCTCCAGTAGCGCAATTCGTCCACGGGGATCGCTTTGCCTGTCATGGCACAGACGACATGTGATCCGGCAAGCACGATCTGGAAGTCGCCATCGAGATAGCGGATCTTCGCCTCGCGCGAGGAACTTCCTTCAAAGCGGTTCATCATTGCCTGTGTCTGCCTTTTGAATTCGATTGCTTTCTTGGTCTATCCCAGTGCCCGGCAAAACTCCAGTGTCGGCAAAGACACTACAGCGCCGCGCGTCTTATCAGACGCGCAAAGGTCGCTGGCGGAAAGTCGATCGCTCGTCAGCTGCGACCGAAGAGCCGTTCGATATCCGAGAGCTTCAGCTCGATATAGGTTGGCCGGCCATGATTGCACTGGCCCGAGCCAGGTGTCGCTTCCATCTGGCGAAGCAGTGCGTTCATCTCCTCCGTCCGCATCCGGCGGCCCGAGCGGACCGAGCCGTGGCAAGCCATTGTCGCGGCGAGATATTCAAGCCGCCCCGCAAGGCCGTTCGCCGTATCCCATTCCGCAAGCTCGTCGGCGAGGTGGCGCACCAGGCCGGCAGCATCCATTTCGCCAAGCATTGCCGGTGTCTCGCGCACGGCGATCGCCCCCGGCCCGAAGCGTTCGATCGCGAGGCCGAGGCGGGCGAATTCCTCCGCATGCGCCATCAGCCGGTCGCAGTCGTCCTCGGGAAGATCGACGATCTCTGGGATGAGCAGGGTCTGCGCCGGCACTGGGCGGGAATGCAGCGCCGACCGCATCGTCTCGAAGACGAGGCGTTCGTGCGCGGCGTGCTGGTCGACGATGACGAGGCCATCGTCCGTCTGCGCGACGATGTAGTTCTCGTGGAGCTGCGCACGCGCAGCGCCAAGCGGAAAGGATGGAGCAGTTACGTCAGAAACGCGCGGTTCTTCGGGTGGAACTGCCGAGCGTGCCGAAGGCTGTGAGAATTCCGCAAAGGCACGCTGCGTTGTCTCTGCGAAGCCGTTCGCAGTCTGGTCGAAATGCATCGGCCGATAGGGCGAGGCCGCAGGCGTCCAGGGTTGCGGCGGCCTCTGCATCTCCGGCCTGAAAGCGCGCATCATCCCGCTGGCCCCGGTTGTCGCCGCGCGGTCTCCGTCGCGCGCGAGCGCCTCGCGGATCGCGCCGATGAGCAGTCCCCGGATCAGGCCCGGATCGCGAAACCGGACGTCCGACTTCGCCGGATGGACATTGACATCGACGAGTGCCGGGTCGAGTTCGATCGACAGGACGGCAACCGGGTAGCGCCCGTGCGGGATGGTCTCGGCATAGGCGGCGCGGATGGCAGACAGAATGAGCTTGTCCTGCACGGGGCGGCCGTTGACGAAGACATATTGTTGAAGCGAGTTGCCGCGATTGAAGGTCGGCACGCCGGCAAAGCCAGTAAGCCGGGCGTCCTCCCGTTCGGCGTCGATTTCAATCGCATTGTCGCGGAAATCCTTGCCGAGCACTTGCGCCATTCGCGCCAGCCGGTCTTCGCCGGTGGCCGGAAACTCCAGGGTCGAGCGGTCGGAGCCCGAGAGCACGAAGCGCACTTTGGGGAAGGCGATCGCCATGCGACGGACGACTTCGGAAATCGCGGCAGCCTCGGCCTTTTCCGATTTCATGAATTTCAGCCGCGCGGGGGTCGCGAAGAAGAGATCGCGCACCTCGACAACGGTGCCGACATTGGCAGGTGACGGACGCACGGCTTCGGTCTTCCCGCCTGCGATTGCGATCGCCGCGCCCTCATTGGCGCCGATCGTTCGCGTCGTGATCGAAAGGCGCGCGACCGATCCGATCGAAGGCAGGGCCTCGCCGCGAAAGCCAAGGGTGCGGATATCGGTGAGGCTGTTGCTGATCTTGGAGGTGCAATGGCGCTGTACCGCCAGGGCGAGATCGGCGGGCGACATGCCGCTGCCGTTGTCCGTCACCCTGAGCAGCGTCTTGCCACCTCCGGCGGTCGCAATCTCGATCCTTGTCGCGCCCGCGTCGAGCGCATTTTCGATCAGTTCCTTGGCAGCACTGGCGGGCCGCTCGATGACCTCACCGGCGGCAATCTGGTTAATGAGCGTTTCTGAGAGTTGCTTGATGATCATGACTCATTTTCCCGGATTCGCCGCGCGAGGGAAAGGGGGTGTCTGCGGTTGATCTGCCACGGAGAAAGCGGTCCTGCGGCGATGGGCCCCCGGAAAAATGAGACCGTGATTTAATTCCCCCTTAACGTTCTGCTGCGATTTTCCACAACAACCTGAATGAGCACGGGTTTTGTCTTTGGAGCTCTGCGGCGTTGCTGGACGCCGTCACGCATTCCGCCCGAAGAGAGGCCTTCCGAGGCCAGCCAGCATGTCCCGGAATGAAACCGCCGCGCCGGCGCCGCGGGTCTTTTCAGACACGCAAGGGCCGCTGTGAAACTTAAGATTGCTGCATCCGGTTCAAGGAAATGCAGACGGCGAAATGAGGACAGCGTGATGAGCGATGTGGCGTCGGGCGGCGCAGACATCAACAGGATCATTCTCGAGTCGAGTTGCGACGCGCTTGGCCTCGCTTTGCTCGTCTGCGGTCGAGACGATACGATCCTGTTCGCCAGCCCCTCGATCCTGCAGTTCTTTCCGGTTCCTGCCCGCCTGTTGACGCCCGGCACTCGGCTCCGCGACTTCCTGGGTGCCGTCTACGATACCGGTGTGCGTCCCGGGACTTTGCCCGAAAACAGCCGCCGCCGAGCGAACAGGGAAGACTGGATCGCCGAACACATGGCGCTTCATTGGCGCGAGCGCTACGAGAGTGTCGAGCGGGCCGGCCGCACACGCTGGGTCTCATTGCGCAAGCGCCGGCTGTCGAGCGGTATCGGCATGTTGTGCGTCACTGATGTTTCAGAACAGAAAAAGCGCGATGAACAGCTTCAGACCGACCTCGAACGCGTGGAATTGACGGAAGAAATCCTCGACGCGCAGCCCAATCCGATCTGCGTCAAAGATCGAAACCTCAACTACATCGCCGTCAACAAGGCGTTCTGCACGATCCATGAGCTTTCTCAGGAGGCGATTCTCGGGCGCTCCGCGTGGGACCTTGTCGATGCCGAACTGGCGGAGCGGTTCGAACAGTCGGATCGATCGGTGCTCGAAACCGGCAAGCCACACTCGGAGGCGGAACACATCGTTCGCGCCGACGGCAGCGATCTCTGGGTGGTCACCCGCAAATATCGCATCGGCATGCCTGGCCGTCATTTTGTGGTGACCTGCATGAACGACGTCACCGATATCGCGGCCTGGTATCACGGTACGAGCGACAACACGGGCAGCAGCGGCCTTCAGATCCTCGACTACAGCATCTTTGCGCCGGCCCAGAATTTCTACGATCCCTTCCGTGCGTTGAATGTTCAGCAGTTGGTCGAGGCGGGATCGATGATCGAGACCTTGCCAGCGCGCGGACTGCGCGTGCTGCTTGCGACAGGCGATCGAGACGCGGAGGAACGGCTTGTGGCTCGTCTGCGCGGTTCCGGCCTCGACGCCTGTGCCGTGCGCAACATCAACGAGCTCGAGGCGTTCGCATCCGCTGCCGAAAATTCCGGGGTAAAGCTCGATATCCTGGTGCTCGACGGTGCATTCCCGGACGTCGAGCGGGTCCTGGCCGGCTGGCATGCGAGCCCCACCCTCAAGGTCTCCGCCGATATCGATGCCGGCAACCTACTTGCGGGGATCTTTCGCGTTTGCGCCGAGCGTCCGCAGCCGCGGTCGTCGCTTTCGCAGGCGGACTGGGGGATCTCCTTCGAGGGCGACGCAGCGCCTGAAACGCATGTGCCAGATATCGAGGTGCTGGTCGCCGAGGACAATCAGATCAATCAGTTCGTCTTCGCCCAGATACTGGAGGGGCTCGGGGTTTCGCACAGGATCGCCGCGAATGGCAAGGAGGCAGTGGAGCTCTGGCACGAACTTCAGCCGGCCCTGGTCCTCATGGACATATCGATGCCGATCATGAATGGCTTCGACGCCGCAGTCGCTATCCGTGACGCCGAAAAAGGGACGGGGCGGCGGACACCGATCATCGCGGTGACGGCGCAGGCGCTCGACATCGACCTTAGGCAATGCGAAGCGTCTGGAATGGATGACCACATCATGAAGCCGGTCAGCCCGGACATGATCGAGGCAGTGCTCAGAAAATACATGCCGGTGGGGAACATGCGTGCAGCCGGCTAACGCTTGATTCTTGTCAATTCACTAGAATTGGGGAGGCTGGCGGTAGATTTGATAGCGAGCCGCTATGGGATTGTTAACTCCCGATTGTCATCGTCTGCGTTGAACTGCCAGAAAGTGTAGAGCCTCGCAGCAATGTATGCGCTTCGTCCAGCCGCCCAGCCCCTAGCTCCCCCGATGCGAGAGAACCGTCTCCACCGGCGAGAGCCGCCGCGTCACGGCTGTTTCGCAATGCTTGCGCTACTGCATGTTTCCTTAAATCGTAGCCGTTTTAAGGATAAAAACATGCAGCAATTCAAAGTGCTACAGCGTCTTTGCGCGTCTGATAGGACGCGCGGCGCTGTAGTCGGCGGCGGGAGCTTGCGGCTATGATGTGGAGGCAGGTCGCGGGTCATGAAGTCATCGAGGTGCCACACTCGATGACGCTTCTTGATGAACTGACCGGTTTGGGCAATGGCCGGCATTTGCGCCGAACGGTCTGTGAACTTGCCGCGGAACGCGCGAGCGACCCGGCGCCGTTCACCATTGGCCTTGCCAATCTCGATGGATTCAAGCCGATCAACGACCTGTTCGGGCCGGAGGCCGGCGATCAGATCCTCCGCCAGGTCGCGCACCGTCTGAAAGCCTGCGTTCCGGAAGGTGCGACCGTGACGCGCACCACGGACGACGAGTTTGCCTTCGTCCTGCCGCTGATCTTTGAGCGCAAGGGCGCGGAAAAGCTGGGTCGGGTGCTGAAGGAAGTGCTGTCGGCTCCCTTCGATCTTGGCGACCGCAACGTGCGGCTCTCTGCCTCCTTCGGCTTCGCGGTCTACCCCTTCGCGGGCGATAGCTTTGAAGACCTGCTGAAGAGCGCCGACACCGCACTTTATCGGTCGAAGCGGCGCGGGCGTGGCCAGATCACGGTCTATTCGCAGGAGATCGCCCAGGAAATGAAGCGCGCCACGCAGATCGAACAGGCGTTGCGCAACGCGATCATCGCCGACCAGGTCGATGTGCATTTCCAGCCCATCGTCGATCTTCGCAGCGATACGGTCGTCGGCTTCGAAGCACTGGCAAGATGGTGCGATGCGGATCTCGGTTACGTCTCGCCCTCGATCTTCGTGCCGCTTGCCGAAGAGCGCGGTTTCATCGAGTCGCTGGCGGAAACGTTGCTGCGCAAGGCGGCACAGGCTGCGCTGTCCTGGCCGAAGGAACTCTTTCTTTCCTTCAACCTGTCCTCGGCACAGTTGATGGATCCGGCGACCAGCTCGCGCCTGCTGTCGATCATCAGCCAGGTCGGGCTCGATCCCCGTCGCCTGGAACTCGAGATTACCGAGACAGCGGTCATGGCGGATGCGGATGTGGCGCAGAAGATCGTTTCCGAACTGCGAGCGGCGGGCGTGCGCGTGTCGCTCGACGATTTTGGCACAGGGCAATCGAGCCTCGGCCGCTTGCGCGATTTTTCCTTCGACAAGGTGAAGATCGATCGCGCCTTCGTTTCCCGCATCTCCGCCGATCGGGCATCGGAGCATATCATCAAGGCCATCGTTTCGATGTGCGAGGGACTGGAGCTCGAGGTCGTCGCCGAAGGCATCGAGGATTTCGCCGAAGCTCTGAAGTTGAAGGCGCTCGGCTGCGGCATGGGGCAGGGCTATTTCTACGGCAAGCCGGCGGACGCCGTTGCGACGATGCGTTATCTTTCGGATCGCTATGTCGCGGCATCCCGCTGACGGTTGCCTTCATCGGCTCCTACAGCGCCGCGCGTCTTATCAGACGCGCAAGGACGCTGTAGCACTTTGAATTGCTGCATGTTTTTGTCCTTTAATCGGCAACGATTAAAGGCAACATGCAGTAGAGCATCCCGCTTTCAATGGCATTGAAAGCGGATAAGATGCTCTAGGATCAAAGTGTTAGAGCGACCTTTGCGCGTTCACTTAAACGCGCGGCGCTCTGGTCGCTTCGGAACGGTCACGCGATCCCTCATCCAAAAGCCAATCCCTGATGCGCCGAGCCTGACTGTTGAGCTCGCGCGATCGCGGCCAGACAACGTAGAATGCGTGTCCGGTCTTCAAGACGTGTCCGCCCACCGGAACAAGCGCACCGGAGCGGACCTGCCGCTCGATCAAGTGCTTCCAGCCGAGTGCGATCCCTTCGCCGGCAAGCACCGCCTGGATCACGAGCACGTAGTCGTTGATCGCAAGCCGTCGTCCCTGGACCGGATAGGAAAGGCCCGCACTCGCGAACCACTCCGTCCAGTCGCAGGCCCGTCGGACGGGCTCCTCGAGATGGATGAGATTGTGTCGCAACAGGTCAGCCGGCGTCTCCGGCAGACCGTGCGCCTCGATATAGGCGGGCGTCGCGACGGCATTGACCACTTCCTCGGCCAGAAGAGCGGCATGATAGCGTGGCCAGTGACTGGGATCACCGCCACGGATGCCGAGGGGGATCGGCTCTTCGTCGAGGTCGAGATCGCGCACGCTGGTCTGGATGCGAAGATCGATTTCCGGCAAGTCTTCGCGCAGCCGGTTCAGCCGTGGAAGCATCCACATCGAGGCGAAAGCGGTCGAAGCCGCGAGGGTAACATTCGTCTCGCGGCCCTTCGAGCGAATGTCTTCGGCTGATTTCTGGATCCGCGACAGGCCGACCGAGACGTCCGCATGGAATTTCTCGCCGGCCTCCGTCAATTCGACTGCCCGGTGCGCACGGTGAAACAGCGGCACGCCAAGTTGGTCTTCGAGACCCCGGATAGCGTAGGATACGGCTGCTTGCGTCATCCCGAGCTCGTTAGCGGCACGGGTGAAGTTCTGATGGCGGCCGGCCGCCTCGAAAACGATGAGGCTGGCAGCGGACGGAAGGAGGCGGCGCAGATTTTCCATAAGTGGAGCTTATAGCATGCGTCAAATTTTTCCACCGTTACAACGATCTCGATCGTCACTAGCATCATCAAAAATGATGGGAGGTTGCAATGGAATCGACGTCGGCAGCAACGGTTGGGGCGCCTCGCAGAACACGCGGCGCGAGAGCGCAGCGACGGGAAGGGGGCGGCAATCTCGGCGTTCCCTATATCGTCCGCAACATACCGACCTACGATATTCTTGGCGAGGAAAGCCTGCAGCGCATCGAGCGGACCGCGGATCGCATCCTTGCCGAAGTCGGGATCGAGTTTCGCGACGATGCCGTGGCACTTGATCACTGGAAGCGCGCCGGCGCCAAGATCGACGGAGTTCGCGTCACCTTTGAACCCGGGATGCTGAACGAGGTCGTTCGGTCGGCGCCGGCGCAATTCACCCAGTACGCCCGCAATCCCGCCCGTAGCGTCGAGATAGGTGGCCGCAACGTCGTCTTTTCCCCGGCCTACGGTTCTCCCTTCGTCATGGATCTGGACAAGGGCAGGCGCTACGGCACGATCGAGGACTTCCGCAACCTGATCAAGCTCGCCCAATCGAGTCCTTGGCTGCACCATTCCGGCGGAACGATCTGCGAGCCGGTCGACGTGCCTGTCAACAAGCGCCACTTCGATATGGTCTACAGCCACATCAAATACTCCGACCGCGCTTTCATGGGCTCGATCACGGCCGAGGAGCGTGCCGAGGATTCGATTGAAATGGCGCGCATTCTCTTCGGCACCGATTTCGTCGATAAGAACTGCGTCATCCTCGGCAACGTCAACGTCAATTCGCCGCTCGTCTGGGACGGGACGATGACGAAATCGTTGCGCGCCTATGCGCGCGCCAATCAGGCGGCGGTCATCGTGCCGTTCATCCTGGGCGGGGCCATGGGGCCCGTCACCAATGCCGGCGCCATCGCCCAGTCCTATGCCGAAACGCTCGCCGGCTGTGCGCTGACGCAACTCGAACGAAAGGGCGCGCCGGTGATCTTCGGCAACTTCCTTTCGTCGATGTCGCTTCGCTCCGGCTCGCCCACTTTCGGGACGCCGGAACCGGCGATCGGCAGCATGGTTGTCGGTCAGCTCGCCCGCCGGCTGGGCTTGCCGCTGCGCTGTGCCGGCAACTTTTCCAATTCGAAGCGGCCGGATGCGCAGGCGATGCAGGAAGGCGTCATGTCGATGATGTCCGCAGTCCATTGCGGCGCCAATTTCATCCTGCATTCGGCCGGATTCGTCGATGGGCTGCTCGCCATGTCCTACGAGAAGTTCGTGATGGACACCGATTTCTGCGGGGCGCTCCATTCCTATCTCGCCGGCGTTGTCGTCGACGACAACGCGCTTGCGATGGATGCGTTCCTGCAAGTGGGGCCCGGCAGTCATTTCCTTGGTTGCGACCACACGATGCGCAACTATCAGACCGCTTTCTGGGACAGTGCGCTTTCCGACAACGAACCGTTCGAGAAGTGGGTCGAGCAGGGCGAGACGGACATGGCGGTGCGCGCCAACCGAAGCTGGAAAAAGACGCTGGACGAATATGAAGCGCCGCCTCTCGATCTAGCAATCGACGAGGCTCTGGTGGACTATGTCGCCAGACGAAAGAACAGCATGCCCGACGCTTGGTACTGACAGCGCGAAGGCCCGAAGGACCGTTGGATGACCCTCTCGAAAGATCCTCTGCTTCAGCCCTACCGTCTCAAGCATCTGATTCTCAAAAACCGGATCATGTCGACCGCCCATGAGCCGGCCTATTCGGAAGACGGCATGCCGAAGGACCGCTATCGGCTCTATCATCTGGAAAAGGCCAAGGGGGGTATCGCGCTGACGATGACGGCCGGCTCGGCGATCGTTTCCGAGGACTCTCCACCGGCCTTCGGCAATCTCTACGCCTACGCCGATGAAATCGTGCCATGGCTCAAGAAGATCGCCGACGACTGTCATGAGCACGGCACCGCCGTCATGATCCAGTTGACCCATCTCGGCCGCCGCACGAGCTGGAACAAGGGGGACTGGTTGCCGGTGCTCAGCGCCTCTCCCGTCCGCGAGCCGGCGCACCGGTCTTTTCCGAAGGAAATCGAGGAGTGGGACATCGAGCGGATCGTGAGCGACTATGCGGCGGCCGCCAGCCGCATGCAGGCCGCCGGTCTCGATGGTATCGAAATCGAGGCCTACGGCCATCTGATCGACAGCTTCTGGTCGCCAGCCACCAATCATCGTGACGACGAATATGGCGGCTCGCTCGACAATCGCCTGCGCTTCATGAATCTGGTGGTTGACGCCGTGCGCAAGGCAGTTGGCCCGGATTTCATCGTCGGCACGCGCATGGTCGCTGACGAGGACTGGGATAAGGGCCTTTCGAAGGAAGAAGGTGTGGAGATTGCAAAGCGGCTCGCCGGTTCCGGCAAGATCGACTTCCTGAACATCATTCGCGGCCATATCGAGCACGATGCGCCGCTGACCAAGGTGATCCCGATCCAGGGCATGGCCGCCTCGCCGCATCTCGACTTCGCCGGAGAAGTCCGGGCAGCGACAAAGTTTCCGGTCTTCCATGCCGCCCGCATCGCCGATGTGGCGACGGCGCGGCATGCGATCGCCGAGGGCAAGCTCGATATGGTCGGCATGACGCGTGCCCACATCGCCGATCCGTATATCGTCAGGAAGATCGAAGAGGGGCGAGAGGCCGAGATCCGGCCCTGCGTCGGCGCGACCTACTGTCTCGATCGCATCTATGAAGGCGGAGGTGCGCTCTGTATCCACAACGCGGCGACCGGGCGCGAAGCGATCGTGCCGCACGTCATCTCGAAAAGCCACGGCCCCCGCCGGCGGGCGGTTGTCGTCGGGGCGGGACCCGCCGGCCTCGAGGCGGCGCGCGTGCTCGCCGAGCGTGGTCACTCGGTCGAGCTTTTGGAGGCAACCAGCGAAGCCGGCGGCCAGATCCTGCTTGCCGCACGCAACCCGCGTCGCAAGGAAATGATCGGCATTGTCGACTGGCGGCTTTCCGAACTCGAGCGGCTCGGCGTCCCGATCCATTACAATGTCTTTGCCGGGGTGGAGGACGTGTTGGCACGGGAGCCGGATCTCGTCGTCGTCGCCACCGGCGGCATCGCCCAGAACCCCACGCTTGAAGCAGGCGACGACCTGGTCGTTTCGAGCTGGGATATCATCGCCGGCGCGGTCAAACCCGAGGGGCCAGTCCTTCTATTCGACGACAACGGCGCACACAGCGGCATGACCGCTGCCGAACTGATAGCCAGAACCGGCATCGAACTTGAAATCGTTTCGCCCGAGCGCATGTTCGCGCCGGAGATCGGCGGCATGAACCACGTTCCCTATGCAAAGATCTTCGCCGAGAAGAATGTGCGGGTTACGATCAACACGCGGCTGAAATCGGTAAGACGCGACGGCAATTCGCTGGTTGCGACCTTGTGTTCGGATTTTTCGGAAACCGCTTTGATCGAGCGTCGCGTGGCGCAGGTGGTCGTCGAGCATGGCACGGTGCCGATGGCCGACCTCTATCTCGAGCTCAAGCCACTGTCCCGCAACCTTGGCGCAGTCGACTACAAGGCTCTCATCCGTCGCGAAAACCCGCTTGCCGTGCACAATCCCGAAGGGACGTTCGACCTGTTTCGGATCGGCGATGCGGTGGCGAGCCGCAATATCCATGCGGGCATCTACGATGCACTGAGATACGGCGTCCTGTTCTGAGGTCATTCTGTTTGAGGCCACTACAGCGCCGCGCGTCCAATTGGGCGCGCAAAGGTCGCTGAAACACTTTGAATTGCTGCATGATTTTTTCCTTAAATCGATTCCAATTCTAAGGAATCATGCAGTGGAAAAGCGGCGCATCGCGCCGCTTTTCAGGCCTGGGGGCGGGATGTCCCGCTCCGCACTCAGCTTACTGACTCAGCTTACTGCTGAGGTGCCGGCTGTGTCGGCGTTGCCGGCGTCGTACCCGTCGACGAGGTCGTCGATTGGTCAACCGGCTGCGCGGCCTGACGTTCGGCCATCATCTGCGCCTTCGTCTTGAACTCCGGCGCTGCCTTCAGTGTGTCGGCCGTCTCGGTCGTCGTCAGTTTCAACGCTGCCGTGTCGGCCTGCTCGGAGATCTCGATCCGGTCGAACGGGACCGCCACGTTCTTCTCGCCGATACCGAGGAAGCCGCCGACACCGATCACTGCCGCTTCGACACCGCCGTCCTTCTTGATGATCAGATCGTTGATTTCGCCGATGCTTTCATCGGCAGCATTGTAAACCGCTTGGCCTACATAGGTGCTGGTGGCGATCTGATCGTCTGCCTGTTCGGTCAGATAGTCCGATTTAGCGGCTGCCGTATCGGCGGGTTTTTCCCCAGCGGGAGGAGGAGTCTGTGCCTGATCGGCTGGAGGCTCTGTAGCAGGCGGTGTGGTGCCGCCCGGCTGCATCTGCGTAGGCGCCGCAGGGTCGGCCGGGGGCGGGGTCGTTGTCTGCTGCGCGAAACTTGTCGGGGCGAAGGTAACGCCCACGAGAAGCGCGCCAGCCGCAACGGAAGATACAAGTTTCTTTGTCATATCAGACTGCCTTTCGTTGACGTTGTCGATCACCCCGCGGCGTTGGCGAGCGGCCTGCCCCACCGCGCTGGTGATGCTTAAGCAACGTCCGGCAGCGAAATCTGTTCCGTAAAAAATGCAAGTCTTCCGCCCGATGCAGTGGTGAAGATTCTACCCTTGGATGCTTTGTCTTGACAGGATCAATCGGTTGGTAGCCGTGTCTCGCAAAGTCGGCTAACGAAGTTGTTTCTTCATTTAGGTGTAGCTAAATCTAGGCCGGCGACCAGGACTTCTCGGATCGCCTGTGAGGAATACTTCGAGAGAGCGACGAATTCGCATGAAAGATCCCGAATGGATGTTCATCCGGGATCTTAGTGCCCCATGACAGATCGGTTCAAATGGCAGCGCTGACGACGTCCTAAAGCGCGTCGCGTTCAATCGAATTCATGCAACGCGCTTTAGGTCCTTGTTTTTGTGCATGTCGTAGTCCCAAAACCGCTGCGCACTTTTGGGCGACATGCATTAGTGGCTTTCGCGCTGCACGTCGCTACCGCTCTTGCCGACGAGGAAGTCGAGGTCGGCACCCTTGTCGGCCTGCAGTACGGTCTCGTGATAAAGCTTGTAATAGCCGCGCTGCCATTTCTGCTCCGGCGGCTGCCAGGCGGCCATGCGGGCCGCGAACTCCTCCTCGCCGATCAGGAGGTTCAACTCGCCCTTCAAGGCATCGAGACGAATGCGGTCGCCGGTCTTGACGATCGCAAGTGGACCGCCGGCATTCGCTTCCGGGCTGACGTGCAGGACCACGGTGCCGAAGGCGGTGCCCGACATGCGCGCATCCGAAACGCGCACCATGTCGCGAACGCCCTTTTCGACGAGCCGGCGCGGGATCGGCATGTTGCCGACTTCCGCCATACCGGGATAGCCTTTCGGGCCGCAGCCCTTGAGAACGAGGATCGTATCCTCGGTTACAGGCAGGTCCGGATCGTCGATCTTGGCCTTGAGGTCCTCGATCGTCTCGAAGACGTAAGCCGGACCTTCGTGCGCGAGCAGATGCTCGCTCGCAGCCGATGGCTTTATGACCGCGCCGTTCGGGGCGAGATTGCCTTTCAGCACGCGAATGCCGGCGGCGGCGCGCAGCGGGTTGTCGAGCGGACGGATGACGTCGTCATTGTAGACCTCGGCACCTTCCCAATATTTGCTGATCGGCACGCCGAAAACCGTCGGCGCGTCGGCATGGAGCAGGTGCTGGATGCGGTTCATGACCGCCGGCAGGCCGCCCGCATAGGCGAGATCCTCGATGAGATATTTGCCCGACGGCATGCAATTGACGATGCAGGGGACCTGGCCGCCGACGCGATCGAAGTCTTCAAGACAGAGGTCGACCCCGGCGCGTCCGGCAATCGCGAGCATGTGCACGACAGCATTGGTCGATCCGCCGACGGCGGCGTTTGCGATGATGCCGTTCTCGAAGTTCTTCTTCGTCAGGATCTTCGACAGTCGAAGGTCCTCGTGCACCATCCCGACGATCCGCTTGCCGGTCATGTGTGCGAGCGCCATGCGGCGCGCGTCGACGGCAGGAAGGGCTGCGTTGGTGGGAAGCGAAAGGCCCATCGCTTCCACGATCGACGCCATCGTGGTTGCGGTGCCCATCGTCATGCAGACCCCGGGTGAACGTGACATGCCGCTTTCCGCAGCCATGAATTCCTGCAGGCTCATCTCGCCGGCCCGCACGGCTTCCGAGAATTTCCAGACATCCGTGCCCGAGCCGATGTCCTTGCCCTTCCATTTGCCGTTCAGCATCGGCCCGGAGGAAACGACGATCGTCGGCAGGTCGACGGAGGCGGCGCCCATCAACTGGCCCGGGGTCGTCTTGTCACAGCCGCCGAGCAGCACCACACCGTCGATCCCGTGGGCGCGGATCGCCTCTTCTACGTCCATCGCCAGGAGGTTGCGGAAAAGCATGGCCGTTGGGCGCATCTGCGTCTCGCCGAGCGAGGAAACCGGGAACTCGACCGGAAAACCGCCGGCCTCCCAGACGCCGCGTTTGACGCCTTCGGCCAAAACGCGCAGGTGGCTGTTGCAGGGGGTGAGCTCGGACCAGGTGTTGCAGATGCCGATGATCGGTCGACCGTCGAAAACATGATCCGGGAACCCCTGGTTTTTCATCCAGGACCGGTGAATGAAGCCGTCCTTGTGCGTCCCGCCATACCAATGGCGGCTCCTCAGTTCCTTTTTCTTTTCGCTCATCCGAGCCCTCCCTTTCCATGGCGATTCATCGCATGGCTAAATTGTATGACTTTTTGGCGGCCCGATACCAGCACTTGTTATGGGGTCAGAGCAGAAACGCCGGCTCGAAACGGCCCTTGACCTCGATGCCGAGCTCGAAAGTCTTTCCGGCATCGGGATCGGCCGCCCGCGCGGTCTCGTCCATCCCCTGCCAGGCCGTAGTTACGAGCAGCCGGTCAGCCTTCGCGCCGATGAAAGCGGGGCAGCTTGGTTGCGTCGCGGGCACGGCGTAGCGGGCGATCTTTTGGCCGTCCGGCTTGTAGACGTCGATGGAGCTCGCGCCCCAGCGAGCGTTCCAGATCAGCCCGTCGGCATCGCAGACCGAGCCGTCGAGGCCGCCGGGCGAAGTGCTCTCGTCGGAAAGAACAACGGCGTCTCCGGTCGGAAGAGCAGTGGCGGGATCAATATCGACGCGCATCAGACGGTTGACGACCGTATCGGCGAAATACGCCGTGGCGCCATCGGGTGAGAAACAAATTGCGTTTGGAATGCTGATGTTGCTGTAGAGCTTGGTGACGCGGTCGCCGGCGACATGGTAGATCGAACCCGAATGCCTTTCGGCTTTCCGTCCCATCGTGCCGATCCAGAGCGCGCCGGATGGATGAACGCGACCGTCGTTGGAGCGGTTGACCGGTTTGTCCTCAAGCGTGGCGAAAAGGGAGAGCTTGCCGCTTCCCGTATCGCGAAGGAAAAGCCCCTGGTCCGACGCGATCAACTGCCGGGCGGGGTCGATGACAGCAAGCACGCTGCCGAGAAAGGGCAGGGCGTGGACCGTCTTTCGTCCGCTTTCGACATGCAGCTCGTGCAGTTCCTGGCCCGTGATATTGAACCACCATGCGGTGCCGCTGCCGGGATCGAAGGTCGGACCTTCGCCGAGCTCGGAACCGAGGTCGCAGAGAACGCGGCCGGAGAAGGGAACGGGATCTGTCATCACTGGCCTCCATAAACAGTGTCATAGGCTTCGAGCGTCGCTTTCGCCCGTTGTTCCACCTCCGCGGCGCTCATGCCGGGCCTGTAAAGGCTCGAACCGAGGCCGAAGCTGCGAATGCCGATCTTGGCATAGTCTGCGAAGTTGCTCTCCGACACACCGCCGACGGCTGCGATCTCGACATCGGTTGGAAGAACGGTGCGGATCGCCGCAATGCCCGAGGGGCCGAGTACGCTCGCAGGGAAGAACTTGAGACCGGTCGCGCCCGCGCCGGCGGCGGCCAGAGCCTCGGTCGGCGTGAACACGCCCGGCATCGTGACCATGCCTTTCGCCGCGGCAAGCTTGATCACCGTTGGTTCGACATTGGGGCTCACCATCAGCCGCCCGCCGACGTCGGCGAGTTGTTCCACCTGCTCCGTCGTCAGCACAGTTCCTGCACCGATCAGGCAGCCGGTCGGCGCCATCTTCACGGCGATTTCGATGGAGCGAAACGGGTCGGGCGAGTTGAGCGGGATTTCAATGGCAGTGAAGCCTGTTTCGATCAGCGCGCCGACGACGCCTTCCGTTTCGGCGGGTTTGAGCCCGCGTAGGATGGCAATCAGCGGATATTTCATCGGCGGGAGGGGGATGCGGTTCATCTTCTTTCTTTCCGTCAAAGGGGCCAGATCGCACAGGCGGCGGCGGAGAGGCCGGCCCGCACCGCGTCGTCGGCGTCGACATGCTGAATTTTGAGGCCCTCGCTTTCCAGGGCCGCACGATAGAGCGCCCCGAGCGGGCCTGATGCCACAAGGCAAATTCCGTCGATCGATCCTGCTGTTGCAAGGGCACCGGCGATCTCGATGCCGATCAGGGTGCCGGAGAGCCGTGCCTTGGCATCAGTGGCGCTGGTCCCGTGGAGAAGCTGTCCCGCCCGGATTGAAAAAAGCAGGTTCGTGGCAAGAGCCGGATTCCGGGCTGCCTCTGATACAGCTTCGACAAACGCCGGATCATTGCCGGCGAAGACGCCTCCGTCCGACACCGCATGGCTGAGAATTGAGTGACGCGAGACGACATCGAAGAGTTCGCCGGTCATGAAGGTGGAAAAGCCCTCGACCGTCTCGCCGTTGAGCCGCACCCATTTGCTGTGCGTACCCGGCATGCATACGAGGTGCCGCCCTGCGCCGAGCGTACCGGCGGCGCCGAGAAGCTGGGTTTCCTCGCCACGCATCACATCCGGATGGCGTATGTCGCGCTGGGCGAGACCTGGAAGTATCCGGATATCGCGGTCGACGTCCGGGACGGAGATAGCGTTGCTGGCAATCGCGGTGAGGGCGGCCGGTGTATCGAGATAACCGGCCTCCTTCCAACCCTGGCGGGCACCGGCCATGCCGCAAATGATAATCGGGAGATGGCCGGGAGCATCCGTCGCGGCGAGATGGGCGTCGAGAACCGCGTGGAACCCGACCTTCGCCGCCGTTGTCATGCCTTCAGCACTGCGGCGTTCCGCAAGGACGGCGCCATCTTCCCCGATGAGCCACAGCCGGAAACTCGTGGTTCCCCAGTCGACCGCGGCGTAATAGCCTGCCGTCATCAAAATACCCCTCCATCGATGATCATGGTCTGGGCCGTCATCGCTGCCGAACAGTCCGAAGCCAGGTAGAGGCAAGGCCCCGCGAGGTCGTCGGCGATCAACATGCGTTTCAGGCACTGTCTCTCCTGCATCCGTGCAATCGCGTCATCGTCCAGCCACAGCCGCTTCTGCCGTTCGGTGACGATCATGCCGGGCAGGATCGCGTTGACGCGAATATTGTCCGGCCCGAGTTTGCCGGCGAGCGACTTGGTTAGCCCGACGATGCCGGCTTTCGCCGTCGCATAGGCGGGTACGTCCGGCATGTTGAGCATAAAGGCGATGGACGAGAAGTTGATAATCGACCCGCCGCCGGCGCACCGCATGTGGGGCGCCACTGCCTGGCACATGAAGAAGAGGTGCCTGAGATTGACGGACAGGCTTTCGTCCCAGCTCTCTTCCGTGACCGCTTCCAGTTGCTGCCGGTCGTCACGGGCGGCATTGTTGACGAGCACGTGGATCGAGCCGAGTGTGCCGGCAGCGGTATCGACGGCCGCTTTCAAGCTCGGGATCTCTCTGAGATCGGCAGAAATGAATTGCGGCTTTCGTCCCGTTTCTGCCGCCAGCTTCTCGCAAAGCGCAAGGCTCTCTTCCGCTGCGATGTCGATGAAGGCCACACGCGCACCTTGCCGCAAGAAAGCTTCCACCAGGGCGGCGCCTATGCCCGACCCACCGCCGGTTATGAGCACACCCTTGTTTTGCAGGTCGGGAAACTGACCGCTCGGCAATGGCATGGCTTCCTCTATGCTGGTACTGAGATGGTTCCATTATGTGGAACAGTGTTTTATTATCTGGAATTATCGCGCCATTGCTTTTATCCTGTCAAGGCACGACGCCGCTGATCGAAGCCCGATGAATATGAACGAAACCAAGACGACCGACGCAGAGATTGAAATCGCCGGAACCGGTACGCTCGGCAAGGCCATGGCGGTTCTCGAGGCGGTGGTGACGGCCGGGAGCCCCCAACGCTTCACGGATATCGTTCAAGCCATCGGGCAGCCGCGCGGCACTGTACATCGGCTGCTCAGCCACCTGGTCGAGGAAGGCCTGCTCATTCAGGGCCGTGACCTGTCTTACGAGCCGGGCCTGCGCCTGTTGAAGCTCGCCTATCGTTCCTGGTCCGGCAACCGCTTCCGTGACATCGCCGAACCGCACCTGTTGCGTTTGCACGAACTAACCGGCGAGACGGTTCACCTTGGTGTCCTGCAGGAGACGGAGATCATCTATGTCGACAAGGTTGAGAGCCGGCAGACGGTGCGGATGAGCTCGCAGATCGGCAAGGCATCGCCGGCCTATTGCACAGGCATCGGCAAGGCCGCGCTGTCATCGCTGTCGCAGCCGGAATTGATGCGCATTGCCACAAAAATGAAATTCCACCCGTTCACGGCCCATACGCATCGCTCCGCGGCCGGACTGCTTGCCGAAATCGATGAAATTCGCCGTGATGGACACGCATTTGACCGGGAGGAGCACGAGGCGGAAATCTGTTGCGTCGCAGCGCCGATCTTCGTTCCAGAACACGATCTGGTTGCTGGCGTATCCGTCACCGGGCCTGCCTATCGTGTCAACATGGCGCAGTTGGCGGCCTGGGCGGAGGTCGTACGGGGGACAGCTGGAAAGATCGAGGAGGAGGTCCGAATGCGCCTCGGCCCCGGGCGCAATGGACGTTAACGCCGCTTTACGGTAAATTAGGAACTTCGACTGGACGAGGTGTTTCGAGATCACTAGCTTGCGATATATCAGGCACGCCGCTACGGCCGGTTGCAAGTATCTGAAGCGAAGTCTGGTTTTTGGCGGAAGTTTTGACGTAGTTTTATCATGGCGAATGCGGCCTCGCTCGATCGGGCGCGGGATGTGGGAGACGAGCGGGTGACAGATTTCAGCGCAGGAATATCCTCATTGATTCTCCCGGATGGGCGCTCAGTCGCGGGCGCGCTGGGCAACGAGGACGATATCAAGCGGGTTCTTGGTCAGATATCCGACGCCTACGGCTTTCGCGGATTCCTGGTTTTGTCGATCCCGGATGCCGGATGCCACAGCCTGGCCGCGCAGGCGCTGATGACGACCTGGCCGTCGGAGTTCCTCAGGCGCTACGACAGCGCTCGTCTGATCGATGGTAGCCCAGTCATCCAGCGACTGCGCCGAAGCACGATTCCCTTCACCTACGATGCACATCAGCTTGCGCGCAGGCGGCTCGACGGCAAGGGTGATGCCGCGGTTTGCGTCTTCGAAGCGGCCGGCCTGCCGCGTGGTCTCTATTTACCGGTTCATGACGCATCGGGCCGCCGTGCCGCCGTCGCCTTTGGTGGCAGTAGAGAGCTTGTGTCCAACGACGAGATGCAGGCGCTCAATCTTTGGGCGGGTTTGCTTTACAGCGGGCTGAGCGAGGTGCGAGGACGCGACAGGCGGGGGCCCGGCAGCCTTTCCCGTCGTGAGATCGAGTGCCTGCGCTGGGCTGCCGCAGGCAAGACGACGATGGAGATGGCGAGAATCATGGCGCTTTCCGAATACACGGTGAACCATTATCTCAATCGCGCGACGCGCAAATTGGATTCCGTCAATCGTGTTCAGACCGTTGCCAAGGCCATGCGCGCAGGGCTGATCAACTGAATTTCGTTTTTTCGGAGGGGCCGGAGGGAACATGCGGCTCGCAAAACGGGGGAAATACACAGCCTTTTGCGCATGAATAGCGCCGAACGTCGATCATCTGTTGGCATTGGTCGACGGCTCGGGCTATCTGATATTTGATGAATGCCATGGAACATGCGAATGCAAGATACGATGACGGCCGGGATGACTGACACCGATCTGCCCCGGGGCGGTGATTTCGCGTCTGAAATCGCAAGGCTTGAGACCCAGTTCGATATCATCCGCTACATGCGGCGGGTCACGCAGCTCTTCGGTTTCAAGGTCTTTCTCATCTGTTCGATTCCCGCGATCGAGGTGGAGAGGCTGGCGGCAACGACCGTCATATCCAACATGCCGGCCGAGCTCCTCAACAAGTACGACAGCCTGTCGATGCTGCGCTTCAGCACGGGCGTGCGTCGCTTGAGGGAGACCACGACGCCGTTCCAGATCACGCTCGAAGACTGGGAAAACGAGGGTGGCAAGCCGGTGTCGGCTGCAGATTACATCGCCATGTTGCGCGAGAACGGCCTTTTCCAGGCAAATTACTTCCCGGTCCACGACGCCGAAGGCGGTCGCGGTGCAATCATTCTCATGGGGCCGGAAGCGGATCTGCCGATGACGGCGGCGATGGAACTGCAGATGATCGCGATCCACGTCTACAATCGATTGGCGGAGATCGGCGCCGTCTGGAAGAATACCAATACCACCCTGTCCGAGCGCGAAATCCAGTGCCTGAGCTGGACGGCCGCCGGCAAGACCAGCGCCGAAATCGCCGGTATCCTTGGTCTCTCCGAGCACACCGTCAATCACTATCTCAATCACGTTACCAAGAAGCTTGACGCGGTAAACCGCACGCAGGCGGTCGTGAAGGCGATGAAGAAGGGCTACATCAGCTGATCGCCGGCATTTTTTTATCGGGTACAATTTAAGGAAACATGCGGCAGACTCTGGGCCGCGTTGCGGCTAGCAGCGTGCCTGCCGCACGCGTGCAGAGTTTGCTGTCTGCGCGCCTCGCCTTTGTGCGAAAATAGTATGCTTGCTCAGAAATAGTGCAGCCACTGTTGCCTGCATTCCTGATGTGCATAAGTCTCATCTAATTGAAATGAATGGATTTTTCCAGCAAGGCACGAATCTGGCACGCATCGTGCATAGATGTTGTCGTGTCCAGAGGGGACTACAATAAAACAGCGCCCACGAAGGTTGCGAGGAAGCAGGGCCGCCGCCCGTCGTTTGTGATCCCGGATGTACGGACACGACGATCGGCTGGCGGCCCTGTTTTTCCTATCTGTCGCATTGGCGAACCGCTCCGCCTCAATTATGTACTGCATAATTCCTTAAATCGGGTCAGATTTGGGGATAAATTATCCACTGCATGTTTCCTTAAATCGTAGGCGATTTAAGGATAAAAACATGCAGCAATTCAAAGGGCTACCGCGTCCTTTGCGCGTCTGAAGAGACGTGCGGCGCTGTAGCAACGAAGACAGGTGAAGAGGGCGGCATGCCGGACGTAACCAGGGAAACGGTTCTTGAAAAGCTGCGGAACGTGCGCGGCCCGGACATGGAGGGCAATATCGTCGACCTCGGCCTTGTCTCTGATGTCTTCATTTCCGACGGCAAGGCCTATTTTTCGATCACAGTGCCGGCCGATCGGGCGAAGGAGCTTGAACCGATGCGCGCCGCGGCGGAGAAGGTCGTGCGCGAAATACCCGGCGTCAAGGCGGCAATGGTCGCGCTGACGGCGGATCGCAAGGCGGCACCGCAGGCAGCGCCGGTCCAGACACCGCGACGGGCCCCACCCGCGGCCCGCGGGCACGCTCAGCGTCCGGCCGGCGGCGCTCCGGCAAAGGCTGGTATTCCCGGCGTCGGCGCCATTATCGCCGTTGCTTCCGGCAAGGGCGGTGTCGGCAAATCGACGACATCGGTGAACCTGGCGCTTGCACTGCAGGCAAATGGCTTGAAGGTCGGTCTGCTTGACGCCGATATCTACGGCCCCTCCATGCCGCGCCTTTTGGGAATCAGCGGCCGGCCGCAACAGATCGAAGGGCGGCTCATTCGCCCGATGGAAAACTACGGGCTGACAGTCATGTCGATGGGATTCCTCGTCGACGAGGAAGTTGCCATGATATGGCGTGGTCCGATGATCCAGTCGGCCCTGCTGCAGATGCTGCGCGAGGTGGCCTGGGGCGACCTCGACATTCTCGTCGTGGACATGCCGCCCGGCACGGGTGACGCTCAACTGACCATGGCCCAGCAGGTGCCGCTGGCCGGCGCCGTCATCGTCTCGACGCCGCAGGACCTCGCACTCGTCGATGCGCGCAAGGGCCTCACGATGTTCCGAAAGGTCGAAGTCCCTGTTCTCGGCATCGTCGAGAACATGAGCTATTTCGTGGCCCCCGACACGGGCAATCGTTACGACATCTTTGGTCATGGTGGCGCGCGCAAGGAGGCCGAGCGCATCGGTGTACCGTTCCTCGGCGAGGTACCTTTGACCATGGGCATTCGCGAAACCTCCGACGCGGGAACGCCCGTCGTGGTTTCCGAACCCGAGGGCGAGGTCGCGCGCATCTACCGGAATATCGCAGCAAAGGTCTGGGAGCAGGTTTCAGCGGCTCGCCAGAGCAAGAGCAGAACGATGCCCGATATCGTCTTCGAATAGATTTGCGTCGGTCGTCCGAGCAGGCTAGTTTGCGCCGCAATGAAATCCTGCGGGGACAGGCATGCACAAAGGGCCATTGATTTTGCGTGCGTGTTGCGCCATATGGCTTGCCGCCCCTGCGAAGGGTGATCGGCTCAGCGCCTCTCGCCGGAGACTATGGGCTCCCGCGACAAACGATTGAGGATTTGTCGTGCAGGGCGGACGCTTCATCTGATGAATCTGCATTATGGAAATCGTGTGGCGGTTGATCGCTTCAGAGCCTCGTGGGTTGTTTTTGTCGGCCGCATGAAAAGGGCAGCGGCATGATCACGGGATACTGTATGAACGGTGACGCCGTTGCCTTGTCGGCGGCAGAGCCGCCGGCGTCCCTGCGGCCCGATATCGTCTGGATCGATCTCGTCGAGCCGAGCAAGGCGGAAGATCTGATGATGGAGGAATTGCTGGGGATCTCCATACCGACGCGGGACGACCTGAAGGATATCGAGCCGTCAAGCCGCCTCTATACCGAGAACGACGCGGTGTTCATGACGGCGTCATTGGTCTATCGCAGCGATACGGAAATCCCCGGCCTCACCGATGTCGGCTTCATTCTTTCGGGCGGCCGCTTGGTGACGATCCGTTACGCGGAGCCCAGGGCGTTCGGGTTGTTCAAAGCCGGTATGCATCGAATTCCCGGAGGCTGCCGCAACGGCGCCGTGCTTCTCACCCGGCTGCTCGAGACGATCGCCGACCGGACGGCTGAGATCCTCGAGCAGGCCGTGGACAAGATAGATGGCCTGTCGATCGAGGTTTTCGGCGAGAAGGCGGCAGCCAGACGCCGGCCACCGCATTTGCTCGAGGCACGGCTGCGCGATGTCGCGGGACACCACAGGCTCGTCGCAAAAACGCGTGACAGCCTCGCCTCGCTTTCAAGGCTCTTGACCTTCGTCTACACCGTTCCCGTCGTGCAGGAAGACAAGGACAGCCGCGAACTCTGCCGCACGATATCTCGGGACATCCAATCGCTCTCCGAGCACGCGGCGTTTATCTCGGGAAACATCACCTTTCTGCTGGATGCCTCGCTTGGCCTTATCAATGTCGAGCAGAATGCGATCATCAAGATCTTCTCGATCGCGTCCGTAGTCCTCTTGCCGCCGACCCTCGTCGCTTCCATTTATGGCATGAATTTCCGCGTGATGCCGGAGCTTGAATGGCAGCTCGGCTATCCGTGGGCGCTGGCGGCCATGGTGATTTCGGCCGTGATACCCTTCTTTTTCTTCCGTTGGAAAGGCTGGCTTTAAGAGCCTGTTGGACACGTATGTCTCAATTGTCTGCCCCTGCCGTACACGGGTCCGAAAATACGCGCCGCCTGCTCGTCCTCGGGCTCGGATCGATCGGCGTTGTCTACGGCGATATCGGCACCAGTCCTCTTTATGCGTTCCGTGAGGCGCTGCGGCCCGTTTCGCATGACGGCGTCACGGACGTCGAGATCATCGGGTTGATCTCGTTAATGATCTGGGCGCTGACGATCATCGTTACGATCAAGTACGTGTTGTTTCTGCTGCGGGCCGACAACCAGGGGGAGGGCGGCACGCTCTCCTTGCTTGCTCTTTTGATGAAGACCGCCAACGGACACACGGCGATCCTCTTCTTTATGGGGATCGCCGGCGCCGCGCTTTTTATCGGTGATGCGATGATCACGCCGGCGCTGTCCGTGCTCTCGGCGGTTGAGGGGCTGAAACTGGTGACGCCGGACCTGACGGATTATGTCGTTCCAATCGCCGTAGTTATCTTGGTGCTGCTCTTCGCCGTACAGTCGAAAGGTACGGCTGCGGTTTCGAATTTCTTCGGACCGATCACCCTTGTCTGGTTTCTGGTGATGGGCGCGGTCGGCCTGATGCACATCGCCGACGATCGGTCGATCTTTGCTGCGTTCAATCCGTTCTACGCCGCCACATTCATGCTCAACGAGGGCTTTGTCGGCATCATCGTATTGGGTGCGGTCTTTCTGACGGTGACCGGGGCTGAGGCGCTTTATGCCGACCTCGGCCACTTCGGCCGGCGGCCGATCCAATGGGCGTGGTTCACCATCGTCTTCCCGGCACTCACCTTGAACTATCTCGGTCAGGGTGCGTTCGTGCTGAAGAACCCGGAAGCGATGTCCGATCCCTTCTTCCTGATGTTTCCGAAATGGGCGCTGCTTCCGGCCGTCATCCTGGCGACGGCGGCGACGATCATCGCCAGCCAGGCCGTGATCACCGGTGCATTCTCGCTGACGCGTCAGGCAATCCACCTTGGCTTCCTGCCGCGCATGGCGATCTTTCACACATCCGAGACCCATACCGGCCAGATCTATCTGCCGAATGTCAACACGCTGCTGATGTTCGGCGTCATGGCTCTTGTCTTCGTGTTCGGCTCCTCCGAGGCCTTGGCGACCGCCTATGGCATTTCCGTCACCGGCGCCATGGTCGTGACCACCATCCTGGCCTTCGAGTTCCTGCGTGCCCGCTGGAACTGGTCGACCTGGTGGGCGGCCGGCGCGCTGCTGCCGCTGTTCGCGCTGGAATTTGTCTTCCTCGGCGCCAACATGCTGAAGATCCATGATGGCGGCTACGTGCCGATATTGATTGCGGCAACCTTCATCATAGTCATGTGGACGTGGAAGCGCGGCACGGAACTGCTGCATGCCAAGACGCGGCATATCGATATTCCGCTGGCGAGCTTCATCAAGTCGATCGAACGCAAGAGCGAGCATGCGCCGGTGGCCGTACCTGGCACGGCGATTTTCTTGACAAGCGATCCGGAGTCGACGCCTGCGGCCCTCCTGCACAACATCAAGCACAATCACGTGCTGCACATGCAGAACTTCATCCTGACAATCCGTACAGCCAATACACCGAAAGTGCCGAAGGAGGAGCGCGTCAGCGTGAAGCCTCTGTCCGAACGCTTCACGTTGCTCGAGATGAAGTTCGGCTTCATGGAGACCCAGAACGTCTCCCAGGCGCTGGGACTTTTCCGCAAGTCGGGGCTGAAGTTCGACATCATGTCGACGTCGTTCTACCTCGGCCGCCGCAAGCTTGTGCCCGACGCCCAGTCCGGCATGCCGCATTGGCAGGATCGCCTGTTCATTGCGCTCGCCACCGCGGCGATCGATCCGTCGGACTATTTCCGTCTGCCGACCAACAGGGTGGTCGAGCTCGGCTCGCACGTGATCATCTGAACTGTCTGCGAGACGACCGCGTTCCAACGAAAGCGTCGCCGGTTCTATTGCGGAGCCGATTGAGGGACAAACAGCCATTCAAATTGCAACAGCGATCTTGCGCGTCTGAAAAGACGCGGCGCTGTAGAGCCCTTCAGGGTTAAATGGAAGCAGTTCTGCCGGAGCAGGTTTTCGTCAGGGCAGAGGCGATCGGCGAAGGGGCGTACCCGGATGTACGTCCGAGCCGATCGCCTCTGAGCCTGGCGGAAAGATGCCCGGCCCTTCGGGTTGGCTGAAACGGGCCGCCTGATCGGCCGGCCGGCTTGGCCGTATGCTTTGGCTACGCCGCGCGCCGGCCGGTCGACCATCCGACTCCGTTTGAGCCAACAGAACTGTTTCCATTTAGCCCTGAAGGGCTCTAGCGCGCTGCATTAACCAAACATCAAGGTTAATGCTTCATTTTCTAGGCTCGAACGAAGCGGTTCCGGCGCGCTGTCCGACCGCTTCCAAATCTTAGCTTCCTGCACGGAATCTCAGGGCTGGCCCTTCGCCGGCTTGTGAGAAGGCGTGCCCAAGTAAGTATTGCGTGGAGCCGGTTGGTGCGTAAGAGCCAGAAGTTGCATTGCAAGTCTCCTATGTCTTTGCCGGCCTGGGCTGCGCCCGCGATGATCGGCATTGCCATTTTCCTGAGCTTCCCTTCAACGGTCGCCTATTCCGACCTGGCGACGTTCCTCTCGGGCATCAACCGCGGCGGCGAGCGCTGGCGGATGTATCTGACGCAATCGCCTGCGGGTTCGCTGCACGAGGTAGAGATGGTGTTCGCCGACCCGATCACCACCGGTGCCCTGGATGGCGGTGCTGGCGTCACCATGCCCGATGGCAGCCATGTGGCGCTGACCGCGGAAACCAAGCACAAGGGCGCAACGCCCGACGAAGACCGCGTGACCCGCAAGCTGAAGAAGGGGCGGATCGTTGCTGTCACCCCTGTGACGCCGCCGAAGGACTTTACCGCCGGTTCGATCCTCCAGCGTACGAGCTCGCTGATGGAACCGGACTTCGACGGGGCCGAGAAGATGATTTTCGCCAAACCGCGCATCAAGGGGAAGGAGATCGAGATCGCCACGGCCTTCTACCGAAAGAAGCCACCGAAGGCCGATCCCGGCGTCTCGCCGATGCTCGCAAAGCTGATTACCAACGACAAGGCCGATATTCTTGCGACCGCCTATGTCCGGCCCGAGCCGGACTATGCGCGTGAGTCGCCCTTCGATTCGATCCTCAGGGAAGACAAGAACGCGGGCCGCTTCATTCCGGAAATCGCGCCCGACGACCATGCCTGGGCGGCAACGGCCTTGCCCGGCACGGTCTTCAGCAAGGACGAGCAGACCTGCCTCGCCGAAGGGATTTACTTCGAGGCCCGCAGCGAGTCCGTGAAAGGCCAGGCTGCGGTGGCCCAGGTCATTCTCAATCGTGTCCGCAATCCGACTTACCCGAAGACAATTTGCGGCGTCGTCTATCAGAACAAGGCCTGGCGCAACCGCTGCCAGTTTTCCTTCGCCTGCGACATGATCCGCGACCTTATCTACTCGCGCTCACACTGGAAGACCGCCAAGGAAGTCGCGCTGGCCGTCAGCGCCGGCAGGATCTGGTTGCCGGAAGTGGGATCGGCCACGCATTATCACGCGACCTATGTGAAGCCGGCCTGGGCGAAAACCATGAAGCGGGTCGGCAAGATCGGCTTGCACATCTTCTATCGCACCTATGGCGGCGGCTGGAGCTGATCGACAGCCTCGATTCCGCCGGATGACTTGGCGCCGAACGGCCAGCTAAGACCGTTCGGTCGCCGCCGATTCCCGTTGCCGCTTTGCCGCAGCTTGCCAAAATTATGGCTAAATACCTGAAATAACGAGGAAATATTGTCCACGTCGAAGGGGCGCCCATGCCTTGACTATGCGGGTGCCTAAAACTATGTTGCGCGCGACTTCAAATGGGGCCGAAGCGTGGCTTGAGCACCGGCCGTTTGTATGACCGAGATCGCGTTAAGACCGCGTGGGGACTGCAAAGGGGAGCCATGTGACGGAGAAGCCGGAAGAAAGTCTGGAAGCGCGGCTGAAGCGCCTTGGCGACGACATCGCGTCCAAGCGGACGGACAAGTCGGACGACGTCGAGACGCGCGCCGCGGAAAGCCGGCAAGGTTACGCGGCGGCGATGAAGCTCTCGAGCGAGTTCATCGCCGCGATCGTTGTCGGGGCGTTTCTGGGCTATCTTTTGGACCATTTTGCGGGTACAGGGCCGTGGGGCATGATCGTCTTGCTGCTTCTCGGGTTCTGTGCCGGCGTCTTGAATGTGCTGCGGTCGGCCGGAATGGTGGCGACACCGGAATCGGGCAAACGCGGCCCTGGAAATGACAAGAAGGACGGGGATGGCGCCTGAGGCGCCGCCTGAAAGAACACGGTTTCCGCTTGCGGGCGGGCAAAATGAAAGAGAAGCGCGGTGTCAAACGATCCGACCCACCAGTTCCTGGTCAACAAGATTGTCCCGATCGAAATTGGCGGAATTGACTTTTCCTTCACCAATGCGTCGCTGTTCATGGCCGCGACCGTCGGCGTGGCCGCCGGCTTTCTTTATCTGACCACGTCGCAGCGCGGGCTGATCCCGACGCGCCTGCAGTCGGTTTCGGAAATGTCCTACGAGTTCATCGCGTCGATGCTTCGTGAAGGGGCGGGCAGCCACGGGATGAAATTCTTCCCGATGGTGTTCTCGTTGTTCATGTTCATCCTGACGGCAAACCTGCTCGGCATGTTTCCGTATTTCTTCACGGTGACCAGCCAGATTATCGTCACCTTCGCTCTGGCGGTGTTCGTCATCGGTACCGTCATTCTCTATGGTTTCTACAAGCACGGTCTGGGCTTTTTGAAACTGTTCGTGCCGCACGGAGTGCCGGGGGTTTTGCTGCCGCTGGTCGTTGCGATCGAAATCATCTCGTTCCTTTCCCGTCCCATCAGCCTTTCGGTCCGTCTGTTCGCCAACATGCTGGCCGGCCACATCACGCTGAAGGTTTTCGCGGGCTTCGTCACCTCGTTGAGCGCCCTTGGCGCGCTCGGCATCGGCGGTGCGATCCTGCCTCTCATCATGACCGTCGCCATTACCGGTCTTGAGTTCCTCGTTTGCTTCCTTCAGGCCTATGTCTTTGCGGTGCTGACCTGCATGTACCTCAACGACGCCGTCCATCCGGGAAGCCACTAAGGAATAACAGTCGCTGGCTTCCGCCCGGGTCCTCCGGCGGAGGCACAAATCCTAGCCGCAACACCATTTCGAAGGAGTTCAATCATGGAAGCGGAAGCAGCAAAGTTCATCGGTGCAGGTCTTGCATGCCTTGGTATGGCCGGCACGGCTCTCGGCCTCGGCAACATCTTTGGCAGCTACCTGTCCGGCGCGCTGCGCAACCCCTCGGCTGCTGACGGCCAGTTCGGCCGCCTCGTATTCGGCTTCGCCGTTACGGAAGCTCTGGGCATCTTCTCGCTGCTCGTAGCCCTGCTCCTCCTCTTCGCCGTCTAATACGGATCGAAGTTTTGGCCGCGGCCTCGCTCAGGGGCCGCGGCCGCGCATATTCTTGAGTGCACCTGGAGGTGAGCATGTTTGTGACCGCGGCTTATGCCCAGTCAACCACCACTGAAGGCGAAGCACACGAACCCGCTGCGGCCGGCGAGGTGCACACCGAAACGGGTGTGGCCCCCGAAGGCGAACACGGCACGGGCGTGTTTCCGCCTTTTGATTCGACCCATTTCGCATCGCAGTTGCTCTGGCTTGCGATCACGTTCGGCCTCTTCTATCTGTTGATGTCGAAGGTCATCATTCCGCGTATTGGCAGCATTCTCGAGACGCGCCATGACCGGATCGCTCAGGATCTGGATGAAGCGTCCCGCCTGAAGGGCGAAGCCGACGCTGCCATCGCGTCCTACGAGCAGGAACTGGCAAGCGCCAGGGCCAAGGGGCATTCGATCGCCGACACCGCCCGCGAAGCTGCCAAGGCGAAGGCAACCGCCGACCGCACCGCGGTCGAGGCCGATCTGGCCAAGAAGATCACCGCCGCCGAAACGCGCATTGCCGACATCAAGTCCAAGGCGCTCGCCGATGTCGGCGCTATCGCCGAGGAAACGGCAGACGCCGTCGTCAAGCAACTGATTGGTGGAACCGTGACCAAGGCCGAGATCGCTGCCGCCGTCAAGGCATCGGCAGGCAACTGAGGAACAATGAACGATGGCTCTTGATGCGACTTTCTACGCCCTTGTCGGCCTGATCCTCTTTTTTGCCCTTATCGCCTATCTCAAGGTTCCGGGCATGATCGCCAAGGCGCTCGACGCACGTGCCGACAAGATCGGCAACGAACTGGCGGAAGCCAAGCGCCTGCGCGAAGAGGCCCAGAGCCTGGTCGCGGAGTACCAGCGCAAGCGGAAGGACGCCGAGGCCGAGGCCGCCAGCATTGTTGCCGCCGCGCAGCGGGAAGCGGAAATGCTGACGGCGGAAGCCAAGCAGAAGACCGAGGAATATGTCGCGCGCCGCACGGCACTTTCCGAACAGAAGATCAAGCAGGCTGAAAGCGACGCGATCAATGCGGTCCGCTCCGCAGCCGTCGATCTGGCGATCAGCGCCGCAGAGAAGGTCTTGTCGGCCAAGACCGATGCCGGTGCGCAGGATACGCTGTTCCAGAAGGCGCTCGGCGAGGTCAAGTCTCGGCTGAACTGAGACGGCAGTCTGTGAATTCGAAGAGAGCCCCGCCTCGGCGGGGCTTTTTTGTTGGCTGTATCAGTGATCGAGCTTTTGTCGGCTCTATCGGTGTTCTAGCGTGGCATAGCGGCCGCGCGTTCCCGGGCCGTCTACGCGCTACCAACTTGGCACCTGCCTGCCGCTGGCGGGCCGAATAAGCGGCATCAAACCTGGCGAAAGGGACGGAAACTCATTCGATGCAGCGAGCAGGGGCCGTGGTTGTCGATGGCGTTTCGATGCATCTCGGTGGCATAGCCGGCATGAAGGGCAAAGCCATAGGCCGGGAACGTGATGTCGGCGCGCGCCATCATGCGATCGCGCGTCACCTTGGCGACGATCGATGCAGCGGCGATCGACATCGATCGGGAATCGCCTTTGACGATCGCTTTGGCGTGGCAGGAAAGTCCCGGCGGAACATCACGGCCGTCGACGAGCACAAAACGCGCGGTCGTGGAAAGACCATCGACGGCCCGCCGCATCGCGTCGAGGCTCGCCTTAAGGATATCAGTGCAGTCGATACGAGTCGCCGAAGACGAGGCGATCGAGACCGTCGCGGTCGCAAGAATTTGCTCAAACAGTGCTTCGCGCTGCTCGGGACTCAAGAGCTTGCTGTCGTTGAGACCATCCGGAATGGCGTCCGGATCGAGGATGACCGCGGCAGCAACGACCGGACCGGCCAATGGACCGCGTCCCGCCTCGTCCGCGCCGGCGACAGGCCAAAAGCCATCTCGGCGGGCGGCAAGCTCGAAGCTGAAATCGGGGACGGGCAGCTCGATGGGAAAAAGTTGGGAATCGGGCGATTTGCGAGACATATGGGGACCCTCGCATATTCGCCCGATTCCCTTCAAGCCCCCCGGTACGAGTGCGGCGGTGACCGGGAGGAAAACCAGCGCCATCACGAGGCAGGGGAGGGCGCCGGAACCGAAATTTTGCATGAACGATGCTATCGAACTCCTGTCGCGGAGGAGATCGGCATCTATTTGGCGGGAATTCTCAGTGGGTCCCCAAATCCTAAAGCAGTGACAGTTGGACTCCCATTCCGAGCGGCGGCACGAAGACATCATTCCGCAATTGCCGGCGCGTCAGGTTGAGCCCCAGCCGCTTGGCAGCAAGTTCGAAGCGCCGGCCGATCTGCCAGGCATAGGGGCCGGCCCCTTTCATGCGCTTGCCGAACTCGGCGTCATAGTCCTTGCCGCCACGCATGGAGCGGATCAGCGACATGACGTGGCGGTAGCGGTCCGGATAATTCCGCAGCAGCCAATCGCGAAAGAGCGGGCTCACCTCGAGCGGCAGCCGCAACAGCACGTAGCTCGCTTCCGACGCGCCCGCCGTCTTTGCCGAATCGAGCACGCGTTCGATCTCGTGGTCGTTCAGCGCCGGAACAATCGGTGAAACCAGAACACCGGTGGGGATACCGGCATCCGAAATGGCACGGATCGCCTCAAGCCGCTTTGTCGGCGTTGATGCCCGCGGCTCCATCGTGCGCGCCAGTTTTCGATCGAGCGTGGTTATCGAAATGCCGACCCGCGCGAGACCCATTTCCGCCATCGGGGCAAGCAGATCGATGTCGCGTGTCACCATTGCCGATTTGGTGACGATCATCACCGGATGGTTTGCCGCCTTCAATACTTCGAGAATCTGGCGCATGATCCGCCATTCCTTCTCGATTGGCTGATAGGGGTCGGTATTGGTGCCGATAGCGATCGGGCGGACCTTGTAGTCGGGCCTTGCGAACTCCCGTTCCAGCAAACGCGGGGCGTCCGGCTTCGCGAAAAGTTTGGACTCGAAATCGAGGCCCGCCGAGAGGCCCATATAGGCATGGGTCGGGCGCGCGAAACAGTAGATGCAGCCGTGCTCGCAACCGCGGTAAGGATTGATCGAGCGGTCGAAACCGATGTCCGGAGACTCGTTGCGCGTGATAACCGCCCGCGGCTTCTCAACCTGGACCTCCGTCTTGAAAGGCGGCAGTTCCTCGATGCTCTCCCAACCGTCGTCGAAGACCTCGCGCGATTGTGGCTCGAAGCGGCCGGACATGTTGAGGCCGGCGCCGCGGCCGCGCCGGCGATCGATGTCGATCCTCAGGCCCGTTCCCTTGATCATTGCTTC
Organism: Sinorhizobium garamanticum; assembly: GCF_029892065.1. Taxonomy (NCBI): domain Bacteria; kingdom Pseudomonadati; phylum Pseudomonadota; class Alphaproteobacteria; order Hyphomicrobiales; family Rhizobiaceae; genus Sinorhizobium; species Sinorhizobium garamanticum. The sequence goes on along the minus strand of NZ_CP120373.1, from coordinate 367,832 downwards.
GGCCATGTCCGCGGTGTTGGCGGGCGCGAAGGCACCCTGCCTCAATTGAGACAGCTCGGTCATCGATATCTCCTCGGAAACAGACGGGGCTCCGTTTCGTCCTGATTATTTTCCTATCGCAGAAAACAGAACAAAGCAAGAACAAATCTTAAGATTAGAACGAAGAGGGGTCGCACTGGAGAGCCGAAGCAGGCGGCGCCCGATGGCTGTAGCATTTGCGAGTGCAATGCGGTAGGAACGACTATGCTGACGATCATCATGGAAACACGCGACAACGAGGCCGAACTCGTACAGACGCTGTCGGTGCTTGTTGCCGGCGCCGTGGAGGGCCTCGTCAGCGACGTCATCATTCTTGATCACGGGTCGAAGGACGGTTCGTTGCGGGTCGCGGATGCCGCCGGCTGCCGTTTCTGCGTCGATTGGGACTTGGGCGACATTGTCCGTTCGGCACGCGGCGAATGGTTGATGCTTCTGGAGCCGGGCGCACGGCCGACCGGAAGATGGGTGGACGAGCTTCTTGAATATGTGTCGCTCAACAGAAATCCGGCGCGGTTCTCTCCCTCACGAATGCATCGGCGCCCGCTGTTAAGTCGCCTCTCGCGCAGGGCGCATCCCCTTGAGACAGGCTTCCTGATGCCGAAGCGTGATGCGATCGCCGTCGCCCGCGCAAACATGCGGCTGAGCGACATGGTCAATGTTCGTGCCGTGCGCAAACTTGCAACCGAACTGGTTCCTGCGTGGGTGGCGACCGGCAATCGGCTTGCTGCGGAATAGCCTTTGCGCGTCTGACAAGACGCGCGGCGCTGTAGGTACCGATAGCAAGAATGGGGTGCCTGTCTTGTCCGCGGCACCCCCCGAAGCGGCTCTCAAATGACCTTGCTCGCGAAAATGGCTTGCCATGCAATCCAGAGAGAGGACGGCACGTCGTATGCATCCTGCTCTTCCCCCGCCCGTGTCGTCGGAAGATTTGTCTTCGCTGCGCTTGAGATGGATGATCGGCCACCCCAACGCCGGCTGACATAACAAATCTACCGGGGTTGATCGAAGCTGGCTGTTTCGTTGGGAACAACAACCCGCAGGCGAACGAGGAAAAATCTCAAGGGAAGCTTGCTGTCGAGCATCTTGAGAACGCAATTCCGGACGGAAGCCGTTAGCCGCGTTTGAGGTGCTCGTCCAGCCGCGGCATGATTTCCACGAAATTGCAGGGCATGTGCCGATAGTCGAGCTGCTGCTTCAGGATGCCGTCCCAGGCATCCTTGCAGGCGCCCGGCGATCCGGGCAGGACGAAGATGAACGTCGCATTGGCAACGCCGCCGGTGGCTCGCGACTGGATCGTCGACGTGCCGATCTTCTCGTAGGAGATCCGATGGAACACTTCGGAAAAGCCGTCCATGCGCTTTTCGAACAGCGGCTCAAGCGCCTCGGGCGTCACGTCACGGCCGGTGAAGCCGGTACCTCCGGTGGTAATGACCACGTCGATCGCATCGTCCAGTGTCCAAGCCTTCACTTGATCGTAGATCTTCTGCCGGTCGTCCGTGACGATCTCTCGTGCTTCGAGCCGATGGCCGGCCTCGCGTATGCGCGCCTCAAGCGTGTCGCCTGACCTGTCGTCGGCGCGTGTGCGTGTGTCGGAAACCGTGAGCACGGCAATACCGACGGGAATGAAGGGGCGGCCTTCGTCGATGCCAGGCATTGGGTGCTATCCTTCCCCCCTGCTGCATGATTCCTTAAATCGGAAGCGATTTAAGGAATCATGCAGCAATTCAAAGTGCTACAGCCCGTCCGATTGGACGCGCGGCGCTGTCGTTCGCGCGGCGCAAACGTACCATTCCGGATGGCTGGCGGAAATATGCCCGGCGGCCCGATGCGCTGTTTCGTCGCTGTCGAACAGCCCGAAGCACGTGGCGCCGGAGCCGGACATGCGCACAAGCGTGGCGCCCGCCGCTTTGAGGCTGCCTGACACCTGCTCGATCGCAGGAACGAGTCCGCGCGCAGGCCCCTCCAGATCGTTGCGCATATCGGCCATCGCCGACAACCATTCCGCCGCTGTGTTCATGCCTTTCGGCAGGTCGAGCGGTGGATTCGCCTTGTTGACGAGCATGCGGAAGATCATCGGCGTCGACACGGCGACGAGCGGATTGACGAGGACGATTGCGAAGGATGGGAGATCGGGAAGGGGAGTAATCTCCTCGCCGATTCCCTTGGCGAGAAGTGGGCCGCCGTCGAGGCACATCGGCACATCCGCTCCGAGTTCGAGCGCAACGGCATCGAGCTTCGCCGGCTCAACAGACGCGCCCCACAGCTTGAGCAGACCACGAAGAGTTGCCGCCGCATCCGCCGAGCCGCCGCCAATGCCGGAGGCCACGGGCAAGTTCTTTTCGAGATGGAGATGGACCGGACCGGCGGCCATGCCTCGTGACGTCAGTTCGCTTCGTAGCAGGTCACGCGCGCGCAACACCAGATTGCCGCCTTTGTTTTGCGCCGAAAGCGGCAACCCGTCCGCGAAGCGCCCCGATATGGTGAAGCGGTCGGCGTCAGCCGACGCAAGGCCGATCCGGTCGCCGCAATCCGCGAAAGTAACAAGGCTTTCCAGAAGATGATGGCCGTCGGCACGCTGGCCGACGACATGCAGTGCCAGATTGATCTTGGCGGGCGCCGCGCATGTTAGCGCGAAGCCCGGAATGCCGTCCAAATGCATATTCTCAGGATTTCTTGTCCGGTGTCGCGGGGCCCGTCTTCTTCGGCAACTTCTTGGCGTCGGCCGCGGCCGGAACCCGCGGCTTGAGCGGCGGCAAGCCGTTTTCAATCTTCGCCTTGATCTTCGGAACTTCCGCTTCCTCGGGCTTCAACTCCAGTGCCTGATTCCACTGGAATACCGCTTCGAGCTTGCGTCCCACCCGCCAGTAAGCATCGCCAAGGTGGTCGTTGATCGTCGCGTCGCCCGCCATCAGTTCGGCCGCGCGCTCGAGTTCTGTAACGGCATCATCGAACCGGTTCATGCGGAAATAGGCCCATCCGAGCGAATCGACGATGTAGCCGTCGTCCGGCTTGAGCTCGACCGCCTTGCGGATCATGTCGAGGCCCTCGTCGAGGTTGATATTCATGTCGACCCAGGAGTAGCCGAGATAGTTCAGCACCTGCGGCTGATCCGGATTGAGCTCCAGCGCCTTGCGGAAATTCGGCTCGGCCTTCTCCCAGATCTTCTGCCGCTCGTAGGCGATGCCGCGCTGGAAGAATACCGTCCAGTCGGATCGCTTCGGGACGGGACCGATGGCGGCGACGGCCCGGTCGTAGAGTTCGCCCATCTCCTTGTAGTCCTTGGCGTCGGATAGAACGCTGCCATAGGCGAGATAGTTACGGATATTCTTCGGATCGACGTCAATCAGTGCTCTCAGGTGCTTCTTAGCCTCTTCGACCCTGCCGATGCTGGCAAGGCTGAGCCCGAGTTGAAGCTCGGAGAGGCGACGCATCGGCGAACCTTCCGGCACGCTCTTGTAAAGCGCAATCGCCTCCTCCTCCTTCTTCAGGTTTTCGGCGATCCCGCCGAGCATGACGAGGATATCGGCACTTTCCGGATCGAGTTGGCGCGCGGTCTGCAGATAGAGCGAAACGACGTCTTCGGCGCCTTCGCGGTTGAGCGCGCCTCCGATGGAAAAGAGCACTGCGGCGGCCCCTTGCACGGCGTTGCGAACCTGCTGCTCCTGGGGCTTGCCTTCCTCGATGTTCTTTCTCAGCGCCTCAAGTGGCGTGTAGTTGTTGACCATGCCTTCGCCGACGGCAATCGTGTCAAGCGCCTTTTGCTTGTTACCCTCGCGGGCCTCGAAGCGGGCCAGCGCCTCGACCGAACGCATGAACGTGTCCGGGGCGGCGCTGCCGCCTTCGCGGTCGAGAATGGCGTCGTTGAGCCGTGCGCGTGCCGTTGCCTTGTCGCCGGCGGCAAGCGCGATCGCGCCGGCATGATAGTTCTTGAAGACGCGGAACCATTCCGGGCCCTCAAGTGCCTTGATCTGCACCAGCGCTTCCTTCGGCCGGCCCTGGCCGAACTTCGCCCAGGAGGACAGAAGCGTGTTCATCAGCCGGTCGAGATCGTTCGGTCCGTCATAGGCGAGTAGCTTCTGGGCGCTGCGGTATTCGCGCTTGCGGATCGCCTCGATCGCGCGGACGACCGTCGTGATGCGTTCGACGGCCGGATCGGACTTGAGGTCCTCGGCGATCTTGACGCCCTCGTCAAGCTTGCCTGCCATAAGCAGCGTGATCATCAGCCGCTGCTTGACGTCGTTGTTGTCCGGTTCGAACTGCAGGGCAATCTTGTAGAGTTCGGTTGCTGACGCGAAGTCGCGATCCACATCGGCCGTGCGGGCAGCCAGAAAAGCACCGGAAAAGGTATCGACTGATTTGATGTCGAAAGGTTTCGCGTCTTCAACCGCCGCCTTTTCCTCCGCATAAGCCTGATAGCTGCCGGTCACCGATGCGAGGGCAAGCAGTGCTGCGCCGCTAAGAAGGCGAAGGAGTGTATTTTGCCGCATATCAAACCTTTCATTGCCGACGGTGCGTTTTGCCGCACCGTCGCTGGTGGTTCCGGATCGATCGGAGATTGCCGGAAGCAAGTCTTGGGGAACAGAATGGCTTTTTTGGCGCAACGCGGCAAGAAATTCCTAAAGTAGAATTGTCCGCCGGTCTAGCTTACCCGATCGATGCAGAAATCGATCACCTCTATCAGCGCTGATTTCCAGGGAGAAGCCGGCAACGGCGCCAAGGCGTCACGCGCGATTGTGCCATAATGCTGCGCACGCGCAATCGTATCGGTAAGCCCGCCATAGCGCCGGATGAGGCCAAGCGCCTTTTCAAGATTGGCACCGTCGCTGTTTCCGCCTTCGATGGCTTCGCGCCAGAAGGTGCGGTCTTCCGGCGTGCCGCGGCGATAGGAGAGGATGACCGGCAGCGTGATCTTGCCTTCACGGAAATCATCGCCGACGTTCTTGCCGAGTTCGCTCGAAGAGCCGCCGTAGTCGAGGACGTCGTCGACCAATTGGAAGGCCAGCCCAAGGTTCATACCGTAGGACTTCAGCGCGTTGCGGTTCGCCTTGCTGGTTGCTGCGACGATCGGTCCGACTTCCGCCGCCGCCGCGAAGAGTGCCGCCGTCTTGGCGCGGATGACCTCAAGGTAGTCGTCTTCGGTCGTCTCCATGTTCTTGGCGACCGAAAGCTGCAGGACTTCGCCTTCGGCAATGACCGAGGCGGCCGTCGAAAGCACATCGAGAGCCTCGAGCGAGCCGACATCGACCATCATCCGGAACGCTTGACCGAGCAGGAAGTCGCCAACGAGCACACTTGCCTGATTGCCCCAGATCGTGCGCGCCGTCGATTTCCCGCGCCTGAGATCGCTTTCGTCCACGACGTCATCGTGCAGCAGTGTCGCCGTATGCATGAATTCGACGCTGGTCGCGAGCTTGACGTGGGCGTCGCCCTCGTAGCCGAACATCGAGGCGGCGGCGAGCGTCAGCATGGGGCGCAGGCGTTTGCCGCCGGACGAAATCAGGTGGTTGGCGACCTCCGGGATCATCTGGACATCGGAGCCGGCCTTGGACAGGATGAGCTGGTTGACCCGTTCCATGTCGGACATGGTCAGGTCGACGAGCGGCTTCACAGACGCCTGTTTGTTTTTATTGTCTTCCAGCGGTATCACTACGCCCAACGCCCGGACTCCTGTTTCATCGTCGGTTTCGACAATAGAAAGAGGGCTTTCAGGCGGCAAGAGGCGAATTGCCTCGCTTGCTTGAAATAAGACAGGAAAACCGAGCCGAATGAAGGAACTGATCCGCACCAACGACGCCGTACTCCTCTCCTTCGCCGAAAGCCTGATGAAGGACGCCGGCATCGGCTGCTTTATTGCCGACCAGGGCATGAGCATACTGGAAGGCTCGCTTGGACTTTTGCCGCGCCGTTTCCTGGTTGCGGAGGATGATGCCGAGAGGGCGCGGCGGATCCTGATCGATGCGGGGCTGGAAAGGGAATTGCGGCAGTGAATTCGGCTTTTCCGCGAACCACTTGCGGCCTTCCTTTCGGAGGGGCGGCGCGATGACGACGATGCCGGAAACCGTGGACGCCTTCCACCGGGGCAGGTTTCACTTGATTCAACCGCTGGGCCAAGGGCATCGTTCCGGCATGGATGCGATGCTCCTCGCCTCGCTCGTTTCCTGCCGCGATCGCTGCCGTGTGGCCGATCTCGGCGCCGGCGCGGGTGCCGCCGGCATGGCGGTCGCCTCCAGGCTCGAGGAGGCGGACGTGCTCCTGGTGGAGCGTTCGGCCATCATGGCCGGCTTCGCTCGCCGCAGCCTTGCACTGCCGCAGAATGCATATTTCGCTTCGCGGGTCTCGGTTCTTGAGGCGGACGTTTCGCTGAGCGGCAAGGCACGCGCCGCCGCGGGCCTGCCGGATGATGCCTTCGATCACGTGATCATGAACCCGCCGTTCAACGACGCCGCGGACCGGAAAACGCCGGACAGTCTCAAGGCCGAGGCTCACGCTATGACCGACGATCTTTTCGAGGCCTGGATCAAGACCGCGGGGGCGATCATGAAGCCGGGCGGGCAGCTGTCTCTCATTGCCCGGCCGGAGTCGATTGCCGAGATCATCACGGCATGCGGTCGGCGTTTCGGCGGTATCGAGATCACGCCGCTTCTTCCGCGCGTGGGCGAGAATGCCGTGCGCATCCTCGTGACGGCGATCAAACAGAGCCGCAAGCGATTGGCTCTGCGCGCGCCGCTCATCATGCATGACGAGGGAACGCACCGGTTTTCTTCGGATGTGGATGACCTCAACAATGGGCGGGCCGCGTACCGCCGTCGGTGATAAAGCGTGAGCGCGGAAACGGGGCATTGCGTTTGCGACGGCAGTGCATACATGCAAAGCAGGGTTTGTGACGGGCAGGAGTTGAAATGGCCGGATTCTTGAAAAGGCTGATGCCGAAACGGTTCCGCGGGGAGGGGTTGACGATCCCGGCGATCCGGCTTCACGGCGCGATCATGGCCGGCGGAGGCCAGTTCCGCCCGGTTCTCAACCTTGCGACCGTGGCCCCGCTTCTGGACAAGGCCTTCTCGGTCAAGGATGCGCCGGCGGTTGCCATCTCCATCAATTCGCCGGGCGGCTCGCCGGTGCAGTCGCGCCTGATTTACCAGCGCATCCGCGACCTCGCCGAAGAGAAGAAAAAGCGCGTTCTGATCTTCGTCGAGGACGTGGCGGCATCCGGCGGCTATATGATCGCGCTTGCCGGCGACGAGATCATCGCCGATACGACCTCGATCGTCGGCTCGATCGGCGTCGTTTCCGGTGGCTTCGGCTTCCCGGAACTCCTGAAGAAGATTGGGGTCGAGCGGCGCGTCTACACGGCCGGTGAAAACAAGATGGTGCTCGATCCGTTCCAGCCGGAAAAGGAGCGGGACGTCGAGTTCCTCAAGAGCTTGCAGCTCGAGATCCACGACACGTTCATCCAGATGGTCAAGATCCGCCGGGGAACCCTTCTGGCCGACCATCCCGATATCTTCTCCGGCCTTTTCTGGACTGGTCGGCGCGGGCAGGAACTCGGCCTTGTCGACGCTCTCGGCGATATGCGCGGAGAGGTGAAGAGACGTTATGGCGCAAAAACGCGGCTCGAATTGATCCAGCCTGCACGCAGCCTCTTCGGCCGCCGCCAACCCGGCGCGGCCGTTGCCGCTGCGATCACAGCACCTCTGGCTGTGTCGGTGGCCGCGGGGCTTGCCGAAGCGCTCGAGGAAAGGGCGCTGTGGGCGCGATACGGGCTCTAGGCTCAGGACCTGAACCCGCAGGGCGAGGCGGATTTCGCGCCTGAGCGCGTCGGAAAGATTTGAAAATGTCGATGCATTTCCTGCATCTTTCCTCCTACTCAGACACGAAATCCGCGACACAGAATGGACGAATTTAATAGGTCCTGAGCCTAGATCGAGTTGCTCCACCTAGCATCTGGCCATGCGCATGAGGTGGCTGTTACACTTTGAAATGCTCCGTCGCCTCGCCGGCATCGGGTTCGAACCGACGAGGTGTGCAGAGGAGGAACAATGCCGCAGCTTATCCTGCTCCTGATCATTGTTGTTATCGCCTGGATCGGGTATCGGAAATTCATTGCCGACGCCGAAAAGCTGGCGCGGCAGCGCGAGCGTCTGCGCCGCGAGCAACAGACCGGCGCCAATGGAACGCTTGTCAAGGATCCGAAGACCGGAGAATACCGCCTGAAGCGCGATGACGAGTGAAGGCCGCGCCTCGTCCCAACGGGATCAGCAAGACGCTTGACCCTTGCCGTGCGGCGTGGCACCTGTCCGGCAAATCTTGAAGAATTCGGACGTGATCCCATGACCACCGCCTCCCTCCCGGACCATATGAACCCGAAGCGCTCCTTTCAGGCCCTGATCCTGACGCTGCACAACTATTGGGCCGACAAGGGCTGCGCCGTGCTCCAGCCCTACGACATGGAGGTTGGCGCCGGTACGTTTCATCCGGCCACAACGCTGCGCGCGCTCGGGCCGAAGCCGTGGCGTGCGGCTTACGTCCAGCCGTCACGCCGGCCGAGCGATGGGCGCTACGGCGAGAACCCGAACCGGCTTCAGCACTACTACCAGTACCAGGTGCTCCTGAAGCCGAATCCGTCCAACCTGCAGGAGCTTTATCTCGGCTCGCTGAGCGCGATCGGCCTCGACCCGCTGCTGCACGACATCCGCTTCGTCGAAGATGACTGGGAGAGCCCGACGCTCGGCGCCTGGGGTCTCGGCTGGGAGTGCTGGTGCGACGGCATGGAAGTGTCGCAGTTCACCTATTTTCAGCAGGTCTGCGGCATCGAATGCTCGCCCGTTTCCGGCGAGCTGACCTATGGTCTCGAGCGTCTCGCCATGTATGTCCAGGGTGTCGACAATGTTTATGACCTGAACTTCAACGGCCGCGAGGGCGCCGAGAAGATCAGCTATGGCGACGTCTTCCTGCAGGCTGAGCAGGAATATTCCCGATACAACTTCGAATATGCCAACACGGCGATGCTTCACCAGCATTTTATCGACGCGGAAAGGGAGTGCCTGGCACTGCTGGCGGCCGGCGCGCCCGGCGACAGCAGCAACAATCGCCTGCACAAATGCGTGTTCCCTGCCTACGACCAGTGCATCAAGGCGAGCCACGTCTTCAATCTGCTGGATGCGCGCGGCGTAATTTCCGTGACGGAACGCCAGAGCTATATCCTGCGCGTCCGTACGCTGGCAAAAGCCTGTGGGGAGGCGTTCCTGATAACCGATGCCGGCGGCGCGAACGGGAACAGGGAAGCAGCATAGTCGACGGGGTGCCCCCCCCGTTTCGATCGAAGGGTCCTCAGCGGCAGGGGCCCCGCGCGCATCGGCGGGTATCCGTCAACAGAAGACCGGCGGTCGGAAATGCCTCCAGCGAAAGCTGGCCGCCATAGGTCTGCAATGCGCGGCGCACGCCGTTCGGCCTGTCGCCCTGGGCTCCGCTCGCATAGGCAACGAAAAGGGCCATGAAGGCGATTACGTTGATGGGAGTTGCGAGCGTTTTCATGGTCCTGGGCTTTGCGTCTTGAGTTGTTCGATAAGACGACTTTCGCCTATCCTTAGTTTCAGCGCCGTTCCCGGAGGAACAGCTTTGTGGTTGCAGCCCGTCGTCGATTCCGATGTAGCGAAATCGAGCTCGCACGAGCCAGGCGAGCCGCTCGCAACATTGCTTTGATTGCAAAAAATGCCTTTCAAGCTGGAAAGCCGGTGCTAATCTCTGGCGGATTCTCAAGGAGGGGCTTTCATGATCGGATTGGCAATCGGCATCGCGGTGATCCTTTATCTGGTTTTCGTCTACAACGGCCTCGTCAAGGCGCGGCAGGTCACCGAAGAGGCTTGGTCCGGCATCGATGTGCAATTGAAGCGGCGCGCTGATCTGATCCCCAATCTGATTGAGACGGTGAAGGGCTATGCGGCGCACGAAAAGTCGACGCTTGAAGAAGTCGTCTCATTGCGCAATCGAGCGCAAGCCGTGCCGCAGGGCGACGTCGCCGGCAGGGCGGCCATAGAAGGAGCGCTTTCACAGGCGCTCGGCAAGCTTTTTGCGCTCGCGGAAGCCTATCCGGATCTCAAGGCCAACGAGAATTTCGCGGAGCTCCAGCGCTCGCTGGAGACGATCGAAGGCGAGATCCAGATGTCGCGGCGCTATTACAACGGCGCCGCCCGTGACCTTAACGTCAAGGTCGAAAGCTTCCCGTCCAATCTGATCGCCAATACCTTCCGCTTTGCCAAGGCCGGCTATTTCGAGATTGCCAACGAAGCGGACCGGGCGGTGCCATCGGTCAAGTTCTAACGATGCGGAGAAGGGAATTGCGATGAAGCGGTTTTCCGCAGCGCTTGCGGTCGTTCTTCTCGTCCTTGTTTGGCCACTCACGGCAGCCGCGCAAGAGATTATCTCGTCCTTCCACTCGGTCATCGACCTTGCAAAGGACGGCACGCTCACCGTGACGGAGACGATCACCGCCAATGTCGAGGGCAACCAGATTCGGCGCGGCATCTATCGCGATTTCCCGCTGACCTTCGCCGACGCGCGCGGCCGGCGCAGCAAGGTGGACTTCGATCTCATCTCCGTGGAACGCGACGGCGAGGAGGAGAACTACCGCACCGAACCGATCGACGGCGGTATCCGTATCTATACCGGCGAGGCCGACGTGTTCCTGCCGCGCGGGGAGCACACGTTCCAGATCACCTATGAGACAAGCCGGCAGATACGTTTCTTCGACGACCACGACGAACTCTATTGGAACGTGACCGGAACCGAGTGGGCCTTCCCGATCGAGGAAGCAAGCGCCACCGTCACCTTGCCGGAAGGCTTGAAATCCGAGGCGCTTGACGTATTTACCGGCGGTTATGGTGCGACGGGCAAGGATGCGCGGGCGGTCGAGGAGGGGGACGAGATCTTCTTCGCCACCACGCGCCGGCTGCGCCCGCAGGAGGGCCTGACGATCGCGGTCAAGCTGCCGAAGGGCAGCATCGACCGACCAAGCCCGTCCCAGCAAAACATCTGGTGGCTGCGTGATCATCTGGCCCTGGTCATTGCCGCTGCAGGCCTGGTCCTCGTCACGCTCTATTACGGGCGCGCCTGGGTGCGTATCGGTCGTGACCCCGAGCGCGGCGTGATGGTGCCGCGCTGGGATGCGCCGGAGGACATTTCGCCGGCGCTCGTCAACTATATCGACAACAAGGGGCTCTCCGGCGAGGGGTGGACCGCGCTGTCGGCCGCCGCGCTCAACCTGGCGGTCAAGGGCCACGTTGTTCTCGACGACCTGAAGAAGGCGATCATCATCACCGCGACGGGCAAGGGGGGAGCAGAAAAACTGCCGACCGGCGAGGCGACGCTGATGAAGGCGATTGCGACGGCCGGCGGCAAACTTACGATCGATCGGGCGAACGGCAAGAAGGTCGAGGCGGCGGGGTCTGCCTTCCGCAGTTCGATGGAGCGGGAACATCGCGGCAAATACTACCGCGCCAACACAGCCTATATTGTCGGCGGCGTCTTGCTCTCCGTGCTTGCCTTGGCGGCGCTCTTTATCTTCGGCGATCTCAACGAGGAAAGCATTCCGCTGGTCATTGTGCCGGTTTTTATCGCCTTTTTCGTCTCGATTTTCGCCGTCTCGTTCGGCAAGTCGTTCCGGCGCGGATCGAGCCTGGCGCGCCGCATCATGTCGATCGTGGTCCTGGCCTTCTTCGCATTCGTGTTCCTCATGATATTTTCCGGAGTCCTGGCTGCCATCGTTTTCTCGGCGACAGGGGCGGATGACCTGCCGCTGCTCATCGCGGTTGGCGGCATCGTGCTCGTCAATGTGCTTTTCTTCTTCCTCATGGGTGCCCCGACGCCACTCGGCACACGGATGATGGACGGGATCGACGGGCTGCGCCAATACATGACGCTCGCCGAGAAGGACCGGATGAACCTCCAGGGCGCGCCGGAAATGTCGCCGCGGCATTTCGAGACGCTGCTACCCTATGCCGTGGCGCTCGGCGTCGAAAAACCGTGGACGGAGACGTTCGACCGCTGGCTGCTTGCCGCATCCGCGGGTGCCGCCGCTGCCGCTGCCTATCAACCGAGCTGGTATCACGGCGATTCTTTTGGTCCGGGTTCCTTCGGCGACAGGATCGGCGGGTTCGCCGGTTCGATGGCGGATACTATGACGTCGTCCTTGCCGCCTCCGCCGAAGAGCTCGTCCTCGGGCTTTTCCTCCGGTGGAGGCTTTTCTGGAGGTGGCGGCGGTGGCGGCGGCGGTGGCGGCTGGTAGCGGGCCAATTTCCTTGCCGGGCTTGGTGACTTTTTCATCGGAGCTTGCTAAGTCCGCCGCAACCGTCCGGAACAGAACAAAGTCCAGAGTCCCATGCCTGATCTTCTTATCGAACTGCGCTCCGAAGAAATCCCCGCCCGCATGCAGCGCAAGGCGGCGGGGGACCTCAAGAAGCTCGTGACGGACGCGCTGGTCGAGGCAGGTCTGACCTATGAAGGTGCGCGCGAATACTGGACGCCGCGCCGCCTGACGCTCGATATCCGCGGCCTCAATGCGCGCTCTGCCGATATTCGCGAGGAGCGCAAGGGACCGCGCACCGACGCGAACGAGAAGGCGATTGAAGGCTTCCTGCGGGGCGCGGGCCTATCCTCGATCAGCGAGGCCCATGTCCACCGCGATCCGAAGAAGGGGGATTTTTACGTCGCCCACATCGTCAAGCAGGGCCGGCCGGCCGAGCAGATCATCGCCGAGGCAATGCCGCCGATCATCCGCAATTTCCCATGGCCGAAATCCATGCGCTCCGGCGCCGCCTCCGCGAGACCTGGAAGCCTGCGCTGGGTTCGCCCGCTCCAGTCGATCGTCTGCACCTTCGGTTCGGAGACGGAGGAGACCAGGGTCATTCCCTTCGAGGTCGACGGCATCGTCGCCTCCAACGTGACCTATGGCCACCGTTTCCATGCGCCCGAGGCGATCACCGTTCGCCGGTTTGCCGATTATGCCGAGAAGCTCGAGAGGGCGAAGGTCGTGATCGATGCCGAGCGCCGCAAGCAGATCATCTCGGCCGACGCCCACAACGTCGCCTTCGCGAGCGGTCTCGAACTCGTCGAAGACGAGGGACTGATCGAGGAAGTATCGGGCCTCGTCGAGTGGCCGCAGGTGCTGATGGGAAGTTTTGAGGAGAGCTATCTCGAAATCCCGTCGGAAATCATCCGCCTGACGATCAAGACCAACCAGAAGTGCTTCGTCACGCGCCAGCCGGGCGCCGAGATGCTGTCGAACAAATTCATCCTGGTGTCGAATATCGAGGCCAGGGACGGCGGCAAGGAAATCGTCCACGGCAACGGCAAGGTCGTGCGCGCGCGCCTCTCGGACGCGGCGCATTTCTGGAAGCGGGACCAGGGCAACCTGCCGGATCTCGAAACGCTCGAGCTGTCCGCGAAGAAATTCGGGCTCGACCTCAGGAAGCCGCTCGACCAGCGCATGGCAAAGCTCGATGCGTTGAACGTGACGTTCCACGCCAAGCTGGGGACGCAGGGCGAACGCGTCGCCCGCATCCGCTCGTTGGCCGCAGAACTCGCCAAGGTGACCGGTGCGGACGTTACTCAGGTCGACCGCGCCGCTGTGCTGGCGAAGGCGGATTTGCGGACCGAGGCTGTAGGGGAATTTCCCGAGCTTCAGGGCATTATGGGGCACAAATATGCGGTGCTGCAGGGCGAAACATCCGCCGTCGCCAATGCAATCGAGGATCACTACAAGCCCCAGGGGCCTTCCGACCGCGTGCCGGCCGATCCCGTTGCCGTGACTGTCGCGCTTGCCGACAAGCTCGACACTCTCGTTGGCTTCTGGGCGATCGATGAAAAGCCGACGGGCTCGAAGGATCCCTATGCACTGCGCCGTGCTGCGCTCGGCGTGATCCGGCTCATTCTGGAAGGCAAGGCGCGCCTGCCGCTCCGGCCGTTCTTCGAAGTCGCGCTCGCGAGGCTCAAGCAGCAGAGGCCCGAGGTCGCCGGCGATGTTTCTGCCGACCTTCTCGCCTTCTTCCACGACCGGCTGAAGGTTTATCTGCGTGATCTTGGAGCACGCTACGACCTGATCGACGCAGTGCTGGCACCGGACGCCGACGATCTGCTGCTGATCGCGCGGCGTGTCGAGGCGCTGACGGCCTTCATCACGGCTGAAGAGGGGAAGAACCTGCTGGCTGGCACTAAGCGTGCAACGCAGATTCTGGCGGCAGAGGAGAAAAAGGGGACGGAGGTTGCCGCTTCCGTCGACGAACGGCTGTTCAAACTCGACGCCGAAAGAACCCTTCACGCATCGATCAAGATCGCAACCGGCGATGCCCGTGACGCGATCGTGAAAGAAGATTTCCGCTCGGCCATGGCGGCGTTGTCGAAATTGCGTGAGCCGGTCGATCAGTTCTTCGACGATGTCCTAGTGAATGACGAGGATGCGGCGATCCGCGCCAACCGTCTGGCATTGCTGGGGCTCATCCGCTCTGCCACGGGGGCGGTTGCGGATTTCTCGAAGATTGCGGGATAACGATCCCCATTCTCGTGCGGCTGCCGGTATGCGCTCCGACAGGCCGTGTGGAGCCTCATCGCATCGACAACCGGGAGCAATTGCCCTATCTCGTAGGGCATGACGAGTGAGCATCCGAGTGCAGGCGAAGGCATTATCGAACCGCTGGCCCGTGAGCGTCGCGGCGACTGGATAGCGGTCGCCGAGGATGCTGTGCCGTTCGAACGCATCGAGGCCTTTTTCGCCGGACCAGCCTACGAACCGCACCGGCACGATACCTACGCCATCGGGCAGACGCTTTCGGGCGTTCAGAGCTTCCGCTATCGCGGCGCCGATCGCTTCAGTCTGCCCGGCAGGACGATGGTGCTCCATCCCGACGAGCTGCATGACGGTCATGCGGGCAGCGATGACGGTTTCCGCTATCGCATGATCTACATCGAACCGGCCGCCATCCAAAGCGTCCTGGGTGGGCGTCCGCTGCCCTTCGTCAGCGGCGGCATTTCAGCCGATCCGCGGCTCTTTGCAGCGGTTCGCGCGTTGCTGCCTGCAACCGATGACCGGATCGAAGCGCTGGAGTTCGACGATGGCCTCTTCGAGCTTGCCCATGCGCTCGAGGCCGCTGCCGGCGGCTCTTCGCCCGGCCGTCGGGCGCTGGACTACCGTGCGGCAGAACGCGCGCGGCTCTACCTGCACGATTTGCCGGAGGGTACCGTTACGCTCGAGACGCTTGAGGCGATCAGCGGCCGGGACCGTTGGGGACTTAGCCGCGACTTCCGGCAGCTTTTCGGCACAAGTCCCTATCGTTATCTCGTGCAACGCCGCCTGGAGGCGGTGAAAGCCGATCTGCGACGAGGGACATCGCCCGCGGAGGCCGCGCTGGATGCCGGTTTTGCCGACCAGGCGCACATGAACCGCCATTTCAAGAAGGCTTTCGGTCTTTCACCCGGACGCTGGCTGCGGATGGCGGGCAAACCAGCCCGGCGCTGAACATTCCGCCTCGCACAATTGTTCAATACCGCCTGCCATGACGGCGTTAACTTCGCCCGACATGGCAGGAGGAAGAGACAATGGATGCGCCGAAGCGAACCTATGCGCCGGTCAATTTTCAGGACAAGCTCGCGCGGTTTTCTGACCAGTGGCAGCCGCGCGTGATCGCGGAAATCAACAACTATCAGGTAAAGATCGTTCGCATCGAGGGCGATTTCGTCTGGCACGATCATCCAGAAACGGACGAGGCGTTCATCGTGCTGGACGGCACGCTTCGGATCGATTTCCGCGACGGGTCGGTCACCGTGGGCCCCGGCGAGATGTACGTGGTGCCGAGGGGCGTCGAGCACAAACCCTTTGCCGACGGTGAGGTGAAGATGCTGCTCATCGAACCGCGCGGCATCCTGAATACCGGCCACGAGGGCGGCGAGCGCACCGCTGAAAACGATGTCTGGATCTGACATCGGGGATGTGGCCATGGCTGGCGACCTCGCTCTCCTGGTTCTTGCGGCGCTGCCGCTGATGGGCAGTCCAGGCCCGGCGACACTCAGCCTCGCCGGCATGGGCGCCGCCCACGGCATGCGCCTGAGCGCACACTACGCCGTGGGCGTCAATATCGGTACGATCGCCGTCGTGCTGGCGATCGCCGCGGGCGTATCTGCTATTGTTCTCGAACTGCCGGGCATCAAGCCGGCGCTCATGGTTTTCGCCGGCGCGTATATGATCTATCTCGCGTGGCATATCGCCACCGCGCCGCCCGTCGCCGCTCAAGAACAGGGCGCTCCGTCCTTCGTAAGCGGCCTGGTGCTGGCGATCGCCAATCCCAAAGCCTATGCCGCGATCGGCGCGGTCTACGCGGGTAGCACCACCGACGCGGACGAGGGCGCCATTTGGAAGGTAATCGCTCTCAGCGTCCTCGCAATCGCCGTAAATACGACCTGGCTCTGGTTCGGCGCCGCTATTGCGGCGATCCTCCATGACCCGAAAAAGGCGCGTGTCGCCAATTTGATTTTCGCCTTCCTTTTGCTGGCCTCCGTCGCCTTGCCCTTGCTTCGGTAGATTCGCCCTTGAAAGGACGTGTGGCGACCGTTTATGAAGCGGCATGACCGCCAAAATCCTCGTCAGCGCCTGTCTCATGGGCCATGCGGTGCGCTATGACGGCGCATCGAAGCCGCTTTCTCACCCGGCGATCGATCGCTGGCGCAACGAGGGTCGGCTTGTCACGATCTGTCCCGAGATGTCGGCCGGCATGCCGGTTCCGCGCCCTCCGGCGGAGATCGCGGGCGGGCAGGCGGGATCCGACGTGCTCTCAGGAAAGGCCAGGGTGGTCGAAAAGACCGGCCGCGACGTGACGGACGAATTTGTCCGGGCAGCCGAAAATGCCCTGG
Source organism: Sinorhizobium garamanticum (assembly GCF_029892065.1). NCBI lineage: Bacteria > Pseudomonadati > Pseudomonadota > Alphaproteobacteria > Hyphomicrobiales > Rhizobiaceae > Sinorhizobium > Sinorhizobium garamanticum. The sequence continues at coordinate 350,900 of NZ_CP120373.1, read as the reverse complement.
CGCTTGCGCTCGAAACCGGCTGTCGCTTCGCGCTGCTGATCGATGGTAGTCCGTCCTGCGGTTCAGGCTTCATCTATGACGGCAGCTTCACTGGCGCGCGGCATTCGGGCATGGGCGTGACCGCCGCATTGCTGCGGCAGAACGGCATCGAGGTTTATTCAGATAGCGAAATAGATCGTCTGGTCGCTGCTGCAGGTTTCCTTAAATCGGAGCAGATTTAAGGACAAAAACATGCAGCAATTCAAAGTGCTACAGCGTCTTTTGCGCGTCTCAAAAAGACGCGCGGCGCTGTAGGGCAGGATGAAGATTGAGTGGGGTGAGGTGTACGTTCCCCCCAAAAGATTACGCCCCTGCTTCTCTCAGGGGCGCAATCTCTCGCCATTGCAGCGAGGGCCCGTCAGCCGTCATTCAGGGTCGGCTGGACGGGGCAGGGAACTGTATTTATATGGTTTTAGTCTAGCCGAAGTTCGAATCCGGCCGGATCAAATTCCTGTGAGTTGCCCGCGATCGAGGCCGCAACCGGGTTTGCGCGCGAGATTGGATGAACGGCGGCGGTTTTCGCCGTCTCATCGATCTCCGTGGAAACGACTTCATTTTTGCCGGGCTGGCTGAGATCGACGCTTGCGGAGGCACTTGCCGTTGCCGGTTCGATTTTCATTGCTGCGGCTCTCACGACTTCCTCGGGTGCCTTGCTGACGAAGACGACCGGTGACCCGCCGAGCCAGGCCTCGGTGCGTACCAGCTTCACCTCGCCGCCCACTTGCTTGAGCTCGACCTTGTCGGTGCCGGGAGCGATCTCGGGGACGACATAGGAGGACTTCTTCTTCGGCTGCAGCGGCGGGCAATCCGCGCAGGAAACCGTAGCGACACTGGAGTTCACCGCCTTGCCGGAGACCACGTCCTCGATCGACGATGCGGCGGCCGCACCGGCGAGAAGCGCGAAAGCGGCGGAGAGAAGCAGGGAACGCATTGGATTCTCCTCGAAATTATCGAGGATGACGATATACGTTTTCCCTTACCTTCCCGTCAGGAGGATTGGTAAAAGTTGAATGATGCCGCCTTTTTCGCTCAGGCGGTCTCCCGCGCGACGGCGCGCCAGCCGATGTCGCGACGATAGAATCCGTTTTCCCATGAGACGCCGCGCAGGGCGGTATAGGCAGCATCCTTGGCCTTGCTGACGCTTTCGCCCATCGCCGTGACATTGAGTACGCGGCCGCCGGTCGCGACCAACTGATCGTCCTTCATCGCCGTGCCGGCATGAAACACCTTGGTCGTTGCGGATTCGCCGGGCAGGGCAGTGATCGGCGTGTTCTTTTCGTAGGCGCCCGGATATCCCCGCGAGGCCATGACGACTGTCAGCGCCGCCTCGTCGCGCCATTCGACGCTCATTTCGCCAAGCGTTCCGGTCGCAGCCGCGTAGAGCAGCGGCAACAGATCGCTCTTCATGCGCATCATCAGCACCTGGCACTCGGGGTCCCCGAAGCGGACATTGTATTCGATGAGTTCCGGGCCCTTTTTGGTGATCATCAGCCCGGCGAAAAAGACGCCGGTGAAGGGATAGCCGCTTTCGGCCATGCCGCGCATCGTCGGCTCGATAATCTCCGTCATCGTGCGCTCGACCATTTCGGCCGTCATTACCGGCGCCGGCGAATAGGCGCCCATGCCGCCGGTGTTGGGCCCCGTGTCACCATCGCCGACGCGCTTGTGGTCCTGTGCCGAGGCGAGCGGCAAAGCGTTCTTGCCGTCGCAGAGACAGAAGAAGCTCGCTTCCTCGCCGTCGAGATAGGCCTCGACGACAACTTCCGCACCGGCAGACCCGAAGGCGCCGGCAAAGCACTCGTCGACGGCGGAGAGAGCCTCGTCAAGCGTCATCGCGACGGTCACACCCTTGCCGGCGGCGAGCCCGTCGGCCTTGATCACGATCGGAGCACCTTGCTCCCGCACATAGGCCCTGGCCGCTTCCGCTTCGGTGAACCGTTTGTAGGCGCCGGTCGGAATGCCGTATTTTGCGCAGAGATCCTTGGTGAAGCCCTTGGAGCCTTCGAGTTGGGCAGCGGCAGCAGACGGACCGAAGACCGGAATGCCTGCAGCGCGAAGCGTGTCCGCGAGTCCCGCGACGAGTGGCGCCTCGGGGCCGACGACGACGAAATCGATCGCCGTCCGCCGGCAGAAATCGACCACAGCCTGTTGGTTGTCGACATCAAGGGTGACGATCGTCGCTTCTTCTGCGATACCGGGATTTCCCGGTGCGGCATAAAGCGCGGTCAGTTTCGGCGATTGTGCGATTTTCCACGCGAGCGCATGTTCGCGTCCGCCCGATCCGATCAGAAGAACCTTCATTGCCACCCTCGCCATCAGGTAATTGCTGCGCTGCGGTTAGGACGGCAAGCGGGGTAAGGTCAAGGAAAAAGCGGTGTCCGCGGTGGATTCAAACGGACACCGGGGTCGAGCAGGCGGCCGTCCGCCATTCCTCGGCATTTCCTTCAACCGGTTCGGCCGTGGGTCGCGCCGTTCGGGTCAGTGCCCAGATTCCGAGATCGTCCAGCGAAAGCGGCTTGCTGATCAGATAGCCCTGGAACCGGTCGCAGCCGGCTGCGGTCAGCATCGCAAGCTTTTCCGGCGTATCCACGCCTTCGCCGACCACGGCCATATCCTTCGCATGGCAGAGGGCGACGACGGCCTTGAGGACCGGCAGGGACTGTGACGCGGTCAGGTTGGTGACGAGCGCTCTGTCGAGTTTGATCGTGTCCGCGGCATAGTCGATGATTTGCTGAACCGAAGTGTAGCCGGCGCCAAAATCATCGATCGATAGTCGGAAGCCCTTTTGGCGCAGGTCCTCGATGTTCCGGCGTAACTGATCGCTCACTTTGACCGCGAAGGTCTCCGTCAGTTCGATATCGATCGATCCCGGCTGAAGTCTATGGCGTTCGACACAATCGGAAAAATAGTCACTGATCGAGCGCGAGTGCAGCTCAGCGGAGGAAATGTTGATCGCCAGCACGGTGTCGGGTCCGAAAAGCGCTTTCAACTGACCGCAATCGGACATCGCCTTGTTGATGACCCACCAGTCGATTTTGGAAAACAGGCCGGAGCTTTCCGCAATCGGCACGAATTCGTCCGGAGTAACGTTGCCGAGAATGGGGGAGTGCCAGCGCAGCAGGGCCTCGCAGCCAGTGACGCTGCCTTTCGTGTCGACGATCGGCATGTAGACCAGGTGAAACTGCTCGTCCGGATCGAGAGAGCGCAGTTCCTCCTGTATCTGGCGCAACCGCGTGCGTTTGTCATGGAGCGCGCGGGAGAAACGGGTGGAGCGGTTCTTGCCGGCGCTCTTGGCCTGATACATGGCGGCATCGGCATTGGAGATCAGTTCGGCGACATTGCTTGCGTCGTCCGGACAGATCGCCGCGCCGATGCTCGCCGTCACCGGATAGCGCTTGCCGGACACTTCGAAGCCGTCGTCGAACAGCGCGAGAATTGCTGCCGCGATTTCGCGGACGGTGCCGTCACCCGGTCTTGAGCGCACCAGCACGGCAAATTCGTCGCCGGACAGGCGGGCGAAGATCGCTGGTTTCTGTCCCCGCCTTCGCGTAATGGCGTCGACATGGTCTGCAAGTCGGGCGGCAAGCGTCTTCAGGAGCTCGTCGCCGACTTCGTGGCCATGCTTGTCGTTTACAAATTTGAAATTGTCGATGTCGATGAACAGCAAGCTGCATTTTTCGCCGGACGAGATGGCTTCCTCAACGACACCGGTAGCAAGCGTGTTGAAATGTGCGCGATTGCTGATGCCGGTAAGCGTGTCCGTCCAGGAGCTCTTCTGCACGAGCTCCAGCGAATGGACCGACTGACGGTGCAATTCGCGGATGTTCTGGTTTAGGCGACCGATTTCGCCCGCCTCGTCGTGATCCACGATTTCATCGCGTGCTCCGACCATGACCGCCATGACATTGGCGTCGAGCGTGGCGATCGGCCCGGTAATGAAGCGCCGGATCAGGAAGACGATCAGCCAGATCGAAAAGAGGCTCATCGCCACTGCGCCAAGGGCAAGCAGCATCTTTTGGCGCATCATCTGGCTGTCGAAATGCGCGTCCGAAACGGTCAGCGTCGCATAGAGCGCCGGTCCGAGAGGTGCGCTTGCCGAAAGGTCATCGGTAACGGCGAGCGGCCAAGGCTGGAGAACGATATCAGCCTCATATTCCTTCTTCAGCGCGGCCTGCATCTCAAGGAACCGATCGGGCTGCACCGCCACCTGCATCAGAAGCGCGTTCGCCTTGTTGCTGGGCAGCGGGCGGCCAAGGGTGATCGGATCGATGAACTGGGAGTAGACGATTCTGGGCCGTCCGCCGACGTCGTGAAGATAGGTCCAATCCGTAAGCTTGGTGCCCTTGACGAGTTTCCTGGCCAGTTCGACCTGTGCCCCGTCGACTTCCGCAAACGGGTCCCAACTGTTTTCGAAGTAATATTCCGTTTCCAGCTTGGAGGTCAGGATGACCAGCGACACGAAGCCCATTGGGTCGTCCGAGAGCGACTTTACGCTCTCCTGCAGACGCACGCCGAGCGCGGTGGCGCGATAGGTCTTATCCGTTTCGGATACGAACTGGCGCAGCGCATTGCTGTTCAGCAGAGCGTTGAGGAAGCTCTTGCTCCGTCGGATTTCGGTCTGAAAAACTGCGGCCGCGTGCTCGAGCCTTTGCGACAGTTTGGCGTGCTCAAGCGCCCGGATCGAGCGGCTCTGGGTGATGTGAACCGAAAAGGCAGCGAGGAGGTAGCCCGCAAGCACCACGGGGAAGATGAGGAGGAGTGCGCGCTTGTCGAGTGTCACTGGAAATTCGCCAACGTACTGATGATGCGTCGGCGTGCTTGCACCGACTGGATGGAGAGTTCTTGCTGAAGCTGGCTCTTCGCCAGTATTTCCGGAGGCGGATAGACCGCCGGGTCGGAGCGCATCATTGCGGGCAGGAGGTTGAGCGCCGCGCTGCTTGCTGTCGGCATGGTCAATGCCACCGCGTTTGCGGCAGCACTTTCCGCCGAACCGATGAAATCGAGAAATTCCAGCGCCCGCCGCTTGTTCGGCGACCCCGCTGTCGCGGCCATGCAATCGAGCCAGGAAAGCGTGCCTTCGTTCGGGACCGAATAGCGCCAGAGACCGGGGACGCCAACCTTGTCGTTGAGCACATGCTGGTCACCGCTGTAGCCGAGTGCCATGTAAATGTTTCCTCCGATCGCCGGGTTCTGGATGGAGGTGACCACATAATCGTAGGTCAGCACGGACGGTGCCTGTTCCTTCATGAGGTCGAAGGCGGCCTTCAGCGTCTCGTTGTCATTGGCATTGATGGAAGCGCCGAGCAGCATCAACGGCGCCACGAACGCTTCGTTGTGGTCGTCGAACATGGCGATATGCTTCTTCAGCGCCGGCGCCGGGCGCATGAGATCCTGCCAGGATGTTGGGCGCTCCGTCACCACGTCCGAGCGGTAGAGAATGCCCATTGTGCCCCAAAAATACGGCAGCCCGTGTCCGGCGCAGCGCTTGCGCCATTCGGGTGCATAGTCCTTGAGTGAGGGAACATTGCCCTCGGTGAGCGGTTCGAGAACACCCTTCCTGCCGAAAAGCGCCGCACCGTTTTCTCCGATGACGACGATATCTATGTTGCTGCCCGGATCCGCCAGGATCTCGTCGCGGGCATCGCCGCTGTCATAGTTGACCTGATGGATCGTGACGCCCGTCTTCGCTGTCCAGCGGTCGACGATTTCCTGGTCGATGTAGGATTCCCAGATGAGCAGGTTGAGCGTTTCAGCGCGGGCAGCGGACGCGTATGCCAGCGTCGCCAGGAAGACGGAAAAGACCGCGCGCCCTCTCATTTCATGCCTCTGCCCAAGCCCCATCCGAAAAACGGTAACGCGCAATAATTTATGAATGATTACAGAGGGCCGCGTCGGCAGATGCGGATTTCGGTGCGGCCCGTAGCCGGACCGGATGTCATCATCGGTCGGGCGATCCACCGGGCCTGTTTGGACGGCGTCCTATCTCGCTGGAAGCTTGGGCAGCAGCACCGTCAGAATGCCGAGCAACGGCAGGTAGGAGCAGAGCTCGTAGACGAACGCGATGCCCTGCCGGTCGGCGAAGATGCCGAGCACTGCGGCGCCCATGCCGCCGAAGCCGAAGGCAAAGCCGAAAAAGACACCGGCAATCAGCCCCACACGGCCAGGAACAAGCTCCTGCGCGAAGACGACGATGGCGGAGAAGGCGGACGAAAAGATGAGGCCGATGACGACGCTCAGCACGCCTGTCCAGAACAGGTTTGCATAGGGCAGCATAAGTGCGAACGGGATGACGCCAAGGATCGAGAACCAGATGACGAAGCGCGCGCCATACCGGTCGCCGATCGGGCCGCCGAGGAAGGTTCCGGCGGCCGCCGAGCCGAGGAACAGGAACAGCATCAGCTGGGCCTGCGGCACGCTCGTACCGAACTTCTCGATGACGAAGAAAGTGAAGTAGCTGGATATGCTGGCGAGATAGACGTTCTTCGTCGCGGTCAACAGAACGAGGATCGCAATTGCCCACAGAACGCGCGCTTTCGGCAAGGGAAGCGCGCGGTTCGGAGCGGGCCGGTTCATGGTCATGCGGCGATGGCGCACGTACCACGTGCTGACCCAGGAAAGGATGAAGAAGCCGGTGATCGCCACAATCGAGAACCAGGCGAGACTGCCCTGGCCGAGCGGAATGACGATGAAGGCGGCCAGTAGCGGTCCCAGCGCGCTGCCGGCATTGCCGCCGACTTGGAAGAGGGATTGCGCCAATCCGTGGCGGCCGCCCGACGCCAGCCGGGCCACCCGGGACGATTCGGGATGAAAGATCGCGGAACCGACCCCGATCAGGCTCGCCGCCACGAGAAGGATCCAGAAGTGATCGGCGTTTGCGAGGAGAATGAGCCCCGAGCAGGTCGAAAGCATTGCCACCGGCAGGGAGTAGGGCAGGCCCCATCGATCGGTGACAATGCCGACTGCCGGCTGCAGCATCGACGCGGTCAATTGGAACGTGAAGGTCAGGAGGCCGATCTGGACGAAGTCGAGTGTGTAATTCTCCTTCAGCAACGGGTAGAGTGCAGTGAGCAGCGACTGCATGACATCGTTCAGCATGTGGCAGAAGCTGACCGCAAGAATGACGGAGAAGGCGGTCTTCTCGGGACTGATGCTTGCTGTCGACGTTACTGAAGCCATGAGATGTTTCCCTGCGAACGGCTCACCTGTTGAACTGCAGGTCATCTCTAGACGGCTTGTCGCTGGCCTGCTTTTGTGATTTGGTCCATTTCTTTCGCGAGTGGGCCAAAATGTTGAAGTCGAGAAGGAATTATCCGCCGCAACTGCCGGATGCGGATCATTTCAGAAGCCTGGAGCGGATTGAGAAAGCGAACGCTGCCGTCCTGGCGATTGGCAAGGACTACGCCTCCGGTTTGAGGATCCCACCACACAGCCATAGCCGCACGCAGTTGTGGTGGGCGCGCTGCGGAGTCGTCTTGGTGCATACGCCAGGCGGGCGCTGGATGATCCCTCCGGGCCACGCCTTGCTCATCCCCGCCGGCACGGAACACTCGGCGGAGATGGTGAGCGATGTGCGGATGCATTCGATCTACATTTCCGCTGCCGCCAGCCGCGCGGATCGGCCGCTCGTGCTGGAGATCACCGCGCTCGTCGGCAGCCTTATTGATGCGTTGGTCGGTGCTCAAGACGAAGCGTCGTCGGAGCGGCGGGAGCAATTGATCATGGATCTGTTGCTGGCGGAGATCCCGCGGCTTGCGGAGCGACCGTTGGGCTTGCCTTTTCCGCAGAACCAGAGGCTTGCCTCCCTGTGCCGGCAGTTCCTGAAGGCGCCTTCCGCGACCGCGACCATTGATCAATGGGCCGATCGCATGGGCATCAGCCGTCGGTCCTTTACGCGCCTTTTTCGGCACGAGACCGGCATCAGCTTCGTCACCTGGCGGCAACAGGCTTGCATCTTCGGCTCGCTGCCGCGCCTCGCAGACGGCGAACCGATCACCACCGTGGCGCTCGATGCGGGCTACGAGAATGTCGCGGCGTTCACGACCATGTTCCGGCGCATGCTTGGCGCACCGCCAAGCCTCTATCTGCGCGACCAGTCAAGCTGACCGATAAGATGCCATGGGAAACGAAAGCTGAATTGACCTGGTTAACGGAATCGTAGGAACACACCACAGATAAAGCGCTGGTTGTATCACATCCGAGCGCTCTCCCTCGCTCGTGCCCGGCACGATCCACCCGCCTGGCGAATGATTCACCGGAGTTGTTCATTGCGTATCCGTTTTGCTTTTCTTTCTGGAACATTTTTCCTGCTGGCCGGCGCGGCTTCGGCCGAAGACGGCCGCTTTATGTGGTCGGGCGATTGGTATCTGAAGGTCGGCGCCACCGGTTTCACCGGCCCGAAATACGAAGGCGCTTCGGATCGGATGTTCCAGGCGGCGCCAATGGTCTCGCTCGGCAAAGCCGGCAGCAGCGTGCGTTTCTCGTCGCGCAACGACAATATGTCCTACGCGATCCTCGATCAGGGCGGGTTCCGGGCAGGCGTCGTGGGCAAGCTGCTCTTCGAGCGCGACGAGGATAAGTCGAGCGACCTGAAGGGCCTCGATCCGGTCAAGTTCGGCGGCGAAGTCGGCGGCTTCGCCGAAGTCTATCCGACCGATTGGATGCGTCTGCGTGCCGAGGTCCGCCAGGGTATCCGCACCCATCACGGTGTCGTCGCGGACGTTGCGGCGGACGCCTTCGTCGATGTCAGCGACACAGTACGCGTTTCCGGCGGTCCGCGGCTGACGGCTGCGACGAGCGATTATTTCGACACCTATTACGGTGTGAACAACAGGGAATCGGCTGCGTCTGGCCTCAGCGCCTATGATCCGGGCGGCGGCATCCAGTCCGCCGGCCTCGGCGCTGCGATCACTTGGCAGGCGACCGAGAAGCTGGAGACCAGCGCCTATACCGAGTACCGGCGATTGATGGGCCCCGCCGCCGATTCGAGCCTTGTGCGCGAACGCGGCAGCCGCAACCAGCTTCTGGTCGGGGTTTCCGCGACCTATCGCTTCGACTTTACTCTTCCCTGACGGCCGACGGCGCCGCTGTGTTGAATCGGACGTGCAAAGGACGCTGTCGCACCTTGAATTACCGCATGTTCTTATCCTTAAATCGGCTAGGATTTAAGGATACATCCAGTGGCGACTGTGGACCGGAGCGCCGCCGCTTGACCGCCCGGCCCCGGGGAGCCAAACAGGAGCGATGAACACTTCCTCTCTAGACTCCGGCCGCGTTCACGACGCACCGTCCAACAACTGGGTCTATCGCGTCTTGCCGCGCGCATTCTGGCCCTATGCGCAGCTTGCCCGGTGGGACAGGCCGATCGGCTGGCAGCTCTTGTTGTGGCCCTGCCTCTGGTCGGCCGCGCTGGCTTCCGCGACGGCGGCAAGCCTCGGCAGCTTCTCGGCAGGCCGCTTCCTGTTCCACGTTGTCCTTTTCACGGTCGGAGCGATCGCGATGCGCGGCGCCGGCTGCACCTACAACGACATCGTCGACCACGATATCGATATGGAAGTGGCGCGCACGCGGTCGCGTCCCCTGCCTTCCGGGCGCGTCACGCGCTTCCAGGCCAAGGCCTTCATGGTGCTGCAGGCCCTTGTAGGTCTGCTCGTCCTGCTGCAATTCAACGGCTTCACTGTTTTTCTCGGCATGCTGTCGCTGGCGCTGGTGGCGATCTATCCCTTTGCCAAGCGTTTCACGGACTGGCCGCAATTCTTCCTCGGCCTTGCTTTCTCCTGGGGCGCCATAATGGGCTGGTCGGCGGAGTTCGGCGAACTGTCCCTTGCCTGCGTCATCCTCTACGGCGCCGCGATCGCCTGGACCATTGGCTACGACACCATCTACGCCTATCAGGACAGGGAGGATGACGAACTGATCGGCGTCCGTTCGACCGCGCGCCGGTTCGGTGACAATCCCCGACCGTGGCTGATCGGGCTCTATGGATTGGCCGTCTTGCTGATGCTGCTTGCCTTTGTCGCGGCGGGAGCGGGCTTCTTCGCTTATGCGGCTCTTCTGGTCGCGGCCGTGATGCTTGGCTATCAGATCCTGGTGCTGAATATCCATGACCCGCTGCAATGCCTTGCATTGTTCAAGTTCAACAGCGTCGTCGGCCTCATTGTTTTCGCCGGCCTTGTTCTGACGCTGCTCGTACGTCTCATATAAAAAATCCTCCGGCTGGGTCCGGAGGACGCGTGGCTTCAGTTCGACCGGGCATTTCGGTCACGTCAATCCATTCTTGGCGCCTCTTACGCCCAACTCGGCCCGCCATCGGACTTGCGCGGCTTGACGGCAGTACGTGCACGGAAAGCGGCCCGGATGGCAGTGAGGATGGCGAGCAGTTGCTTGCGCATGCGATATCTCCTTCATTCGTGCCTTGGCTATGGAGCGCATATGGCATGATGAAGGCGAAGCCACTGTTTCTGCGGTAACATTTGCCCGCAACATGTGGAAAACCTCCTCGGCAGATTTTACCCACGTGCGCGGCATCGCAAGCGCCAAATGACGAGGACCGGCCGCAGGGGTTCGGCCGGTCCTCGCACTGGAAGTCGATGGGAGAGGAAATCAGGTTCGGGCGATAATCTCGCGCCCGTCGATTTTCATGTGAACGCCGAGTGCCCCGGTCGAGCGGCGCACGAGAAAGCGCGGGCGGCGCTCTGCGAAAAAGGAGTGGCGGCGACGCGGTTTCACCGGAGCCGTGCGGACATCGCCGAGATGCTCTTCCAGCGGTCGCGCGACACCATCGGCTTCGACCATCAGCATCGGGATGCGATAGGCTTCGGCCCAGGCCCGCCAGTCGGCGGCAATATCGGAAAGGTCGTGGGCGACGAGCAGCGGGATGCAGAGATCCGGATCGTCGTGATGGAGTTCGAGCGTCACTGTAACCTCCCCGTCGCCATGGTCGATCGCCCGCGCTGCAACACCCTTGAACGCTCGCGCAGGCAACGCGATCGAAAGCGGCAGGCCGCTCGATGGTAGCACCTTGCGCAAAACAGCGCCACGTTCGTCAAGACTGATGGTGACATCGCCGGCATGGCCACGCAAGGCGTAGGTTGCCTGCTGTGGAAAACGCTTCGGATCGAGCCTCAGTTTGTTTTCAACCCAAGCCGGTTGAGAAAGTGTGTTGCGCATTTCAATCGCCCTTGTTTTTCCTTGAGAGCCGGTTCCCGGTCTTCTCGTCGGGACTTTTCGTCCTCTATGGGCGGGAGAATAGGCAGCCGCTCTTCCGGACGGCTTAAAAATCGCGGTTAAAAAAACTTTGCGTAGCCCGATGGTTAGCAAAAGCCGACCCGTCAAGGTTTCTTCTTCGTCAACGAAATTGCCGGGATTTTTTGAACAGCGAACGAGCGCCGGAAAAGCCACACACAAGTCTCCGGCGACATGATGTGGCGTCAGAATTCTGTTTTGGTGGGCTTAGGCCCGCTGGCAATCGACAAGGCGGCGGCATGGTTTCGACCTATATCGACTACAATCTCATCACCCGCGACATGAGGGTCAGTCTCAATCGCGTGTCGATCCAGCCGCTGGTTGCGCGCGAGGCCGAATACTACAAATCGAATATCGGCAAGGTGACGTCGGTCGACGAATTTCTCGACGATTACCGTCTCTATTCCTACGCAATGAAGGCCCACGGCCTTGAGGACATGACCTATGCGGTCGCTTTCATGCGAAAGGTCCTCGAGAGCGATCTTGCAGACGACAACAGCTTTGCCAATCGCCTGACGGACGAGCGGTATCGCAATTTCGCCGAAGCGTTCAGTTTCGGCTCGTCTACCGCCGTTGCGCAGACCGACGCCCAGACCGATGCGCTGATCGGGCTTTACAGCGAGACGATCGCCAACGAGTCGAATGTGCTCAATGCCGAGACGAGCTACTACAACGCGGTCATCGATACCGTGACGAATGTCGACCAGTTCCTGGGCAATGAGCGCCTCAGGACCTATGCGATGAAGGCCTTCGGTTTCGATCCCAAATACACGTCCTATTCCCATTTGAGACAGATTCTGACGAGCGACGTCAACGATCCGAACAGCTACGTTAACAAGCTCGGCAGCAACACGGCGCTGAATTTCGCGAAGGCGTTCAATTTCCAGACCGACGGGAGCCTGCCCGCCAGCACGCTGCCGCAAAGCGCGACGCAAAAGAGCGCCATCAACGAGAGCTACATCCTCAACGCCAGCGACCGTGTTACCTCTGCCGAGGCCCTGCTCAACAAGAGCTATTATGAGTCGAAGATCGGTAGCATCACGACGGTCGCCGCGTTGAAGGCCGATGCCCGTTTGCTGAGTTATGTGGTGACCGCTTTCGGACTGCCGCCGAGCACCTTGACGACGACCGTCGAGAATATCCTGACCAGTGACCTCGACGATCCGAACAGCTACGCCAACACCATGGGCGGCGAATACAATAAGGCTTACAAGGCCATGGCAGCCGCCTTCAATTTCCAGACCGACGGCACGCTCGCCAGCGGCGACGACGCGCAGACCGCGGCGCAGATCGCCACCACATCCGATGGCTATTTGATCCATTACAACGACAAGGACGATGCTGCGGACGAGGCTTTGATCTCCCGGTTCAAGCTGCTGATCAACACGCTGACAAGCGTCGATAATCTGCTCAACGATCCCAGCATGATGACGCTTACGCTGCGCGCTTTCGGCCTTGAGGAAGAGGGGGACAGCTTGCGCAAGCTGCGGCGGGTCCTGACCAGCGATCTCAACGACCCCGACAGCTATGCCAACTCTCTCAAGGACGAGCGTTACGTGAAGCTTGCGAAGGCGTTCAACTTCGAGCCCGACGGCTCGCTTGGCGCGCCGAAACTTGCACAGTCCGAGGCCGAAATCCTCAATACATCCAAGGCCTATGTCATCGAAAAGAGCCGCTTTGGCACCGACGAAGACAAGGCCAAGGCGCAGGAAGAGGCCAAATACTACAGTGCCGAGATGCAGAAGATCGAAACGCTCGACGACTTGCTCGGTAATCGGCGCCTGGTCGATTTCGTCCTTGTCGCCGCGGGCATCGATCCTGAGACCGTCGAGACCAGCTACCTTAGGGAGATGTTTGTTTCCGATCTCGATGATCCGGAAAGCCTTATCAACACGGTGAGCGATACCCGCTATCGCGAGATCGTGGCGTCTTTCAATTTCGACATTGAAGGAAAGCTTGCTCGCGGAGCCGCAGGCGAGATCCAGACCCGGCGCGGCATCATTGCGACGATGGATCTTTACCTCAACCAGACGCTGGAAGAAAACGCCGGCGAGGACAATGCCGGTGTCCGCTTGGCGCTCTATTTCAAGCGCATGGCCTCGGAGGTCAACACGGTTTACGACCTTCTTGCCGACAGCGCCTTGATGCAGGTGGTCAGAACCGCCTTCAGCATCCCGCAGGAGATGGCAAGCAGCGACATCGATATTCAAGCCGAATACATCAAGCGTGTGATGAATATCGAGGATCTCCACGATCCCGAGAAGCTCGAAAAACTCTTGCAGCGCTTCACCGCGCTTTATGACGTCGAGAACAACACCGATGTCTCCGCCGCAGCCACCATCCTGTCAGGCAGCAGTGGTTTCGGCATCAGTGCCGACACGCTGATGCAACTGACACAGCTCAGGATGGGCGGTTAGCGGGGGGAGCGCTTTTCTGCCTGCATCCGGAATCGATCACGCAGAGCTTGAGCGCAGCACCTTGTCGGGATTCATGATGCCTGCAGGATCGAAGGCATGCTTGATGCGCTGCATCAGTTCGATCTCGATTGCCGGGCGGATTTCCGCAAGCTCATCGCGCTTCAATTGACCGATGCCGTGCTCCGCCGAGATGGATCCGCCATGCTTCAGCACGATGACGTGGACGATGGCGTTTATCTCACGCCAACGGTCGAGGAAGGCCTGTTTGTCGGCGCCGACCGGCTGGGAAATATTGTAATGGATGTTGCCGTCGCCCATGTGACCGAAGGCGCATATACGGCCCCCGGGTATCGCTCTCATGATGGCGGCATCGGCCTCGGCCATGAAGGCGGGGATGCTCGACACGGGCACCGAAACATCGTGCTTAATGGAGCCGCCTTCCGGTTTCTGTGCCGGCGACATGCTCTCGCGCATGTGCCACAGCGCCTTGCGCTGCGCCTCGCTCGTCGCGATGACGGCGTTTTCGACAAGTCCATCGCTGATGCCCGCCTCGAGCACGCCCTGCATCATGCGCTCTGCACTTTCGGCGGAATCCGAGGTGGAGATATCGATTAACGCGTACCAGGGATGGACCGTTGGCATCGGATCGCGCACGCCGGGAATATGTCCCGTGGTGAATTCGATACCTATTCTCGGCATCAGCTCGAAGCCCGTCAGAGCCGGGCCGCAGAGGCTCGAAGCCCGGTCGAAAAGGGCAAGCGCATCCTCGACGCTGTTAAGGCCGGCAAATGCTACCTGATGGCCAAGCGGCTTCGGGAATAGTTTCAAGACGGCGCCGGTGATGACGCCGAGCGTTCCTTCTGCGCCGATAAAGAGATCTCGAAGATCGTAGCCGGTGTTGTCCTTTTTCAACCGCCGCAATCCGTCCCAGATTTCGCCGGTCGGCAGCACGACCTCCAGCCCCAGGCAGAGCTGGCGCATATTGCCGTAGGCGAGCACGGCCGTGCCGCCGGCATTGGTCGAGAGATTGCCGCCGATCCGGGCGGATCCTTCAGAGCCGAGCGACAGCGGAAAGAGGCGCCCATTATCGTCCGCCGCCTTCTGGATATCGGCAAGGATGCAGCCGGCATCGGCCACGATGATGTTGCCGACGGGATCGATGTCGCGGATGCGGTTCAGCCGCTCGAGCGAAAGAACCATGTCGGCTTTTCCCTCGCGGGGAATCTGGCCGGCCACATGTCCGGTATTGCCGCCCTGCGGGACGATCGCGGTACGCGTTTGGCTTGCCAGGCGCATAATGCGCGAGACTTCATCAACGGAGCCTGGCCTGAGGACGAGCGGCGTGGTGCCGTGATAGAGCCCGCGCGATTCGACGAGATAAGGCGCGGTTTCCGCCGGGCTGCTGAGTGCATGGCCGCTGCCGACGATATCGATGAAAGAGGCGATCAGTTCGGGAGAAAGTATGGTCGTCATGATCGTTCCCTCGTTTTCCTGCGAATTGTTCAGCCTCTAGAGCGGGATGAGGAAAAGTGTGCACGGTTTTCCGCCCGCATCCCGCTCTAACTTATTAGAATCGATCCCGTTTATGATTTTGGGTCGATTGGACGCAAAATCATCGTGATCGAGGCGCTGCCGCCCGCTGCAGGCGATCGATAATTGCTTCCCCGAGACCTTCTTCCGGAACGCGCCCGAAGGCTATCGTCCGAGCGCCGCTTGCATCCGCTCGCTTCATGTAGTCGAAGAGGTTGGCGGCCGCCTCGCGAAGGTTGCCGTGGGGGCTCAGGTCCAGCACGATCGTCGCTTCGCCCTCGCCGGGAAGCGACCTGCCGCCGAAGCGGATCAACGCCTCTCCCGCCCGCACTTCCTCAGCATTCAACCTTACGGCTGCACCCGGCGCGTAATGCGACGCAAGCATGCCGGGCGCCTCGATCGTCGCGCCAGCGTTTTCGGGCCGCACGACCTCGCGCCCGGTCAGTTTCTCGATCTCACCGGCGTCCAACCCGCCGGGCCTGAGGAGCCGCAGCGTGCCGTCTTCAACCTTGATGATCGTCGACTCCAGGCCGATTTCAGCCGGGCCGGCGTCGAGGATGAGTTTCAGCTTGGAGCCGAGGTCGGCTTGCACATGGGCTGCGCTGGTCGGGCTGATCCTGCCGGACGTGTTGGCACTCGGCGCTGCAAGCGGGTGTCCGAAGTGAGCAATCACCTGCCGTGAAAAGCCGTCGGGCATGCGAATGCCAAGCGTGTCGAGGCCGGCCGAAGCAAGTGCATGGACGGTGCTTTCCGGCCGTTGCGGCAGGATAAGAGTTAGAGGCCCCGGCCAGAAGGCCTCCGCAAGCCGGCGCGAGATCGGGTCGAACGTTACGTGCGCCTCGGCCATCGCCATATCCGAGACATGGCAGATCAGCGGATTGAAACGGGGCCGGCCCTTCATCTCGTAAATGCGGCTGATCGCGTCGGGGTTTGTCGCGTCCGCCGCAAGGCCGTAAACCGTCTCCGTCGGGATCGCGACCGGCTCGCCCTGGGAAAGAACGGCGCAGGCTTGCCCGATCGCCCGGTCCGGCTCTGTGCGTGTGTCGATGATTTCGGCCATGGCGGTCCCGTTTGCCCTTTCCGACGCTTCCTTAACGGACGTGCCGGCAAAACAGAACGATTTTCTTCGTCAATGCATGTCGCCCGAACGTGTGCAGCAGTTTTGGGACAACGGCATGCATAAAAGCAAGGACCGCATGTCGCCCAAAGTGTGCAGCGGTTTGGGATGACGACATGCGTAAAAGAGATGCCGACCAAGCTTGGGTCAGAGACTGCGAATGATCTGGCGCAGCGCGTCGTCCCGTGCACCCAGCATCAGGACGTTCTTCAGCGCTACCTTCGGGTCCTGCGTCCGGAAGATCAGGCCGTTGCCCCGTACATTGCGGTTGATGACCATCTGCCCTTCGTCTCCGCCGGGCTCGATGGCCACGGCGAAGTACATACGCGAATAACGCCGCTGTATTCGATCGAAGAAATGGGTCTCGTCACCGAGATCGGAGAAGAAGTTCGCGAAATAGAAGGCCCAGGTGATGTCGTGAGAAGGCTCGAGATGCGTTTTCGCGGCGGTCACATGGCAGTAGCCGAGATGCGGACTGTTCGGCAGCGTGCGGTGAAAGATCATCCTCGGAAACTGGATCGATGCATGGAAAGCGTTGAGCCGCTTGTGGGTGGTCTCTCCGGCCGCCGCCAGTTTCCGCCCCGTGCGCTCGGCGACTTCCTCATGTGTCAGATAGCGCCGCTGCTCGGCTACCCAGTGCCGTCGGCGGTCGATCCGTCCGGTTCGGAGGAACTCCGCATGTGGTGTGGTCCTCGGCGCCGGCAGCGAGGCTCTCGGGGCGGCGTCATAATATCTGAGCTTTGCCATTAGCGTCGGCGCCATCCTGCACGCGAAAAGAAGTGATCCGTCTCGGAATGCTAGCCCCTCACGGTTAACAGATGATTTTTCAAACGCATTCGTCGATGGCGCTCGCTCGGGACGATGTCGCAAAATGGCCGGTCCACTTCGTGCCGGAGATGGCGCTGCCGAAAAAATCGCCAATTGCTTAAATTTTCCACTATCACATTGTTTATAATGAATAATCTTGATGGCTGCTTCGCGATTGAACACGAGAATATCGTGTCGTCTTTCCGGAAGCGGATGTCGTCAATCGGCAAATGGAAAGACACTGCGCGCGCTTAGATATGAACACTCAAGGTGCCGCTCCAGGGAGGGCGGAGAATTGGGAAGCCGGTCAGATCCCGGCGCTGCCCCCGCAACGGTGGTGGAGCGAAAGCCACGGCAAAAGGCCACTGGACGGTGTGTCCGGGAAGGCGCCGGGCGGGTCCCTCTGGGGCCGCTCCAGAGCCCGGAAACCAGCCTTGGGACGAAAATCGACCGTAACTGGTTGCGGCGGGCAGCCGGATCGGAGCCTTTGACGCGCCGGCATCATTGTCGGCGTCGGTTCCTGTCCTGCCTCTCCGAACTGATGAACGAGGACAGGACATGGACATTCAGAACGATATGCTGCGCCGGCTCACAAACCGCCGTGAGGGCTATAGCCTCGACCGGGCCTTCTATACCGACCCGGATTATTACCGGCAAGACCTCGAGCACATCTGGTACAGGGACTGGCTTTTCATCGGCCACGACTGCGAAATTCCGAAAGCCGGGAACTACTTTACCGTTCAGGTCGGCGACTATCCGATCGTTGTCGTCCGCGACCGGCAGGGAACGATCCGGGCGCTCCACAATTCCTGCCGCCACCGCGGCTCGCGCGTCTGCACGCAGCACAAGGGCTCATCGGCCAAGCTCGTCTGTCCCTATCATCAGTGGACCTACGAACTGGACGGCAAGCTGCTTTTCGCGCGGCAGATGCCCGAAGGCTTCGACCCGGCTCAGCACAGCCTGAAGCCTGTCCATTGCGAAACGGTTGGCGGCTACATCTTCATCAGCCTCGCCGACCAGCCGATGGACTTCCAGCCGTTCCGTGAAACGGCCGCAGCCTACCTCGCGCCGCATCGCCTTGGCGAAACCAAGGTCGCCTATGAGAGCACGATCGTCGAAAAGGGCAATTGGAAGCTTGTCTGGGAGAATAACCGCGAGTGCTATCATTGCGCTGCCAACCATCCGGAGCTTTGCCGCACCTACCCGGAAGCCCCGACGGTGACCGGTGTCCAGGGTGCGATGGATGATCCGGAGATCGGCTCCCATTGGGAAAGGTGCGAGGCAGCGGGGCTTCCGAGCACCTTCAGGATTGCGCCGACCGGCCAGTTCCGGATGACGCGGATGCCGCTGATCAACGGGGCTGAGAGCTACACCATGTCCGGACACGCGGCGGTCCGCAAACAGCTTTCCGCGGGCGTCAGCGAGCGCGGGATCGGCACGCTCTTGCTCTTCCATTACCCGACCACCTGGAACCATGTGCTCGGCGATCACGCGATCACCTTCCGCGTGCTGCCGCTCGGGCCGGAACTGACGCAGGTCACCACCAAATGGCTGGT
Source organism: Sinorhizobium garamanticum (assembly GCF_029892065.1). Classification (NCBI taxonomy): domain Bacteria; kingdom Pseudomonadati; phylum Pseudomonadota; class Alphaproteobacteria; order Hyphomicrobiales; family Rhizobiaceae; genus Sinorhizobium; species Sinorhizobium garamanticum. The sequence goes on along the minus strand of NZ_CP120373.1, from coordinate 332,193 downwards.
CAGCAAGGATGCCGTCGAAGGTGTCGACTACACCATCGAGGATCTCATCCACGTCTGGACCGAGACCAACGACCAGGATCGCCAGATCGTCGAGGAAAACGCCTTTGGCGTCCGCTCGCCGGCCTATGAGCCAGGCCCGTATTCGGCCGAGCACGAGGGCGGCGTGATGCAGTTCGTCGAATGGTACTGCAACTTCATGCAGAGCCGGCTGCAGGGCGACGTAGCTCCTCTCTCGCGGGTGGCATAACCATGGAAATGGGCTCTTCCTTCCGCCATTTCGATGAGTTGCACCCGTGGATCGATCGGCAGCATATGCTTGAATGCATATCGTCCGTGGTCGAGACCACGGACGTGATGACCTTCACCTTCCGCTCGGACAAACCTGCCTGGTTCCGTTATCTGCCGGGGCAGTTCGTCACGCTGGAACTGCCCGTCGGCGATGAACCGGTGATGCGCACCTACACGCTGTCATCCTCGCCATCCCGTCCGCTCTCGGTTGCCGTTACCGTCAAGGCGCAGCCGGACAGCATCGGCACGCGCTGGATGTTCGACAATCTGAAACCGGGCATGAGGCTGAAGGCGCTCGGGCCGCTCGGGGATTTCAGCTTCGTTCGCCATCCGGGTGAGAAATACTTATTTGTCTCGGCCGGCTCGGGTGTCACGCCGATGATGTCGATGACGCGGTGGATGGCGGACTGCGCGCCCGACACGGACGTCACCTTCATTTCCTGCGCGCGCCGGCCGGAGGATCTCCTGTTTCGCTCCGAACTGGAGGTTCTCGCCCGGCAAATGCGGCGGCTCAATCTCGGGTTTCTCGTCGAAGGTCATGAGGCGCGCCACGGCTGGCACGGGCTGCGTGGTCGCATCGATGCGACGAAATTGCCTCTGCTCGCGCCGGACTTCCTGGAGAGGACGGTGTTTTGCTGCGGGCCTGAACCCTTCATGCGCGGCGTCAGGGAGATGCTGAAGGGCGCCGGCTTCGATATGGTGCGCTATCACGAAGAGAGCTTCCAGCCTGCCGCTGCACCGGCGGCCGAGGAGCTTGCGGTGCGCGCCGGACCCGGCGCCGGGGCCTCGGCGGAGGCGGCGCGGGTAACCTTCACCATGAGCGGCAAGGACGTGACGGTCGTGCCAGGTCAAACCATCCTGCAGGCGGCCCGCGCCAACGGCGTCCGGATCGGCGCTGCCTGCGAGGGCGGCATCTGCGGTACATGCCGGGTGATGAAGGTCGCCGGCGATGTCGAGATGAATCACAATGGCGGCATTCTCGATGACGAGATCGAGGAAGGCTACATCCTTGCCTGTTGCTCGCGGCCGCTCGGCGACGTGCAGATCGAGGCGTAAGGGCCGCGGCTTCCTGGAACGGGGCCTTAGCGCCGCTCCGCCTGGTGGGGCAGGTGTGCTTCGGCTGCTTTTACGGCAATCGAGCCGGTAACGGTCATGTCGACGCCGCTGCCGGACTTGCTTGCGGCCGTCGCGCGGCTGACGAGGAAGGCAGGCCGATCGAGGGAGACAACCGCCTTGGCGCTGGCCGCCGGCGCCGTCCCGCGCGTCGCCGAGGCGACAACGGTCAACACCGGCGGTTTCTCGGGCAGCAGGGCGCCCTGTGCCCAGACGGCCTTTAGCGCGGAGGCCGACATGGCGGCGACGTTGACGTCGATATCGTTAAGCGTGCCGGGCACCCGGTAGGGGCAGCGCCGCTTGCCACAATTGTGCGAAGAGGAGAACTGCCAGAGGGCGTAGCTGTCCCAGTTCCCCATCGGAAAGACCGTGCGGATGTCCGGCTTATAGCGGGCGTACCAGAGCGGAAGACGCGACAACAGCCGGTGCTTGTAACGGTTGGCGGCGATGTATTTCGCGGTGATGTGGTTGGTGTAGAGGATCGGGTAGCGGCCGGTGCGGGCCCTGATATGCCCGGCGAAGATGGCGGCGTCCTCCAGCGACATGAATTTTTCCGGATCGATCCCCTCGAGGTCGAGGACCATCACCTCGTCGTCACGGGGATCGGCATAGTCGAGGAAATGGTTGGCCTGATCGACAGGATTTCCGGGCCGGGCCAGATGATAGGCGCCCCAGAGCAGCCCGTGCGAGCGGGCGATCATTCGGCGCGTCTGGTAGAGTTCGCGGCTGACGGCGTACTTGCGCCACATCGTCTTGCAATGGGCGACCGTATCGCCGCCATGATCTCCGGTGCAGGAAAAACTTTCGGGCAGGCCGTCGGAGGCTTTCGCGATGAAGCCGACGATGCGCTTGTCCTTCAGCATCGCTTCCCAGTCGATGCTGTTCAATTCATAGGCATCGACGATGATGGCGTTCTGCCGCTGCTTCCAGGGTTCGAGATCACGCGCGTGAACATGCACCGCCGCGAAGGTCAGGCCCATAAGGGCCGCCAGGCGCAAGATCATCCCCCAGATCGAGAGTCCCCGCTTTTCCATTCTCTGAGATTGCCGACATTAGCGTTAAAAGGTCGTAAATCTCAGCCCCCTGTCGATCCTGCGCGAGACGATCGCTCCTGTACACCGACCTCCAGCAGAAGCGTCATGCGCAAGTTCGGCTTTGGATTGTGGCCGATCTGACCGGCAAAATCCTTGCCGAGGCGGTTTTCATCCCGCCATCCGTCCACTAAGTGTTGCGATGGCGAGGTGCAATCGCCGGCTGCATGTTCCAAAAAGAGGGAAAAAACCCGGTACTTATGCGTCCTCCGCCGTTGATTTCTGGCTTTCGGTCATGGAGGAAACCATGAAGACAATGACTGGGAAGTGGCTCTCGGCGGCGTTCGCCGCCTTGTTGCTGGCGACGTCCGCCGCACCGTCGCAGGCTTTCACACCCACGCCTCCAAAAATCGAAGCTGAGAGCGAAGTCACCGACGTCCAATACCGGCCGCGCGGATATTATCGCTACGGCGACCGTTATTATTACAACGGCTACCGCGGCTATCGTTACTATCGCCCTGGCTATCGCTATTACGATGGCTGGTGGTACCCAAGGGGAGCCTTCGGCACTGGCGTGATTATCGGCGGACCGATCGTCCGTCCACCGGTCGCCCGTCCGCCGGTTGTTCGCTATGGCAACAGGCACGTCGAATGGTGCTATGCCCGTTATCGCTCTTACAGGGCTTATGACAATACCTATCAGCCCTATGGCGGCTCGCGGCGGCAGTGCTATTCGCCCTACAGCTGAGGCGACCTGACTTAAAAGCCGGATGACGAAGGCCGCAGAGTTGCGGCCTTTCCACTGCGAACACCGCTGTGTCCTACAGAATGCCGATCCGGCGGAGAATGAGCCAGGCAAGGCCCATGGAGAAGGCGATGATCAACGCCGCGTAGAGCGTGCCGCTTCCATCGGCGAAGGGCAGGGCTCCCGTGTTCATGCCGAAGAAACCGGTCACCAGCGTCGGCGGCAGAAGGAACGCCGTCATCAGCGACAGAATATAAAGATGCCGATTGGTCTCCGAGGAAATCTTGCTGTCGATTTCCTCGTGCAGAAGCCTCGCGCGTTCCTGGAGTGCGAAGACATCCCGGTCTACCGCCTCCAGTCGATCGGAAAGCCTCTCGGACGCGTCGATGAAACCCGGCGGCACCTCGTCCTCCTCCGATGCCCCGGCCCGCCGCAAGAGGGCGAGAATGGTCCGCAGATGCCGATGCAGTCGCACCACAGTCCTGCGCAGCGGTGCCAGCCCTGGTTGCTGCCTATGGCCAGCCTCTCCGTAGACATGATCCTCGATGACATTCAACTCTTCGGTCAGTTCCAGGACGAGTGTGATCAACGTTCTCTGGAACTCGACAACCAGCATTTCGAAGAGGTCGATCGGCCGGTTGCATTTGGCGCTTTTCTCGACGGCCGCCTTCACGCGGTCGAGGCTGCGCAGCGGGTGCAGCCGCGTCGTGATGATGATCTTGTCGCTGACCGCGAAATGCAGCCAGCCGATCGTCTTGGTGACCGCGTCGAACGTGCGCTCGAAGTCCACCAGCGTTCCATGGACAACGTCCTCGGAAACGGTGATCGCAGCCTGTGTGTCGTGACTGGTCAGCGTGGCGATCGCGGCCTGCGGCAGTTTGCTGATGCGTTCGATCAACGTGGGCGTGCGCGCATCGCTGAGCGCCAGGTGCAGCCAGACCCAACCGTCGCCTGCCGAGAGGCTCTCTACCGAGGCGTCGGCTGCGATGCGCTGGCATCGGCTTTCCCCCGGTATGAAGCGGTAGGCCCAGACAAGGCCCGGTATCTCGGGAGAAATCAGGTTCATCGCAGCGCCTTGCCGAGGGCAATCCGGACTCGGCTTCTAATCGCCCTCGATGACAGTTTTGTTACAATCCTACGCAGTTCGAACCGACTGCAATTGACGTTGACGTTTACGTAAAAATAAATAGTGTCGGTTTGAACAGGACGCGCAGCGTGGTCGACAATGGCAATGGCTGCACGGGGAGGATATCATGTACAAGGCACCCGTCGACGAGATCGCATTCACACTGAAGCACGTGGCCGGCATGGCCGAGGCGTTGGACGCCGGTGTTTTTGGTGAGCTTGGTGAGGATTTGGTCGATGCGATCCTTGCGGAAGCCGGGCGTTTTGCGACGGAAGAGGTGGCCCCCCTTGGCGACGTCGGTGACCGGCAGGGCGCGCAGCTCGTCGACGGTGCGGTCAAGACGCCGGATGGCTGGCGCGATCTCTATCACAATTGGATCGACGGCGGCTGGAACGGACTGACAGCGCCCGAGGCCTTCGGCGGGCAAAACCTGCCGCACATGCTACACGTCGCCGCGATGGAGATGTGGAACGCCGGCTCGCTGGCGTTCGCGCTTGGCCCCACCTTGACCATGGGCGCCATCGAAGCCCTGGAAAAGCACGGCTCCGAAGCGCTGAAGGCGACGTATCTCGCGAAAATGGTTTCGGGCGAGTGGACCGCAACGATGAATCTGACGGAGCCGCATGCCGGCTCCGATCTGGGCGTGCTCAAGACGCGGGCCGAACGTCGCGACGACGGCAGTTATCGCATCTTCGGCCAGAAGATTTTCATCACCTGGGGCGAGCACGACTTCACCGACAACATCGTCCATCTCGTGCTCGCGCGCCTCCCGGACGCGCCCGCCGGCACGAAAGGCATTTCGCTGTTTCTCGTGCCGAAGTTCCTTGTCAACACCGACGGCTCGCTCGGAGCCCGCAATGATCTTTTCTGCCACTCGCTCGAGCACAAGCTCGGTATTCACGGGTCGCCCACCTGCACGATGATCTATGGTGACGGCAAGTTCGGCGACGAAAAGGGTGCGGTCGGCTATCTGGTCGGCGAGGAGAACCGTGGCCTCGCCTGCATGTTCACGATGATGAACAACGCCCGGCTCGCTGTCGGCATCCAGGGTGTCGCGATCGCCGACGCGGCCACCCAGAAGGCGATCGACTATGCCAAGGAACGCACGCAGGGCCGGGCGCCCGGCTGGAGCGGCGAGGGCATGAGCCCGATCATCGAGCATCCGGACGTCGCCCGCATGCTCTTGACGATGAAGGCGCTGACTCAAGGGTCGCGCGCGATCGCTTATGCCTGCGCCCACGCCGTCGACATGGCGCACGCCAGCAAGGGCGACCAGGCCCGCCATTGGCAGGAGCGTTCGAGCCTGCTGACACCGATCGCAAAGGCCTTCGCCACCGATGCCGGCGTCGATGTCGCGTCCCTGGGTGTCCAGGTGCATGGTGGCATGGGCTTCATTGAGGAAACCGGGGCCGCCCGGTACTTGCGCGATGCACGCATTGCGCCGATCTATGAAGGCACCAACGGCATCCAGGCGATCGATCTCGTCACCCGCAAACTGCCTTTGTCCGACGGTGCACATGTGCGCGACTTCATTGCCGAACTGAGTGAGATCGCCGCCGCTGTCAGGGCCACGAACAGGAAGGGCTTCGGCGAGACGGCGGTGCGGCTCGATGCTGCGATCGCCGATCTCTCCGACGCAAGCGAATGGCTGCTGGCTGCGCTGGGTGGCGGAAAGCTTACTGATGCGCTGTCCGGTGCAACCGCCTATCAGCGTCTCTTCGGGCTCGTGCTGACAGGCGCCTATCTCGCCAAGGGCGGGATGGCGGACGCCGGCGACGGAAAGGAAGATGCGCGCATCGCGCTTTGCCGGTTCGCGGCGGAGAACCTGCTCGCGGAAACAGGCGCGCTCAAGGATCGCGTCGTTAGTGGCGCCGCAAGTCTTGCAGCCGCGCGCGTCGCTCTCGTTTGACGTGGAAGGGGAACTCATGACCGATCATGTGCTTGTAGAACGCCCGGAGGCCTTCCCCGGCGTCCAGGTTATCCGCTTCAACCGGCCGGAAAAGAAGAACGCTATCACGCGCGAGATGTACGCGAAGATGACGAACGCGCTGACGGTGGCGGGAACCGATCCGGCTGTCCGGGTCACGGCCTTCCTCGGTACGGAAGGATGCTTTTCCGCCGGAAACGACATGGCCGATTTTCTCGCCTTTGCCCTGGGCGGGACGATGGGGACCGAGGTGCTCGAGTTCCTGCGAGCGCTTGCGGGCGCGAGAAAGCCGGTCGTATCCGGCGTCGACGGCCTGGCGATCGGCATCGGCACGACCATCCATCTTCACTGCGACCTGACGGTTGCTTCAGCACGCTCGGTCTTCAAGACACCCTTCGTCGACCTCGCGCTGGTGCCTGAGGCGGCATCCAGCCTGATCGCGCCGCGCATCATGGGGCACCAGCGCGCCTTCGCGCTTCTCGCCGCTGGAGAACCGCTCGCGGCCGCCGATGCCTTGCAGGCCGGGTTGATCTGGAAGGTCGTCGGCCAGGAAGCGGTGGAGGAAGAAACGCTCTCGCTCGCGGCGCGCCTCGCCAGGAAGCCGCCGGAGGCTCTGCGCATCGCGCGTGACCTCATTCGTGGGGATCGAAGTGACGTGCTCGCTCGCATCGACGAGGAGGCTCAGCACTTTGCGGCGCAGTTGAAGAGCGCGGAAGCGCGGGCGGCCTTCGAGGCCTTTATGCGCCGCTAGAGCCCTTCAGGGTTAAATGGAAGCAGTTCTGCCGGAGCAGGTTTTCGTCAGGGCAGAGGCGATCGGCGAAGGGGCGTACTCGGATGTACGTCTGAGCCGATCGCCTCTGAGCCTGGCGGAAAGATGCCCGGCCCTTCGGGTTGGCTGAAACGGGCCGCCTGATCGGCCGGCCGGCTTGGCCGTATGCTTTGGCTACGCCGCGCGCCGGCCGGTCGACCATCCGACTCCGTTTGAGCCAACAGAACTGTTTCCATTTAACCCTGAAGGGCTCTAGTTCCGCGGCGATTTCGAGCCAGTTTCGGGTGCGCGACAGCCAATCGCGTGTCGCGCGTATGGCGATCGCATTGCCGCGGATATCCTCAACTTGCATATGTCAATTTTAATCGGTTCTTAAATAGCAGTCGCTAGCGTGCAGCCTCAGTAGGCCTTCCCCTCGAGCATCCCGGCTTCAAAGTGGAAACACGAAAAAGCGGACAAGATGTTCCGAAGAAGAGCGCCGGGCGTCCCTGAGAACAGGCGGACGCCTGTCGCGCGGGCGGCCCTGGCCGCATGAAGCATGGCCGGTTTTGCCTTCGCGGCATGTCCATCATTTTCCCGCAACTTCGTCCGTCGCTTGCCGCGACCGATCCGCTATTCGCGGGAAATCTCACGAGCTCATGTCCGGCGAAGAATGCCGGCCACTCCAGGGGAGCCCTTCCTTGTCCAAACGATCGAATCTCATGACGCGCATTCTCGTTGCCGCATCCTGCGTTGTCGTCGGCGCCTTTGCCGGCTTTTCCGTCTATATCGATACGCTACAGAATGCTGCGACTACAAAGGCGGTCGAGGAGAATATCGCCTCGTCCGGCAACCAGGCGGCGACAAGCGTCGCCAACTGGCTGAACGGTCGTGTGACGCTGACGGCCATGGTCGCCGACGCCATCGGCCGCGTCGGAGACGACGCCGGTGTCCAGCCGGTTCTGAAGAACGACGTTCTCACCGCCGAATTCATCTCCACCTATGTCGGCAACGAAAGCGGCAAGTTCATCACCTGGCCTGAAATGCCGATGCCGGAAGGCTATGATCCGCGGCAGCGCCCCTGGTATCAGCAGGCCGTCAAGGCCGATGCTCGCGTGCTCACCGAACCCTACATCGACGCCTCCAGCGGCGATCTGATCATCAGCGCAGCTGTGCCGGTCAAGCACGACGGCAAGCTCTACGGCGTGGCAGGCAGCGACTTCTCGCTGAAGACCTTGGTCTCCATGGTCAACTCGATCGACGTCGGTGGCGAAGGTTTCGCGTTCCTTGCCAACAAGGAAGGCCAAATTCTCGTTCATCCGAATGCCAAGCTGGTGACGAAGACGCTCGCCGACGCCTTTCCGGTCGGCACGCCGAAGATCGGTAGCGGCATCGTCAATACCGAGCTCGACGGCAAGCCGATGCTGGTCAGCTTTGTCCCGGTCAAGGGGCTTCCCTCGGTCGAGTGGTATGTCGGCTTCGTCGTGGATGCGGACGTCGCCTATTCGGCGATCAGCCAGTTCCGCGTCGCCGCTACCGTCGCGACGATCCTCGCTGTCGGTGTCATGATCGCCTTTCTCGCGACGCTGCTCAGCCGCCTGGTTATCCGGCCGATCACCGAAATGACTGGCACCATGGAAAAGCTCGCCGCCGGCAACATCGACGTCGAAATCCCCTGCGAGGCGCGTCGCGACCAGATCGGGTCGATGGCTGCAGCCGTCGCCGTCTTCCGGTCCAATGCCGTCGAGCGCGCGCGTCTCGAGGACGAAGCGGACGCCAACCGTTCGCTCTCCGAGCGCGAGCGTCTGGACCGAGAGGCCCAGAAGGCGCGCGATGCGGCGGAAGTCCAGCAGGCGGTCGACGCGCTTGCGACCGGCCTTGGCCGGCTGGCCAACGGCGATCTCGCCTTCCGCATCGAAACTCCCTTCGCCGATCGCCTCGATCGCCTGAGGGCCGATTTCAACAACTCGGTCTCCAAGCTGCACGACACGCTCCGTGCGGTTGGAGTCAACGCCCGCGCTATCGATGCCGGCGCCAGCGAGATCCGTTCGGCCGCCGACGATCTTGCCCGTCGCACGGAGCAGCAGGCAGCTTCAGTCGAGGAAACGGCCGCGGCGCTCGAGGAGATCACCACGACGGTGAAGGATTCCGCGCACCGGGCGGAAGAGGTCGGAGCACTCGTCGCCCGCACCCGCGCCGGTGCCGAGAAGTCGGGTGAAGTCGTGCAGAACGCCGTCCAGGCGATGCACGCGATTGAGAAGTCGTCCGGTGAGATTTCCAACATCATCGGCGTCATCGACGACATCGCCTTCCAGACCAACCTCCTGGCGTTGAACGCCGGCGTCGAGGCGGCCCGGGCGGGCGAGGCCGGCAAGGGATTTGCCGTGGTCGCCCAGGAGGTGCGCGAGCTCGCCCAGCGTTCGGCCAACGCCGCCAAGGAAATCAAGGCGTTGATCACGACGTCAGGCGACCAGGTGCGTTCCGGCGTGACGCTCGTCGGCGACACCGGCCGCGCACTGGAAGCGATCGTTGCCGAGGTGCAGGAGATCAACAAGCACGTCAGCGCGATCGTGACCGCGACGCGCGAGCAGTCGACCGGTCTTCAGGAGATCAATACTGCCGTCAACACCATGGATCAGGGCACGCAGCAGAACGCGGCGATGGTCGAGGAACAGACGGCGGCAAGCCACGGCCTCGCTCAGGAGGCGGCAGCACTCAACGCGTTGCTCGCTCAGTTCAACCTTGGCGGGACGCAGGCGACCCATTCGAGCGCCGCAAGCTACCGACGCCGGGCGGCCTGATCAGAGGCGACTGGAAACATTTGGGGGCCCGGTAGCTGCCGGGCCTTCGTCATTTCTGGGGTTTTTCCAGCGTCGCGACCGCTTCCACATGCGCCGACCAGAGAAACTGGTCGATCGGCGTCACCGACGTGATCCGATATCCCGCAGCGGTGAGGATTGCGAGATCGCGGGCAAGCGTCACAGGATTGCACGAGACGGCTGCAATCTTCTTCACGCCCGAGCGGGCGAGCTCGTGGCATTGAGCCTCGGCACCGGCGCGCGGCGGATCGAAGACGACCGCATCATAGGCCTTTAATTCCTGTGCCATCATGGGTCGGCGGAAAAGGTCGCGCTTCTCAATCGTCACCGGCTTCAGGCCTTGCGTGTTGCGCGCGGCAAAGTCCAGCGCTTTCAACGCCTTGTCATCGCCCTCGACGGCATGCACGCGCGCCCTCTGCGCGATCCTGAGAGCGAAGGTGCCGATACCGGAGAAAAGGTCGGCGACGTGTTTGGCCTTGCCGACATGCTCGAGCACCTGCCTTGCCATCGCTTCTTCGGCAGGCCGCGTCACTTGGGTAAAACTTCCCGGTGGCGGTGTCACGGCAACGCCGCCAACATCGATCGCCGGCTTAACGGGTTCGACGATGATCTCGCCATTGAGACTGACGCGCGCAATGCCCCGCTCGGCCAACACAGCCTCTACTGTCAGGCGACGCTCTCTGTCCCCGAGCTTGATGCCTTCGAAGGCGAGGTCGAGACCGGCGTTGGTTTCAAGCACGGTGATGCGGAACGGCTCGGCGCCCGACGCCATCGCGGCCGCGATCTTGCGAATGGTCGCGAGCCGGGAGACGATGCCCGGGCTCGTGATGGGACATTCGCTGATCGCCACGATGTGGTGGCTTTCCGCCTGGTTGAAGCCGAGCAGCAATTCCTTCTCGGTCCGCCGCGCGGTGAAGACGACGCGCCGGCGCTCGCCGGGATGGGCAATGACCAGCGGCGCCACCTCTGGCGTCAATCCCTTCGACTTCAGCGCATCAATGACGATATTGCGCTTGAAGGCGTGATACAGGTCGTCGGATGCGTGCTGCAGTGTGCAGCCGCCGCAGGTGCCATTAACGCCGTCGGGGCCGAAGTGACTACACTTCGGCTCGACCCGGTCGGGGGAAGACTCCTTCACCGAGATCAGCGTGCCGTGAGCCTTGTTGACGGCAAGCGAGACGGTTTCGCCGGGGAGGGTGAACGGCGCATAGACCGGGCCCGCTTCGGTCTGCGCGATTCCGTCGCCCTGTGCACCAAGACGGGCGATCGTGACGGTCTGCGTGCTCATGGCTTCACACCGGCAAGGAGGAATTCGGTATTGCCCTCGCCGCCGGCGATGGGGGACGGAATGAGACCAAGGCTCCGCCAGCCCATGTCCTCCACAAGCCAGCGCTCCAATTCGGCGGCGACGGCAGGGGCGCTCTCCGGATCCTTGAGCAGCCCGGCCTTGCTGATCGCCTCGCGGCCGGCCTCGAATTGCGGCTTGACGAGCAGCACGCAATGCGCGCCGGGTTCGGCCATGCCGAGCGCGGGCGGGAGCGCCAGTTTCAAAGAAATGAAGGAGACGTCGGAAACGACGAAGGTGATTGCATGATCGCCGACGTCCGCGATCGTCATCGCCCGGGCGTTCAGCCCTTCGATATTGGTGACGCGCGGATCTTCCGCAATGCGCGGGTGTATCTGTCCGTGGCCGACGTCGACAGCCACGACATGGTGGGCGTCGCGCATGAGCAGCACCTCCGTGAATCCGCCGGTCGAGGCGCCGATATCGATGCAGGTCTGCCCGGTTGGGTCGAGGCCGAAATGGTCGAGGGCGGCGACGAGCTTCAGCGCCGCACGGGAAACATACGCCTGCGCCGGATCGTCGATGGTGATCGCGACGCCTTCGCCGAACGTGGCGGCGGGCTTGGTAACGGTGCGGCCGTCGACCTTGACGGTACCTCGCTGGATGGCATCGCGCGCGCGGGCGCGGCTGGCGACCAGACCCTTGTTCAGGAGCAACTGGTCGAGGCGGATCGTCATGTTTGTTTCAGTGGACATGGCCCGTCATCGCGCGTAGCGCGGCGCAATGCAAGAGATCAGGATGGCGGCCGACGAATTAAGCGAAATTAAATCAACGCGTGGGATCTTCCCGGCTGGCAAAGCCTTCCCGACGAACCATGATCGGTTCCGTTCCTCTGCCATATCCCATGTTTCTTGGCGCCATCCGAGCCGGCCGGCCTCCCACGGCACCGAACCGGGTGCGCGTCCGCGTGTATTCCTGAAGCAGGATCCTACCTCCCATGTCTCTGAAGAACATTTCCCTCAGCCGCAAACTCGGCCTGACCTTTGCGGGGCTGATTGCGCTCTTCCTGGCCGTGTCTGCGATCGTCTACTCGAAAGCCGAGCTCGCAAGGCAGGCATCGATCCGACAGAGCCAGTCTCAACGGCTCGTCACCCTCATCGACGAGGCTTCCCAGGCGATGCTGGAGCAGGCGGTCAATCTCCGCGGCTTCCTGCTCTTCCGCAGCGACAGCACTTACAACGATGTCTTCGCAAATCGCGAACGGATGGAGCAGAGCATTGCCGCTGCTCGCCAGGCGGCCTCGGACGAGGCGCAGCTGCTGACCCTTATCGGCAATATGCAGAAGGCCGCCGACGTCTATTACAACGAACTCGCCAAGCCGCAGTTGGAGGCACGCCGCACGACGGAAATGCCGATCATCGAGGTCATCGAGATTGGCCGCAACGCCACCAAGGGCCAGCTCGACGCGTTCCGCGAGGCGGCAGCCAAGATAAAGGAGCAGGCGCGCAATTGGTCGGCCGAACAGGAGGCTCTCCAGGCGAATGCCACTTCTGTTCTGCTTGCGGCGCTCGGTTTGGGCGCCGTCGCCGCGACCGTGGCGGCGGTCCTGATGGCGTGGGTGCTCTCGCGCGTGATCGTGCGCCCGATCGTCGGCATGACCGGGGCGATGGGCCGCCTCGCCGCCGGCAGTCATGACATCGGGGTACCGGCCCTCGACCGAAAGGACGAGGTCGGGCGGATGGCACGTGCGGTGCTTGTCTTCCGCGAAGCTGCGGTCGAAAAGCTCAGGCTTTCCGGTGAAACCGAAAGGATGAGGAGCGAGGCTGAAGCCGAACGGGGCCGAGCGGATGCAGACAGGGCACGCGAGGCGGCCGAGATCCGCTCCGCGATGGAAGCGCTCGGCGGCGGGCTCGCAGCCCTTGCCGAAGGCAATATCGCCCATCGTATCGAGGTGCCGTTTGCCGAACGCCTCGACCCGCTGCGCGTGGACTTCAACCAGTCGCTGGAGAAGCTTCAGGCGACGCTCCGCGCCGTCGGCGAGAATGCAAGCGCCATCAATGCCGGCGCCGCTGAGATCCGCGAAGCCGCAAGCGATCTGGCGAGGCGCACCGAACAGCAGGCCGCTTCGGTCGAGGAAACGGCGGCGGCACTGGAAGAGATCACGACGACGGTGCGCGATTCGACCAAACGCGCCGAAGATGCCGGGGTTCTCGTCGAGCGTACACGCCAAGGAGCGGAAAAGTCCGGCGAGGTCGTTCGCCGCGCCGTCAGCGCCATGCACGAGATCGAAAAATCGTCGGGCGAAATCTCGAACATCATCGGTGTCATCGACGAAATCGCCTTCCAGACCAACCTGCTGGCGCTCAACGCCGGCGTCGAGGCCGCCCGCGCCGGCGAGGCGGGCAAGGGCTTTGCCGTCGTCGCGCAGGAGGTGCGCGAGCTTGCGCAGCGTTCGGCAAACGCGGCCAAGGAAATCAAGGCGCTCATCATGACCTCCGGCAACCAGGTGCGCGCCGGCGTCGAACTCGTCGGCGAGACGGGCGAGGCCCTTGAAGCGATCGTCCGCGAGGTGCGCGAGATCAACCAGCATGTGAGCGCAATCGTCACTGCCGCCCGCGAACAATCGACCGGACTGCAGGAGATCAATACGGCGGTCAACGCCATGGATCAGGGCACGCAGCAGAATGCGGCGATGGTTGAGCAATCGACGGCCGCCAGCCACAACCTCGCGCGTGAGGCGACGGCTCTGGACAGCCTCATCGCGCAGTTCAATCTCGGCGATCGCCGCCGGGCGGCCGTGGCGGTTTCTTCGTCGACAGCGAGGCCCGTTGCGTCCCCCGCTCGGCAACTGGGTCAGAAACTGGCACGGTCCTTTGGCTCTGCGGCGCTGGCGCAGAGCCAGGATTGGACCGAGTTCTGATCGGTACGTTGACCTTGCAGAAACAAAAAGCCCGACCGCATTGGTCGGGCTTTTTGCCTTGCTGGGTAAAGCTTCAGCCAGCCGCCCCGAGGCCGACAGTTTGTTTTTGGCCAAGCGCCTGGAAGACGGTCGAGACGATGCCGGCCCGGTCGAGCCCGGCCGCGGCATACATGGCTTCGGGTTTGGCCTGTTCCATCCAGATGTCCGGCATCACCATTGGCCGCACTTTGAGTCCGCCATCGAGCAGGCCGTCCATTGCAAGGAACTGCAGCACGTGGCTTGCAAAGCCGCCGACAGCGCCTTCTTCGATGGTGACCAGCACTTCATGGTGACGCGCAAGCTGGCGGATGAGGTCGTGGTCGAGCGGCTTGGCAAAACGCGCGTCGGCAACCGTCGTCGAGAGGCCAGCAGCGTCCAGATCTTCCGCCGCCATCAGACAGTCGGCAAGCCGCGTGCCGAACGAAAGCAGCGCGATTTTCGAGCCTTCCTTGACGATGCGCCCCTTGCCGATCTGCAGGATCTGCCCACGTTCGGGCAGTTCGACGCCGACGCCTTCGCCGCGCGGATAGCGGAAGGAAATCGGGCCTTCGTCATAGGCCGCCGCGGTGCGCACCATATGTTTCAGTTCCGCCTCATCGGCGGCGGCCATCACCACGAAGCCGGGCAGCGTGGCGAGATAGGTCGTATCGAACGACCCGGCATGCGTCGGCCCGTCGGCGCCGACGAAGCCGGCGCGATCGATCGGGAAGCGGACGGGCAGGCCCTGGATCGCCACGTCATGGACGACCTGGTCGTAGGCGCGCTGCAGGAAAGTGGAATAGAGCGCCGCGAAAGGCTTGTAACCTTCTGCCGCGAGGCCCGCCGCGAAGGTCACGGCGTGCTGCTCAGCGATACCGACATCGAAGCAACGCGAGGGATGGACAGATGCGAACCTGTCGAGGCCGGTGCCGGTCGGCATGGCGGCGGTAATGGCGACGATCTTATCGTCAAGGCTCGCTTCCTGGATGAGCGCTTCCGCGAACACCGAGGTATAGGCCGGCGCATTGGGCTTCGCCTTCGTCTGGGCACCCGTGATCACGTCGAACTTGTTGACACCGTGATACTTGTCGGCAGCCGCTTCCGCCGGCGGGTAGCCTTTGCCTTTCTGCGTCACCACGTGGATCAGCACCGGACCCTTGGCGTTGTCCCGGACATTGCGCAGGACCGGCAGCAGGTGATCGAAGGAATGGCCGTCGATCGGACCGATGTGGTAAAAACCCATTTCCTCAAACAACGTGCCGCCGGTGACATAGCCGCGCGCATGCTCGACAGCGCGGGTGATCGCCCGGTCGACACTTTTGCCGAGATAAGCCGTCAGCTTCTTGCCGACCTCGCGGATGCCCATATAGGTGCGTCCGGAGGCAAGCCGCGCGAGATAGGCGCTCATCGCGCCGGTCGGCGGCGCGATCGACATGTCGTTGTCGTTGAGGATGACGATGAGGCGCGCGTCCAGCGCCCCGGCGTTGTTCAGTGCTTCATAGGCCATGCCGGCCGAGAGCGCGCCATCGCCGATTACGGCGATCACGTTGCGGGACTTGCCGTCGAGATCGGCGGCGACTGCCATGCCGAGCCCGGCGGAGATCGAAGTCGAGGAATGCGCCGCGCCGAAGGGGTCGTATTCGCTTTCGGCGCGCCGTGTGAAGCCGGAAAGGCCGCCTTCCTGGCGCAGGGTACGGATGCGGTCACGCCGCCCCGTCAGGATCTTGTGCGGATAGCACTGATGGCCGACGTCGAAGATCAGGCGGTCATGCGGCGTGTCGAAAATCTTGTGAATCGCAATCGTCAGCTCGACGACGCCAAGGCCGGCGCCGAGATGGCCACCGGTGCGCGACACTGCATCGATCATTTCCGCGCGCAGTTCACTTGCCAGCTGCGGCAGATCCCTGTCGTCGATCTTCTTCAGATCGTCGGGGAACTTAACCTGATCAAGCAATGGTGTCGCCGGCATAGGATTGGTTGGCAGTTGTGTCACGCTGCATGCCTCATGCGCGCCGGAGAAAAGGCGCGCGAACTGTTGATAATGTTCGTCGGAACGGCTCTTTAGACGCTATCGCCGTTGAATGCAAAATTAGGCTTTCCTGCGACTTCAACCAAGAGCTTAACGAAATTTAGCTTTCGGGCAAAGGTATGAACTCTTCCTCGTCCCCCGGCACGATATCGAAGCGCCCGGTGCGCCATTCTTCCTTTGCCTTGTCGATCCGGTCCTTGGACGAGGAAACGAAATTCCACCAGATGTGGCGCGGCGAGCCGAGAGCGGCGCCACCGAACAGCATGACGTGACAGCCCGCAGGACCCGCCGTCACGGTGATTTCATCGCCGGGGCGGAAGACGAGCAGCTGGTTGTCGGCAAAGTGATCGCCGGCGATGATCGCTTCACCGGAAAGGATGTAGAGCGCCCGTTCTTCCCAATTGGCCGCAAACGGCGCGCTCTTGCCCGGTTCGATCATCAGGTCGACGTAAATCGTATCGGTAAAGGTGGAGACCGGCGAGGTCGCACCCTCGAACCCCCCGATGACAACGCGCGCCTGGACGCCGCCATCGGAAAGAGCCGGCAGCATATGCTTTTCCGTGTGATCGAAGAGCGGGTCGATTTCTTCCTTGTGGTCAGGGAGCGCCAGCCAGGTTTGCAGGCCCGACAGCGAACGTTCGTGGTTGCGCTGATTTTCCGGTGAGCGTTCGGAATGCACGATGCCGCGGCCAGCGGTCATAAGGTTTACGTCTCCGGGGCGGATCACCATTTCGGTGCCGAGGCTGTCGCGGTGCTTGATCTCGCCGTCGAAGAGATAGGTGACGGTCGAAAGGCCGATATGCGGATGCGGGCGAACGTCGATTGCCTGGCCGGCCCGAAGTAGCGCCGGCCCCATCCGATCGAAGAAAATGAAGGGACCGACCAGGCGGCGCCTTGCGGTCGGCAGTGCCCGGCGAACCGCGAGGCCGCCGATGTCACTGGTGCGCGGAATGATGAGATGTTCGATGGCGTCGCAGGCGGGCTTGTCACCAGCGAGCGGATCGGGACCCGGAAAAAACGACATGGCAATCACTCCGTTGGTGGCGTATAGGTTGAGACTATCCTCAATGCTGCCGCTCCGGTGGCGACAATCGGGAGACGCAGTGTTTCGCGTACCGGCAACGCCGAACGCGCGGGCCGCCCCTCACCCTAGCCCCGCTCGCGGGGAGAGGGGACAGTTGCTTGTCGCGAGGATTTGTCCGGAACGGAACAAGCTGTGTGCCGCGAGTCTTCTTCGCCCCGCCTGCGGGGAGAAGGTGCCGGCAGGCGGATGAGGGGCGAAGGCTGGCACAACCTCCTCCCGCTAACTCACTGATCTGCGTCGAGTGGATCCACGCCCTGCGGCTTGCCGGCGCGGTCGAGCCGGATCTTCTCGATGCGGTCCTCGGCGGCCTTCAGAAGCATCTCGCAATGCTTCTTCAGCGCCTCACCGCGCTCGTAGATCTCGATCGACTTGTCGAGCGCGACGTCGCCGCGTTCGAGCGCCGAGACGATACGCTCCAATTCTTCGACGGCCTGCTCGAAGGAGAGGGCGGAAACGTCCTGTTGCGTGGTGGTGTTCATCAATTACCCTCTCATCAATCTCAAAATATGCATACCCGCCGATTCGGCGAGTCCCTGCAGGTCATAGCCGCCCTCGAGTAGGCTGACGATACGGTTGCCGGCGGTCCTGCCGGCGACTTCCATGAGGCGGCCGGTTGCCCAGTCGAAATCCTCGGCCACGAGGTTGATCTGCGCCAGCGGATCGCGGTGATGGGCATCGAAGCCGGCGGAGATCAGGACGAAGTCGGGACGGAAATCATCGAGTGCGCTGAGCACCCGCGTCCGGAAAGCGTCGCGGAAATGCTCGCTGCCGCTGTTCGGCGAGAGCGGGGCATTGACGATGTTGTCATCAACACCCGTCTCGTCCTTGGCGCCGGTGCCGGGATAGAGCGGCATCTGATGGGTCGAGCAGAAGAGCACCGACGGGTCGTCCCAGAAAATGTCCTGCGTGCCGTTGCCGTGGTGGACGTCCCAGTCGACGATCGCGACGCGCTCGGCCCCGTGCGCCTTTTGCGCATGGCGCGCGGCGATCGCAATCGTGTTGAAGAAGCAGAAGCCCATCGCCTTCTTTTTTTCGGCGTGGTGTCCCGGCGGACGTGCCGCGACGAATGCGTTGTGCGCCTCTCCGGCGAAGACGGCGTCCACCGCCGCGACGGCGCCGCCGATACCCGTCAGCGCCGCAACAAGGCTCTGCGGGCTCGCACAGGTATCCGCCTCGAACTGGTTTATGTCTTCTTCAGGAATCTCCCGGACGATCGACCTCAGGTGTTCTTCCGGATGGGCGAGCAGAACCAGATCCTCGCTGCCCCTTGGCGCCCGGATCCGTTTAAGCTCGGCAAAATTCGGATGCTCCAGCGCCAGGTTCAGCGCCCTCAGCCGGTCCGGCCGCTCGGGATGACCCTCGGGAACCTTGTGCTCCAGGAAGACCGGATTTTCGTAGAGGAACGTAGCCATGGCGGAAAACTAGTGCGCGGACTGCCAGAGGTCCATGGTGCACGCGGTGAAAGTGCCGATTTTCAACAGCGCGGATCGAGCAGGATCTTGCCTTCGCGGAGCGGATCCACCTGATGCGCCAGGGCTTCCGCGAGACGGCTCAACGGATAAATGGCTGCGACCGGACTGGCAAACAGCCCGTCGCGCAGACCCGCAAAGCTTCGCTCGAAGGCGGCTTCGAGCGCATCGCGGCCGGCCGAATGCACCCAGGTCCTAAGCCAAAGGAAGGCGAAACGGACGTCCAGCCGGCCGCTGATTGCCGCCTGCGGCACCGGCACACCGCTCAAGGCACCGTACTGGATGAAGATCCCACCTGACTGAACGGAGCGTGTAACCAACCCACCCGCCAAAGTTCCGCCCACGGCATCGAGCACGGCGTCGAAAGCGAGCCGTGGCGGAAGGCTAACGCCGTCTGCGACGATGGTCCGGTCCGCATGGCGAAGGCGGCTCATGCTCTTTTCGCTTCGAACGATGGCGGTCGTCGTCACTTCCTCCAGTGCGAGCAGGCGCAGGAGCATGCCGCCGATAGCGGAGCCGGCCGCGGTCACGCCGACGCTGCGGCCCTTAAGCGACCCGAAATGCTCTCGCAATTGCTCGACGAGCCTTAGAGCCGTCAGGGGGTTGACGTAACTCGTGGCAGCCTGCTGGTCGTCGATGTCGTCCGGAACGGTAAAACACCATTCGGCCGGGCGGACGAGGAACTGCTGCCACAGGCCGCTCGCGCCGATCGGGATCACCCGATCTCCGGGCTTCATATCCTTTACGCCCGCCCCGATCCGGGTGACCACGCCGACGCCCTCAAAACCGGGAACGAAGGGCAGCACGGTACGCGCGCTGTAGGCCCCCGTGACGGGGATCAGGTCCGATGGATTGATGGCCGAAAGCGAGATGGCGATCTCGACTTCTCGCGCTCCCGGCATGGCGCGATCGATATCGACGAGTTCGATCACTTGTCCGGGGTCGCCAAACTGTCTAACCAGAGAAGAGCGCATCGTGAGGGCCTCGCATGGACGGCACGCAACGGGAAAATGTAACGGAAATCCGCATTCCGTTTCGCGATATAGACATGCACGGCCACATGCACAATGCGGCCTACTACGCCCATGCAGAGGCTGCCTTGTCCGACCTCTGGCGCCACCGGCCGACCGTCAGGAACGAGCCTGCCTATCTCGTGCGCCGCTCGGCCTGCGTCTTCCACCGCGGTCTGCGCTACGACGAGCCGGCTCGTTTCATCGTCAACGTCTCGAAGATCGGCGGCAGTTCGGTGAGCTTTGCGGTGCGCGTCGAGGCTGGCGGCCAGCTTGTCGCCGAGGTCGAGATTGTCTGGGTGGCGGTCGATCCCACTCGCCATGCCCCGGTGCCGCTGCCTGTCGCCACACGCGAATGGCTGACCACCTATCTCGCGTGATTGGGCCGGAGGCTGCGGAAGTGGGCGACCACGCCCATGCCACCGCCGATCCCCATCATCGCCAGGCCCTCTGTGTCGGATGCAGCCGCAAGCATCTGCGAAAACAGCCTGACGACGAGAATTGTCCCCGACGCGCCGTAGGGATGGCCGAGCGCAATCGCCCCGCCGTCGAGATTGACGCGGGCCGATGCGATATCGAGTTGGTCGAGGCTGCCGAGAACCTGTGAAGCGAAAGCCTCGTTGAATTCGATGAAATCGACTGCGGCGACATCGAGCGCCGGATTGCGTGCGCGAAGTTTCGCCATCGCCGGAACCGGACCGAGCCCGAGCAGGTTCGGATCAACGCCCGCCGTCGCCGCGTCGACGAACTCCAGGGCAAACTGAACACCAAGCCGGCGCGCCTCGGTGAGGCTCGTTACCAGCACCATGGCGGCTCCGTCATTGATCGGACAGGCATTGCCGGCCGTCACGGTGCCATCCTTGACGAAAACCGGCTTCAGCCGCGCAAGCGTCTCGGCCGCCGCGTTTGCCCGGGGACATTCATCACTGGAGACAAGACCCGCTGGTGTCGACGCTGGAACGATCTCGCGCTGGAACCTCCCAACCGCCGCGGCCGCAACGGCGCGGCGGTGGCTTTCCAGGGCAAACTGATCCTGCCGTTCGCGGGAAATGCCGCAGGCAGCAGCGACGTTCTCGGCGGCAACGCCCATATCCGGGTCGCCGATAGCATCGGGTGCCATCCGCGCCCGCCTGACCGGCTGAAGTTCCTCGTCGCGCTCAAGCGGCGGGCGAAGCCGGATGTGGGCGCGGCTGGCGCTTTCGCTGCCACCAGCGAGGTAGAACCGTCCCGCGCCGGCCTGAATCTGCCGCGCCGCAAGTATGATGGCTTCGAGGCCCGAGCCGCATTGCCGGTCGATGGTGACGCCGGGAATCGCAACCGGCAGGCCGGCTTCGAGCGCCGCAAGCCGCGCAAGGTTTCCGGCGCTGTTGGCGGCATTACCGAGCAGCACGTCGTCGATTTCATCACGGTCGATGCCGAGGTCGGCAATGATCCGGGCAATCAGCGGGGCGGCGAGCGTCGCCGGTTCAACCTTGGCCAGGCTGCCGTTTACACGGCCGATCGGGGTACGCAATGCGGCGATGATGACGGGTGTGCGGGCCGGGTCATATGAGGCGTTCAAGGGCACCGTTCCCCTCCGCGATCCATTGCCGGAGCTCCTTGGTGGCGATCTTGCCGGAGGCCGTCATCGGCATTGCACGGCAGAGCCAGATCTTGCGCGGATGCTTGTAGCGCGGCAGGGCGGCAGCAAGATGACGTTCGAGTGAAAGATGGTCGAAAGCCTCGCCGCGCGGCTCGATGATGGCTGCGAGCTCGCTGCCGAGGTCGGGGTGGTCGAGGCCCAGGACCTGGACGGTGCTCACATTGTCGGCGGCCATGATAACGGCCTCGACCTCGGACGGATAAATGTTGTTGCCGCCCGAAAGCACCATCCCTCCAAAACGGCCGATCAGATGCAGCGTGCCGTCAGGGTCGAGGAAGCCCAGATCGCCGACCGTTGCGAGATCGCCGTGCCGGCGAAACCCTGCGCCATCGCCGCCCGCAACATAACCATCGGATATGAGCGCGCTTTCGACGAAGATCGTACCGGTCTCGCCTGCGGGAAGGCGACCTCCCGCCTCGTCGAGGATCTGGAGCCGGACGCCGGGGAACGCCTTGCCGACGGCCGTCGGCGCGTGGTTGTCGGCTGCACCGGCGACGGTAATGAAGCCGAGCTCGGACGCGCCGTAATACTCGATGACGCGCGCCTCGGGAAAGGCAAGGCGCGCGGCCTTCCGGTCCGCGGGCGTAAGCTTGGCGCCGGCGACGGTGATTGCTTCGACTAAGGGCAGGGTGGTCGAGCCTCGCACCTGCTCGCAGAGCCGTCGCAGCATCGTCGGCACCAGGACGAGTCGCTTGACCTTCCTCGCTGCGATCGTCGCCACGGCTTGCCGGGGGTCGAAATGGTGGGCGCCGATGAATTCGGCGCCTGCCTTCAAGCTTTCGGCAAGCGCATAGAGCGTCAGGCCGTGGGCAAGCGGCCCTGGAGCATAGGTTGTCGTTCCGGACCCGATCCCGAAAAAGCTCTGGCCGGTTTCGAGGCTGAGACGCCAGGACCGGCGATCGCGGATGATCGCTTTCGGTTCTCCCGTCGTGCCGGAGGTGAAGACGATGAGGAAAGGTTCGCCGCCGTCGCCGACAGGGATGGTACCGATGCCATCGGCGGCGGTGTCGATGGGAGTGTTTTCGCCCGCCGCCGGCTGTCCGAGCCGTAGCGTATCGCCCTCCGGATGGACGACGATGTCGGGCCGCAGCTGCTCGATCATCCGCCGGCGCGTCGGCTCAGGCAGATGCGGATCGATGAGCGCGGCGCAATTGCCGCCGGCGGTCGCGGCGATGAAGGCAGCGGCAAAGAGCGGGTGATTGCCGGTCTGCAGCGCGATCAGCCGCGCGCGGCCTGAAAGAACGCTGCCGTCCGTACCGGCTGGCACGGATTGTTCGATCGTGCGCAGGATGCGACTTGCGTCGGCGGCGAGTTCTCCGAAGGAGAAGACCCGGTCCTCGATGTGGAAAGCCGGGTCATGCGGGCGTTCACCCGCATGACCCATGATTGCTTCGGCGAGCGGCATTGGTTCAGGCGCGGACCGGCAGCAGCGGATAGCCGGCGTAGACGGCGCGGGCGGCAAGGGTCGCGATCGCCGCCTTCAGAAGATCGCCGGGGATGAAGGCGAGTGAACCGGTCGCGGCCGCGAGCAGCGGCGTGCCGGTGACGGCGGACAGCCATGGCACGCCGATCCCGTAGAGGACGACGATGCCGCCGACGACCGAGGCAAGGAAGAACCCGCCGAACTGACGGCTCTCCGACTGACCCTCGTGAATGAAGCGTTCGGCGATGATGCCCGTTACATAGGCGGCGACAGCCCAGCCAAGGATGAAGCCGCCCGAAGGTCCAGCCAGAACAGCGAGCCCGCCGCGTCCGCCGGAGAGCACGGGCAGGCCGATGGCGACCAGGAGGACGAACAGCAGGAAGGCGAG
The DNA here is from genome assembly GCF_029892065.1 of Sinorhizobium garamanticum. Lineage (NCBI taxonomy): Bacteria > Pseudomonadati > Pseudomonadota > Alphaproteobacteria > Hyphomicrobiales > Rhizobiaceae > Sinorhizobium > Sinorhizobium garamanticum. The sequence goes on along the minus strand of NZ_CP120373.1, from coordinate 309,128 downwards.
CGCCCCGCGTTTTGCGCCGATGATGCAGCCGGCGAGCATCACGCCCATCGACTGCGCCGTGATCGGAACCGGGATGAAACCGAGCGTGATCGGCGGGATAAGCCCAAGTACGACGACGATCGCGGCAAAAAGCGCGATCAGGACGAGATCTCTGGTGTTCATGTGGTCCTACCTTTTATTAGAAAGCGCGAATTTATTGCCGCCGAAATCCGCGAGCGTCAATGGCTGCGGCAATCGTATCCGCATCTTTGAGCGTAAGGATGATAAGCGGCCCGATGATCGTCAGCGGTCGTATTGGCAAGCCCCGCGCGCGATGCGCCTCGCGGATGGCCTCGTAGCGGGCGAAAATGTCGGGAACGAAACGCAGCACGAGACCGATTGCCAGGCTGACGTCGGCGGCATTGAGCAGCCCGATGCGCTCGAGCGGCTTCAGGAGGATCGTGATCTCGTCCATGAAGGCGCTGATTGTCGTCGTCGCTGTAACCGCGGCGGCGAAGAACACGAGCGCCATCAGCCGCAGCACCAGCGCGGCGACTTCGGGGAGGGGAAGAAGGAAAAGGTTGACGGCAGCAAGGACGAGGATGGTGAAAAAAACGAAACCGACGCGCGCGAGTGCCTGGCGCAGCGTCAGGCCGAGGGAGAAGTAGAGCCATCCAGAGAGCAGGAAGGCGGGCGCAAGCAGATAGAGCGATTGCGTCGCGAAAAGCGAGAGGCTGAGAAGCAGGAGAGCAACGAGTTTCGCGCGCACCGGCAGGCGGTGAAACCAGCTTCTGCCCTCTACATAGAGGCTCGTCAGCATCCGGCGACCTCGTGATAGCGCCGGATCGTTTCGGCAGGTTTGCCATCGGCGAGCAGCCGGCCCTCGTGGAAGAGCAACAGCCTTTCGACGCTTTCGACGAGCGCAAGGTCATGGGTGATAACGATGGTGTCTTCGTCGAGCGCATCGATCGTGTTGGCGACCATGCGGCGGTTGCGGAGGTCGAGCTGGTTGGTCGGTTCGTCG